>JANLXZ010000049.1:0-18335 GCA_031365375.1 Hyphomicrobiaceae bacterium | reverse complement strand
GCAATAGGGTTCGGCTTGATGTCGGAGAACACTTGTGCTGGCAGCCCGGCGGCTTCCAATAAGGCGACTGCGTTGGCGACAATCGGCAGTTTCGCCAGCACCGGATCCGTGACGAGCAACGGACGCTTGATGCCAGCGGATTTCACCACGGCCGCTAGCTCGGCAATGCGGCCAGCTCCGAATTTGATCGAAGTCGGATAATTCCAGTTGCTGGTCAAGTTCATCTGCGTCTCGCTGATTGTCGGATCGTCAAGAATCGATCCTTCGAGCCTAGCCTGATGGAGTGGCCAGGTCATCTGGATGTCGTCTGCGAGCCACAGCCGCGCGTCTGATCGGAAAATAGTTGCTTGTGCCGCGCACTCTTGAACCGCTATCAGGTATCAAGTTTCCAGCACACAGACGGACAAATGATGGATATCGAGGCATTGGCGATACCGGACGTCAAGTTGATCCGGCCCAAGCGCTTCGGCGACGCGCGCGGCTTCTTCTCGGAAGTCTACAGCCGTGCTGCCTTGGCAGCAGCCGGCATCACCATAGAATTCGTGCAGGACAATCACTCGCGATCGGCCACTGTGGGCACGATCCGCGGTCTCCATTTTCAAACCGCCCCATTCGGCCAAGACAAGCTCGTCCGCGTTACGAAGGGCCGCATCCTCGACGTCGCGGTTGACCTGCGGCGTGCGTCACCCACCTACGGGAAATACGTCAGCGCCGAGCTCTCGGCTGAGAACTGGACACAGATCCTGGTGCCGATCGGCTTCGCGCACGGCTTCTGCACGCTCGAACCGGACACTGAAGTGCTCTACAAGGTGTCGAACGTCTATGCGCCGGCAAACGACGGCGGTGTCATTTGGAACGATCCGGATTTGGGCATAGCGTGGCCGGTCAAAACTGCCGACGCCGTCCTGTCCGACAAGGATATGAAATTGCCGCTGTTCCGCGATCTACCTCCGCTTTTTTGAAAGACAAGAACACATGAAAGTCGTGGTTACAGGCGGCGCAGGCTTTATCGGATCGGCACTTTGCCGGCATCTGGTGGCGGTGAAAGGCTGGCAGGTCATCAACGTCGATGTGCTCACCTATGCGGCCAACCTGACTTCCCTGTCATCAATCGAGAACAATCCCGGCTACCGCTTCGTGAAGGCGGACATTTGCGACCGCGTCGCCATGGATCGCATCCTTGCCGAAGTCCAGCCCGATGCAATCATGCATCTGGCGGCCGAAAGCCACGTCGACCGTTCGATTACGGGATCTGCCGAATTCATCACCACGAATATCGTCGGCACCCATACCCTGCTCGAGGCCGCGCGAGCCTATTGGGGCGCCCTGCCGGAACCGCGCAAATCCGCATTCCGCTTCCTTCACGTCTCGACCGATGAAGTGTACGGCAGCCTCGGGCCGGAAGGATATTTCCTCGAAACCACACCTTACGATCCGCGGTCACCGTACTCGGCCAGCAAGGCTGCCTCCGACCATCTCGTCAGTGCATGGCATGAAACCTACGGCCTGCCGACCGTGATCACCAACGGCTCGAATAACTACGGCCCCTATCACTTCCCCGAGAAGTTGATCCCGCTCGTCATCCTCAACGCGCTCGAAGGCAAGCCGCTGCCGGTCTACGGTGACGGTTTGCAAACGCGCGACTGGCTATATGTCGACGATCACGCGAAGGCGTTGGCCCTCGTCGTCGAGAAGGGCCGCGTCGGCCAAACCTACAACGTCGGCGGCCGCGCGCCGATGGAGAACCTGACTGTCGTGCACTCGATTTGTGACATCCTCGATCGATTGCGGCCCGCCAACAAACCCCGGCGTTCGCTGATCACCTACGTCAAGGATCGGCCCGGCCACGACCGCCGCTACGCCATCGATCCGACCAAGATTGAGACCGAGCTCGGCTGGCGGTCGATGGAAACGTTCGATACCGGAATCGAGAAAACGGTTCGCTGGTATCTTGACAATTCATCTTGGTGGCAGCCTCTGCGTGCCGGTGTCTACAGTGGCGAGCGCCTCGGCCTCGTCGAGACCACGGCTGAGACATCATGACCGGCAATAAACGCGTGGTACTGATCGGCGGCAAGGGGCAGGTGGCGATGAGCCTTGCTCGCGCACTGCCAGCGCACGGTTTCGCCGTGACCGTACTCGCTCGCCCCGAATATGATTTGATGCGAACAGCCGAACTCGCCGATGCGATCTTTGCAGCGCGGCCCTCCGTCGTGATCAACCCGGCAGCCTACACAGCCGTCGACCGCGCCGAGGACGAACCTGCCGCTGCATTCGCGATCAACCGCGATGGTGCCGCTGCAATCTCCAGCGCCGCCGCCCGTTCCGGGGCTGCCATCATCCACTTTTCAACGGACTATGTTTTCGACGGTCAGAAAACGACACCCTACGTCGAAACCGATACCACCGGACCGCAGGGCGTCTATGGTGCGTCGAAGCTGGCCGGCGAAGCCGCAGTCGCACTCGTCAACCCGCGCCATGTGATCTTGCGCACGGCATGGATATGCAGCGCCGATGGTGCAAATTTTCTCAAGACGATGTTGCGATTGGCAGCCGAACGTCCCGAATTGCGCGTCGTGGACGATCAACGCGGCAGCCCAACATTTGCAACCGACATAGCCGAGGCAACGGCCCGCATTGCTGCGGTTATCTCTGGTAAAGCCGCGGATGCACCACAGTTTGGCGTGTTTCATCTGGCATCTGCCGACGAAACGAGCTGGTGCGGATTTGCCCGCGCCATCATGGCCGCGTCCAAGGATTTGGGCGGCCCGTCAGTCCCCGTCCAAGCCATCACGGCGGCGGATTTTCCAACAAAGGCGCGCCGGCCAGCCTATTCGAAACTCGATACTTCTAAACTAACGCGCACCTACGGCATCGAAATGCCGGATTGGGAGGTGGCAATGCATGCCTGCCTCGGGGCAATTTTGGGCGCGCGGAAGACGTAGCATTTGTTTCTGAGGGGATTGGGTATGAAGGGTATAATTCTGGCGGGCGGCAGTGGCACGCGTCTCTATCCGTTGACGCTCGGGCTGTCGAAGCAACTGCTGCCGGTCTACGACAAGCCGATGATCTACTACCCGTTATCGGTGCTCATGCTTGCCGGCATCCGCGACATTCTGATCATCACGACGCCGCACGATCAAGCTCAGTTCAAGTCGCTGCTCGGCGATGGATCGCAATTCGGCGTCAAGTTGACCTTTGCCATACAGCCCAACCCCGAGGGCCTCGCGCAGGCTTTTATAATCGGAGCGGATTTTGTTGGAACCGACAAGTGCGCGCTGATCCTTGGCGACAATATTTTCTTCGGGCACGATCTACCGGCGATGCTGAGCAGCGCCAAGAGCACCACCAGCGGTGCGACTGTGTTCGCGTACGAGGTGAGCGATCCGCAGCGTTACGGTGTGGTCGCGTTCGATGCCCAAGGTCGTGCGACAAGCCTCGAGGAAAAGCCCTCGGCACCGAAATCGCATTGGGCCGTCACCGGATTATATTTCTACGATAACGACGTGCTGCGCCATGCCGCGAACATCAAACCTTCGGCGCGCGGTGAGCTCGAAATCACCGATGTCAACCGCTGCTATCTCGAGGCTGGAAAGCTGAATGTGCAGCGCATGGGTCGCGGCTTCGCTTGGTTGGACACCGGCACATACGACTCGTTGCTCGAAGCGTGCCAGTTCGTCGCGACGCTCGAAAAACGACAGGGTATGAAGATATCATGCCCGGAGGAAATCGCGCTGCGGTACGAGTTTATCTCGATAGCGCAGATGGAGCCGTGGCTGCAGAAGCTTGGCAAGTCGGAGTATGCGGCTTATGTGCGACGGGTCGGCAGAACCATGGCAACGCACGCCTGAGGTAGACTTCTATCAGGCGTCGGCCAGCGGCAAGCCTGCGAGCGGATCATCGCGCTCGACGGCTGTCAAAATTTCGGCTGCGCGCGCGCAATCAATCGTCATCTGAGCTTTTAGTGCCTCGACACCTGCGAAGGCTCCATCGACGCGGATAAAGTCGACGAATGCAACGCCGATTTCGCGGCCGTAAAGATCGCCGTCGAAGCTGATTAGGAAAACTTCCAGCACAGGCGCGCCGTTGTCGAATTGTGGTCGCGTTCCGAAGTAGGCAGCGCCGGCGTGGCGTTCGCCGTCGACATAAACCCATGCAGCATAAATACCGTGACCAAGACTCGTGCCGATCGGCATCGCAATGTTGGCCGTGGGGAAGCCTAACCCGGTGCCACGCTTGGCGCCACCGATGACGCGTCCCTTGACCCGCCAGCGGTGTCCAAGGGCGAGATTGGCGCCGGCCACATCACCCTGCGCTAGTAATCCACGCACTGCACTCGACGAATAAACCCCGCCGCCATTGCCCACTGGCTGGACCACGGTAACGCCGAATCCGAGCTCAGCTCCGGCCGTGCGCATCGATTCGGGAGTGCCGCCTCGATTTTGTCCGAAGTTGAAATCGTAACCGACAACGACGTGACGCACGCCGAGCCGCGCCACGAGTATGTCTTCGATGAAAGCGCGGGCAGGAAGTTTGGCCAACGCCGCATCGAACGTCTGTACAATAGCGAGATCGAGCCCCAAAACTTCCAACAGTTGCATCTGCCGCTCATGCGAGGTGAGCCGGAAATGCGGCAGGTCGGGCCGGAAAAAGGCCCGCGGATGCGGCTCGAAAACCATCACGCCGACCGGAGCGCCGATCTTCGCTGCACTTGTTCTCGCCTGAGCGAGAAGCGCCTGGTGACCACGGTGAACGCCGTCGAAATTGCCGATCGCCAGCACCGCGCCTCGCAGGCCTGGCGGCACTGGCTTTGAGCCTTCGATCACCTGCATGAATTGCCTTCGTCGCACGTTTTGCTGTTCATCGTGCGAGGAAGTAGCGCGTGTCGCGCGTTTTGAGAAGGCGCGTCAATCAAAGCGCGCGCGCTGTTAGGCCGCCATCGACGGGGAGAATGACGGCGTTGATATAAGATGCCTCGTCGCTAGCGAGGAAAACCGCCGCATTGGCGACATCCCAGCCTGTGCCCATGCGGCCTGTTGGGCAGGCGGCGTGCCGCTTTGCTACCATCTCCGCCCTTGAGCCATAGGCAGTGGTAATCTGATCGTAAATCATCGGGGTATCCATCAGCCCGGGACAAATGGCGTTCACACGGATCCCTTGCCCGGCGTACTGGAGTGCCAGGCCGACGGTGAGCTGATTGAGCCCACCTTTCGCGGTGTAATAGCTCGCATAGTCATAGCCGACGTAACGCAATCCGGCCGCCGACGAAATGTTGACGATCGATCCTCGTCCCTGCGCCACCATGAACGGCAACACGTGCTTGCAGGCGAGAAACACACCCTTCAAATTGACGTTCAGCTCGCGGTCCCATTCCTCTTCGCTGAGTTCTACCGGCCCGCCCATCTTTGCATGGCCAACATTGTTATGGAGGATATCAATCCGCCCAAACTCGTGCACTGTGCGATCGACGATCGCTTTAACTTCAACGGTTTTGGTGACATCGCAGGCGAGCGCCACTGCCGTGCCGCCTTCATCGATGACAATACCAGCGGTTTCTTGCGCAGCCCCAAGACCGATATCGACACACACGACCTTTGCGCCGGCGCGCGCGAACGCTACCGCGCATGCCTTGCCGTTGCCCCAGCCCGGTCCAATAGATCCCGCACCGAACACCAGCGCGATCCTATCCTGCAAACGTCTGGTCATGATAGTCGAAGCCTCCCGGCACGGCGCGCAACAGTGGTTGGGCTGACCCTAGTCGGGGCCAGCGCGCAGCAGTAGCGCACCACGCGACGGTCAGCCATCGAACGCGCGTGTAACGAGGGGTCTTGAATCAGAATATTGGCCATGGTTCTTGCGGCCCGCGCAACTGTTCGAAAACATGGGCCAACTGCAAGACGCCCAGATCATCGAAACGCTTGCCCGTGATCTGCAGGCCGATGGGCAGGCCACCCATCGAGTATCCCGCATTCACGGATGCCGACGGCTGTTCGCTCATGTTATAGGGCAACGTGAACGCGATATGCTCGAATGGCCGTTGTGGATCGTTGATCGGCGATGCCAGTTCGGCGGCAAAAGCCGGCACGGGTGCGACCGGCGACAGCACGAAGTCGAATGGCTCGGAAGCTGCGATCGCCGCTTGCCGCATCGCCAGCATTTGACTGACGCCATCGAACACCTGCGCCCCCGTGTAGTGCTCGGCAGGTGCTGCCCATTGTCGAATGTATGGCAGCACCAGCTCGCACCTATGGCGCGGCAGAAGCGAAAGATCGAGCCAGGCGCGCTGGCGGAAAAAGCGATCCATGCCGTCGAGCATTTCGCGCGTGAAAAAGGATGGTATCGGCTGAACGAGCGCGCCGGCGGCTGCGAATAGCCGAACCGCATTTTCGATACATTGCGTTATCTCTGGATCGACCGTCAGCCCGGCGCCCGCATCGAGAAGGACTCCCAAGCGAAGCCCCTTTAAGTCGCGGCCAAGTGCCAACCAATCGATCGAGTGCGCCGGCAAGCTCATACCATCGCGAAGGTCAAGCTTGGATAACTCCCGCATCAGCAGCGCTGCATCTTTCACCGTGCGCGTCATCGGCCCGGCAACCCGCCCAAAATAGCTCGGATCGATGGGAATACGCCCGAAACTCGGCTTCATACCGAACACGCCGCACCAGGACGCCGGCAGCCGAATCGAGCCGCCGATGTCCGTTCCAACGTGTAGCGGACCATATCCGGCCGCCGCCGCAGCACCTGCCCCAGCCGAACTGCCGCCGGGGTTTTTCGCCAGATCCCAGGGATTGCGGGTCAGCGGATGAAAACTCGACAGCCCTGATGACGTCATGCCGTAGTCAGGCATCGTCGTCTTGGCGATCAAGACCGCGCCGGCTTCAAGCAATCGAGCGGCAGGTGGCGCATCGTCAATCGCAGGCGTCAAAACGGTGGCAGCCGTGCCCAGCGGCATCGCGACGCCCTTGGAACGGATGTTCTCTTTGATTGTAACCGGTACGCCCTCGAGAGCCCGCGCCGTACCGCCGATCCAGCGCTGCTCGGAAATGTGTGCTGCGGTCAACGCTGCAGCCGGATCGAACGCATAGAGCGCATTGAGCTTCGGCTCTGCCTGTTCGATGCGTTCAATCACCGCGCGCGTGACTTCAATCGGTGAAAGTGCGCGGTTCGCATACGCTTCCAGCAGCGCGACCGCTGTGAAATCTGCCAAATTCTGCATGGCAACATGCCTCGATTGCAAACGAGGCAGGCCAAATTCAGCCGAACCCCAGGGCCAGCTGTACTGGCTTGAATGAGCGCCGATGATAGGCGGTGACGCCCAACCGTGCCAGCGCCCCGCTGTGCTCCGGCGTACCATACCCTTTGTGTCGCTCGAAGCCGTAGCCTGGAAACTCGAGGCCGAGCGCGATCATTATGCGATCCCGCGTCACCTTTGCGATGATGGAGGCGGCAGCGATCGACAGGCATTTCGCATCGCCTTTGACGATGGCGCGCGCCTCGCATTTCAGCATCGGCGAACGATTTCCGTCGATCAGCGCAAGCCTTGGTAAAGCGTCGAGCGCTGTGACCGCCTGCTGCATTGCCCACATCGTGGCGTGGAGAATGTTGTCGCGATCAATCCGATCCACATCGGCGATACCGATACCAACCTGGGAACTCGCCAAGATGCGCGGGTATAGCCATTCGCGCGCATCGGCATCGAGCACCTTGCTGTCTTCTATGCCGAAGGGAATGTTCGCCGGATCCAGGACGACCGCTGCCGCAACAACCGGCCCGGCCCAAGGCCCGCGCCCGGCTTCGTCGACCCCACAGATCGGTCCACCGTGGAGGCGCAACGATACCTCCTCCAGCTCGAATGAAGCGCGTAATAACGAATCGGCCTGGGACATGACCGATTTTGCGCTGTGACAGCGGCATAGTCAAAGCTGCCAAGATCAAAGCAACCTCATCTGTCCCCCTTTGGGCACAGGTGCGCGAAACAAATCGGTGCGCAACTTCAGGTGACGCTTGTTCATTCCTAAGCGCTGCAGGGCTAAGCGAAACCGAGCTGCAATCTGGTCAGCATAGGGCCCACTTCCGCGTTGGCGCAGACCGAACGTCGCGACGTAATCCTTGCCGCCGTGCATCGATTGCAAAATGCTGATTACTCGCTTTGCCCGATCAGGAAATTCGGTTGCGAGCCACTCCCGGAACAACTCTTTGAGTTCCAGCGGCAATCGTAACAGCACATATCCCGCATCCTGCGCACCAGCGTCGCGAGCTGCTTGCAAAATCCCCTCGATTTCGTGGTCGTTCAGCCCGGGAATGATCGGCGCAACCATCACCTGAGCCGGGATCCCTGCCGCCGTCAGCTGCCGGATCGCGTCCAGCCGACGCGCAGGAGTGGCAGCGCGAGGCTCCATCGCCCGGGCGACTTTGCCGTCGAGTGTCGTCACCGACAGCGCAACCTTAACGAGATCGCGAGCGGCCATACGCTGCAAAATATCGATATCGCGCACCACCAGCGCCGACTTGGTGACGATGCCGACGGGATGGTTGGCGCGATCGAGCACCTCCAGAATCTCACGCGTGATACGATAGTCTCTGTCGATTGGCTGGTAGGGATCGGTTACGGCGCCGAGTGCAATTGTTTTCGGCACATACGAGCGAACGGCAAGCTCGCGCTCCAACAACGCTGCCGCATTGGTCTTCGCATAAAGCTTGGTTTCGAAATCAATGCCGGGTGAATGCCCGAGATAGGCGTGGCCAGGCCGAGCATAACAATAGATACAGCCGTGTTCGCAGCCGCGATATGGATTGATCGACTGATCGAAGGAGATATCCGGGCTGTCGTTCGTCGAAAGTATGCTTTTGGCGCGCTCGACTTTCACTTCGGTTCGGAATGCATCCAAGGTTGCGAGACTTTCCCACCCGTCGTCGACCTCGACGCGCAATTCATTCTCATAACGCCCGACTCGGTTCGACCTGGCGCCCCGCCCTCGCCTGCGCTCCGCATCGAGTAACGCCAGATCTTGCGTTTCCTCAACCTCAGTTTTTGCGACCGGCATTTCCATCCGTGAACCATAGCATGATCCATAGAACAAATAAAGAACAAAATAAGCTCTCAATCGTCTATGCGCAGATTCAGCGTGTGTGCTATGGCCAGTCAAAAGGCCAATCCAATATGATCTCCGTCGTCATCCCAACACTCAACGCAGAAGCCGTGCTGGGAGATACCCTGAGTGCGCTCATCCCTGCCGTTGTCGCCGGCATTGTCCGCGAAGTCTTGCTCGTCGATGGCGGCTCGAGCGATCGAACCAAGCGGATCGCCGACGCTTCCGGAGCTACTTTCATCGAATCCGCCCCAGGCCGCGGGCTTCAGCTGATGGGTGGCGCTAGTGCGACCCGCGGCAACTGGCTGCTCTTTCTGCATGCCGACACGGTACTCGACGTCGGTTGGGAGCGCGAAGCCGCCCAGTTTATCGAGCGGACAGAGCTGGGAAAGCGTCCGCAAGCGGCGGCGGCGTTTCGGTTCACGCTCGACGATCTGGGGTTGATGCCGCGTATGGTAGAAGCGGGTGTCGCACTGCGCTGCGCGGTACTGAAACTTCCCTATGGCGATCAGGGGCTACTCATCCACCGCGACCTCTATCGAGAAATTGGTGGCTTCCAAGCACTGCCTTTGATGGAGGATGTCGACATCGTCCGCCGCTTGGGCAGACGACGCATCGCCATCCTGCGATCGCGTGCGATCACGAGTGCGGTGCGCTATCGCCGCGACGGATACGCGATGCGGATCGCACGCAACCTATCATGTCTGGCCCTCTATACGTTTCGAGCACCACTCAGCTTGATCGTTCGCTTGTACGGCTGATGCGTCACGCCGCGCGCCGAGGACTAGCCGGTGTTCCCAACTGCAGCACGGGAAACAATCCAAACGCGATCTGTGCGGCGAGCCCAAGCATCGTGCCGGCGTCCGCATAACCCGCGAGATGCTGAGCAATTGTCCGGCCAAGCAGCACCACCGATAGAGCGAGCTCGGCAGCCATCAGCAGCGCGAAAGCGATACCGCCCATGACTAGACCTTGTGCGACCGTGGCCGGAATATCGAAATTGGTAATAATCGATCGGCACGCGTACCACGATATCGCCAGCATGATGGGAACCTCGAGCACGATTGCCCCCATCGTTCCCAGGTATGGCGCGACCATGATCATCCGCAGCGCGCCAAGCGCGAACCCTGCGCCGAATACGACTGCGAAATACGAAAATGCTGCAAAAATAGTTTTGAACATGACCTTTCCTCAACTTGGAGGGAGCGTATCACTTCGGCGTGAGTGCCCGATGCAATCGCTCAGCTGTCGGGTTTTCAACGCTAGACTGTTTGATAATTATTGACAGTCAGCGCGCTGATACCGCTTTCACGCTTCGGATGCTAACGCTAGGTTCGTTTGGCAACTTCTCCTCGGTCCGAAGAAACAATAGGAAACGTCGTCCCATGACCAGCATTTCACGTCGCAATCTCGTTTTCTCAGCGTCGGCTGCAGCGGCGGCCTTCGGGCTTAATGGACCCCTTGAATTTATCCCCTCGGCGTCAGCTCAAAAGGCAGGTTCGGGATCGGGATCGGGTAGCGCCCCGAAAGTGATGGGTTTCAAACGTTTTAAAATCGGTGATGCAGAGGTAACGACAATCTATGACGGTATTTGGGAGAAGGCGCACGACGCCGCCTTCATCAAGAATGCTTCGATCGAAGATACTAAGAAGGCTTTGGTCGCGGCAAAGATGACCGATGCTTATGTGCCGATCCCGTTCACGGTCACGGTCGTGAAGATCAAAGGCAAATACACGATGTTTGACAGTGGCACCGGTGGCCAAGTGCAGCCGACCGCGGGTCTCATGATGTCGCAAAACATGAAGGCCGCTGGGATCGACCCCGCCAAGATCTCGACCATCATCGTCACACATTATCATCCGGATCACATTTTCGGTTTGATGGCAAAAGACACCAACGCCCAGGTTTTCCCGAACGCCGAGATCATCGTGCCATCGGTCGAGCATAAGTGGTGGACCGATCCGAGCGTCTTCACAAAACTTCCCGAGGCACGTCACGGACTTGCCAAACGCGTGCAGGCGACGCTCGCGACATGGAAGAACGTCAAGCAAATCGAAGATGGCAAGGAAGTTGCCCCCGGTATCAAAGCCGTGGCGAGTTACGGCCATACGCCCGGCCACACGAGCTACCTCGTGGCATCGGGCAAGAAGCAGCTGATGGTACTCGCCGACGTGACCAACATTCCTGCGTTATTTGTGAAGAACCCGGGTTGGCATGCAGCGTTCGACGCCGATGCAGCCCTTGCCGAGAGCAATCGCCGGAAAATGATGGACCGTGCCATTGCCGAAAAAATGATCGTCACCGGCTACCACTTCGGCATGCCAGGTGCCGGAACCATTGCCAAGGACGGCACCGGCTACGTCTTCAAGCCTGTCGCTTGACGGCGCGACGGCCAATCCGGCCGCGCACACGACTACGGGCGCCGCGGAAACCTGCGGCGCCTTTTAAGTGCCGGCTGATTGTGATGGTCAAGGTCCCGCAAATGGGACGAGTGAAGACGCGCCTCGCCGGCCAAATAGGCGCAGTCGAAGCCGTGCGCTTTTATCGTCACACGGTTCGATCGGTGCTCGGCCGCCTCGGGCGAGACCGGCGTTGGCACACGGAGCTGTCAGTCGCCCCCGACCCCGGTGTTTCAAACCCGGTTTGGCCATCTGGCATCGATCGCCGGCGGCAAGGTCGCGGTGATCTCGGCGAGCGTATGCAACGAATCATGGACGACGCTCGACCGGGACCGCTGATCATCATCGGCACCGATATCCCGGCGATCCGCGCGAGCCATATCGCTAAGGCGTTCGCATTACTGAAAGCCCGCGATGCGGTACTCGGCCCCACCCCCGATGGCGGCTATTGGCTTGTCGGCCTGAAGCGCTGTCCTCGCGTTGTATACCCTTTCAAAGACGTACGTTGGTCGACGGAGCACGCCCTGATAGACACTACCGCGAACCTCAAAGGCCTTAGCCTGGAGATGGCCAGTCACTTGTGCGATGTCGATAGCCGTGTCGAATGGGGCAACTGCCAGAGCTGGTTCGGCCGGCGCATTCTGCCCATTCATGCGATTCCTTAATCGCGAATGGCTGCTCGAAACAGCTCTAAATGAAGACATTTGCTCATTTATATTGTAATACTGAGTTTTATCTCATGCATTTTAGACTGGAAGCGCGATGGCGCAAAGCTCGCAGCAATTCACATCGGTTCAAATCCTCGAAGCAGGCCAGCGGGCCGAAGTCGAGGGCCGTTTGGAGTATGCGATTCAGTTCTATCGCCACCTGACCGACCATCTTCCGCGCAGTGCCGAGGCTGCCATCGCGCGTGAAGCACTCAGTAAGCTCGGCGCATTAGCACCGGGGGCTGAGCAAACGTTTACGCCGCCGTCAAATGGGTCGGCTACGCCCGGTTACTATAACAACGGTGCATCATCGCCAAACGGCAATGGAGCCGCGCAGTTTACACTACACTACCCGCAGCCGACGGGGACTGCGATTACGACGCGGCGTCCCCAACCGATTCCTGCGGCGACGAATACCGTTGCGCCGAAACCGGCGTTTACGATGCCGAAGTCCAAGCGACGATATCGCACCGGCCGGTTTTTCGCCCGCGTCGTTAGCGTGTTGGGCTTCGTGCAAATCGGCATTGGCGTCGTGACGATACTCCTGGGAATCCTGTCACAAGTCGGCGGCGGTTCGGCGAGCGTGCCGGCAATTTTTGCCAGTCAATCGCCCCTACTAGCCGGTTCCGCGGGTGCGGCGCTCCTTTTTCTCGGAGCCATGCAAGTGCTCGGTGGTCAGTTGGCACGGGCAATTTTCGATCAGGCAAGCGTCAGTCGCGACTTGGCCTCTTTCAATCGAGCGCGCGCCGCTTATGACGCCGGCGTTGCCGCACCTCAATCGCCAGAACATTAGCGCGCCGGAAGATCGACGGCATCCGGATGCTGCACGCGAGCTTTGCGCAATCTGATTGCCATTGATTGGCGCGGCCATTGTATCGTGCATATTGCAATCAATGGCCGTGCACTCAACAAAGGAAACTCGGATGACTGGCAAAGCTTCGCGCCCTCTCGATGGCATTCGCGTCATCGACGTTTCGAGCTTCATCTCCGGGCCGTTCTGCACGACCCAACTCGCCGAGTTTGGTGCCGAGGTCATCAAGTGCGAGTTGCCGGTCGTCGGTGATCCGCTCCGCAAATTCGGCTCCATCCACGAATGTGGCGAAACGCTGCCGTGGCTGTCCGAGTGCCGCAACAAGAAGTCCGTCACGCTCGATTTGCGAAAGCCGGACGGTGCCGAAGTACTGAAAAGCTTGGTCGCTATTTCGGATGTGCTGGTCGAGAATTTCCAACCGGGTACGCTGGAGAAATGGGGATTGGGCTGGGATGTTCTCTCGGCCATCAATCCGCGCCTCGTGATGGTCCGCATCTCTGGCTACGGCCAGACCGGGCCCTACAGTGGACGCCCAGGTTTTGGGCGCATCGCCAACGCATTCGGCGGACTGTCCTATCTAGCGGGATATCCCGACCGCCCCCCGGTGACGCCCGGTTCGGCAACGATCCCCGATTACCTCGCCGGTATTTACGGCGCATTCGGTGCGTTACTGGCGTTGCGATCACGCGACACGACAGGCAAAGGGCAGGTCGTCGACATCGGGTTGTACGAGCCGGTATTCCGCATCTTGGATGAATTGGCGCCAGCGTTCGACAGTCGCGGTTTCGTGCGCGAGCGCATGGGGCCGGGGACGGTCAACGTCGTGCCGCACAGCCACTATCCGACCAAAGACGATCGCTGGATCGCAATCGCCTGCACCAACGATAAAATCTACGAGCGGCTGGCCGATGCAATGACCCAATCCGACATGGCCGCACCAACTCGCTGGGCGACACTTGCCAACCGGGAGAAAGACCGCGCCGAGGTCGACTCCCACGTCGGCCGTTGGACCGGGAGCTTGCTCAAGGCCGACGTCTTGCGCATCTGCGAGGAGTTCCAGGTACCTTGCGGTTCAGTGTATGCGATCGATGAAATCTTCGCCGATCCGCAATACGCCGCCCGGGAGAATATCGCTCGTGTCGCCGATCCGCGCTTCGCGGCAGGAACGCTCGCGGTCGCCAATGTCGTGCCACGATTGACCGAAACGCCGGGCGGCATAGATCACTTGGGGCCGCCGCTCGGCGTCAACAACGCGGAAATCTTCGAGCGCTTGCTGGGCCTGTCGCCCGAGCGCATCGCCCAGATGAAAGAAGCTGGCGCAGTCTGAACCGGCCGGCCCGATCACGTGCCTATCCGAGGACTTCCGGATTGATCATATTTGCGACGATCGGCTTGCCATCGAACACGCTCAACACGTTGAGCGCCGATTGCAGCCCCATGCGCTCGACTGATTCGGTCGTAACGCCGGCAATGTGCGGGGCAACGATGACATTCGGCAGGCGCAACAACGGATGATCAATGGGCGGCGGTTCCTTCTCGAACACATCGAGACCGGCACCGGCCAATCGCTTGCCAATCAGAGCTGCATGCAGTGCTGCTTCATCGACGATGCCGCCGCGCGCCGTATTCACGAGGAACGCGGTCGGCTTCATGCGGGCGAGCCGATCGGCATTGATCATGCCCGCAGTCTGCGTCGTTTTCGGGCAATGCAGGGTAAGGATATCGGCACGAGCGAGCGCGGCATCGAGATCCGCCACCGGCTCGCAACCCGCCGCCTTGATCGCGTCCGGCTTCACGAACGGATCGTAGACCAGCACGTTCATTTCCATCGCGAGGCAGCGCTTGGCGATGCGTGTGCCGATACGGCCGAAGCCGACCACGAGCACGGTTTTGTCGAGCAGGTCGGACGGCAAAACGGACATCCGCTGCGCCCATTTTCCATCCTGCACCAGAGCGTGAAGTTCATTCGCGCGCTTCGATAACTGCAACATGAAGAATACCGCCTGCTCGGCGACCGAGGGCGAGTTGGCGATGCCGGTGGTCATCAGCGGCACCCGCACTTTCGTCAGTGCCGGTACGTCCACCGCATCATAGCCGACGCCGATGCGGGCGACGACCTGCAAGCCTTTTGCGCGGGCGACGGTCGCGGCGCTGAACGGCGTCGCGCCAAGGATCGCCGCATTGACGTGGGAACTTTGCCCTAGCATTTCGTCGAATGCCGCGGCCGAGATCAAATTATCGAACCGTCTTATCTCGATATCTTCGCGCGCTTCGAATAAGGCGACCGCCGATGCGGCCAAGGCATGCGGAACGAATATGCATTTCTTATTGGTGGCCATTCAGGCGTCCTCCCCGATCGTGTTTGTTGCCCGGAGTATGCCGCGATGCAGCGCCCGATTGGAAGTCTGTATCAACGCCATGACATAGACCCACGGGTGACAGCAGGCGTGCGAGGCGCGTATAGGTCGCGCGATCGCACATTTACGGTCAGCACTTCGGAGAGACCGATGAACTTACCGGCTGACGATACGCGCCGCTTTGCGCCCGCCGCGGCACGCAATCGCGACCCAATCCGCAACGTACTGTTGCCGGCCTTGCCCACCAGTGGGTTGGTCCTGGAAATCGCCAGCGGATCAGGCGAACACACGATGCACCTCGCAGCGTCGAGCCGAGCAAGTCTAGTGTTCCAGCCGAGCGATCCCGATCTTGCCGCACTGGCGAGCATCGATGCTTGGCGTTTGCATCTGGGCTTGAGCAATGTGCGGCCGGCACTTGCGCTCGATGCGTCGAGTGAAATCTGGCCGGTCGCTCATGCCGATGCCGTGATCTGCATCAATATGATCCACATCGCGCCATGGCGAGCCGCGGAAGGATTGATCCGCGGCGCTGGACGCCTCCTTGGCATCGGCGGACTACTGTTTCTCTACGGCCCCTTCCGGCGCGACGAACGACACACGTCCGCCAGTAACGAAGCATTTGATCACAGCCTGCGGGCGGAAAATCCGGATTGGGGTGTACGCGACCTCGAAGCGGTGGCAGCGTTGGCTAGGGAGAACGGCTTTGGCGAGCCCGAGGTGCATGCCATGCCCGCTAACAACTTGTCGGTGTTTTTCGAACGTTTAGCTTAGTCCCAATCTTAGTTTAGCCTTGCACTTGCAATTGAATCAGCCGGCCGCCACGATTTACCCCGATCGCCCAGGTGCGCTGGCGTTGCGCCAAGGCACGCTCCAGTTCGGTGATCGCCGTGATCTTGTCCTTGCCGACCTGTGCAATGACATCGCCTGCCTGAAATCCCAGTCTTTGCGCTGTCGAACCGCTCCGCACGGCGATGATCACTACCCCTTCGGAATCTTCAAGGCTGAGCTCGTCGGCGATCGACGGCGATAGGTTGCCCACTTGCGCACCATCGAAAGGGTGCGTGCCCGACAAAACGCGCATGTCGTCCTTGGCCGGCGTCGGCGCTGCGCGCAAGGCAACTGTCGCGGCTTGCCCGCGTCCCTTGCGCAAAACATCGAGGCGGACGCGGTTACCCACCCCACGCGTTGCCAGTCGATAGTGCACGCTGCGGGCGTCCGCCACCTCGACGCCGTCGACGGCGGTGATGACATCGCCTGGTTGCAGACCGGCTTCGGCTGCCGGCCCCTTATCCCACACGCGCGTGACGAGTGCACCGGAAGCGCGGTCGAGAGCCAAGCCCTCGGCGACTTCACGCGTGAGCGCTTCCAGCCGTGCGCCGAGCCAAGGCCGCTCCACCTTGCGGCCAGAGATAGCGCTGTCGACATAGACGCGCACCATGTTCGAAGGTATCGCAAAGCCGATCCCGTGTGAGCCACCCGAACGCGAAAAAATCGCCGTGTTGATGCCGACCAGCCGGCCTGCCATATCGACGAGCGCGCCGCCGGAATTACCCGGATTGATCGCAGCGTCGGTCTGAATGAATACCTGCGCCTCCGATTGACTGATTTCGGAGCGGGCTAGTGCCGATACGATGCCCTGCGTCACGGTTTGGCCGACGCCGAATGGATTGCCGATTGCCAGCACCAAGTCACCAACTTCCAGGTTGTCGCTGTCTTCCAGCTCGAGCGTCGGAAACTTACCGTCGCCGCCCTCGATGCGCAGGACCGCAATATCCGTTTTTTCATCCTGCATGATGACTTTGGCGTCGAACTCGCGCTTGTCGGCGAGTACGACCTTGATTTCGGTCTGGCCGCCGCCCTTGATCACGTGTGTGTTGGTGACGATGATACCGCTCGGATTGACAATCACACCGGACCCCAGCGAATTCTGCTGGCGCTCCGTCTGTTGCCCCAACCGATCACCAAAGAAGCGGCGAAACACCGGATCATCGGCGAATGGCGAGGTAAACGCCTGCACCCTCGTGCGCACGTAAACGTTCACAACGGCAGGCGCGGTCTGCTTAACGATCGGTGCAAAGGACAACTGAACAGCCTCGCGCGACGGCGGCGGCAACTTGCGTTGCGCGGCGGCGGGCAAGGTCCCCAGCATGAGCCCGAGCACGAAAAGCAGCGGCGTTTGCAAGTGCAGTCGAAGCGTCATGAATGGCGTCCCCAGCTGATCCAAATGTCTGGTAGAGGATATAGACAAATCCCTGTGCCGATTGAAGATCAGCTTCATCCGTCGTTCCCGATCACAGGTCGCCCGTAACTCGCCTAGACCCGTAACTCGTCTAGAAACGAAAAGAGCGGCCGAAGCCGCTCTGATCTGAATTACTATCTCGCGGCCAGTCCGTCAGGCAGAAGCCGCGGCGCCCTTCTCGGACTCGACGCGGGCTTTATCTTCTTTACCCTTTGCCGAAACGTCGCGGTCAACAAGCTCGATGACCGCGCGCGGTGCACTGTCGCCGAAGCGAAAGCCGGCCTTGAGCACGCGCGTGTAGCCGCCGTTGCGGTCCTTGTAGCGGGGGCCGAGAACTTCGAACAGCTTCTTGGCCATGTCCTCGTCACGCAGGCGGGCGGCGGCGAGGCGGCGCGAGTTCAAATCTCCGCGCTTGGCAAGGGTGATGAACTTTTCAACGACTCGCTTCAGGTCTTTCGCCTTTGGCAGCGTTGTGACGATCTGCTCGTGACGGATCAGGGCCGAGGCGAGTGCCTGGAACATTGCCTGACGATGGCCGGGGTCGCGGCTAAAGCGGCGGCCTAGTTTACGGTGACGCATGGTTGTTGTCCTTGATAGAGGTTTTGGTTTGTTTCCCGGGGAGGTTCTGCGGCCTCGCCTCGTTTTAGTTGCGCATGGCGACTCCCCTACGGGGAGCCGGCCGCCATGCGCGGTAGTTTACTTGCGCATGGCAACTCCCCTACGGGGAGCCGGC
>JANLXZ010000042.1:0-3790 GCA_031365375.1 Hyphomicrobiaceae bacterium | reverse complement strand
AGCCACGGTCTGACGGATCTTCTCGGCAAGGACGGCGTCATGCGGCACCCCGATGGTCGAATGAGCTGTCGAATGTTGCGTGGATCATAAAAAACGGTTCCTTTTCGGCGCGATTTTGCATATTCTCGCCGACGGCAAATTCGTGTTCAGGCTGCGTCCCGCGACACCTGCTTGTCCACTCCGAAGCGCACAGGCGCCCGGGGCGAATCGACATCACCGATCAAATCCAATCCATCAGGAGACTCGATGCACCACCCATCCCCCACGGCACGCCATGTGCTCACCGCCTTGGCCGCTGCCGTGCTCGGCGCCCTGTCGTCGGGCGCCTTCGCCCAGGCCGAAATCTCCGGCCAGACGGCCGTCAAGAGCACGCAGGTGCCCAAGACCGTTTCGGTACCGCAGGGCAAGCTCGACGCCGCCGACAAGGACGGCGCCAACTTCCTGCACTCGAACATGAACTATGCGCAGACCCGGTACTACCCGGCCGCGCAAATCAACAGCGGCAACGTCGCCAAGCTCAGGCCGGCCTTCACCTTCCAGACCGAGGTGCTCGAGTCGATGCAGACGGCGCCGATCGTCATCGACGGCGTGATGTTCGCCACCACCTCGTACAACCACGTCTATGCGCTCGATGCGGTAACCGGCAAGGATTTCTGGCACTACAAGCACAAGATGGGGCCGGTGACCACCTATTGCTGCGGCCCCAATAACCGCGGCGTCGCTGTCGCGGACGACAAGGTTTTCCTCGCCACCCTCGACGCCAAGCTGGTAGCGCTCGATGCCAAGACGGGCAGCATGCTTTGGCAGGCCGACGTCGGCGACCCGGAAAAGGGCTACAGTGAAACGATGGCACCGACCGTCGTCAATGGCAAGGTTTTGGTCGGCACCAACGGCGGCGAATACGGCATCCGCGGCTTCGTCAAAGCCTTTGATGCCAAGACCGGCAAGATGCTCTGGCAGTTCGATACCACCCCGGAGAACTCATCGGGTGTGTGGGCGAAGAACGATGCCACCGGCCGCGACATGCATCGCGATATCGAAGCCGAGAAAGCGGCTTACGCGAAACTTGGCGATCCCTACAAGACACTCGGCGGCGGCGTGTGGCAGAACCCATCGGTCGATCTGAAGCTGAACCGCATCTTCTTCGTGGCTGGCAACCCGTCGCCCGACCTCGATGGCTCCATCCGGCCGGGCGATAACCTCTACACCAACTCGATGGTTTCGGTTGATCTCGACACCGGCAAATACGTTTGCCACTTCCAGTACATCGCGCATGACGTTTGGGATCTCGACGCCGTCAGCCCGACGATCCTTGTCGACGTCAAGGACAAGGACGGCAAGGTCGTTCCCGGCGTCATTCACGCTGGCAAGACCGGCCATGTTTACGTCCACAACCGCAAGGACTGCAGCCTGATCCGTTTCTCGGAGGCGATGGTGCCGCAGGAAAACATGTGGGTGCTGCCGACGAAAGAAGGCAAGCGCATGCTTCCGGGCGCCAACGGCGGCGTCGAGTGGTCGCCGATGACGGTCAATCCCGAACTCGGCTTGACCTATGCGATCAACCTGCACCAGCCCATGACCTATCACGTCGAGAGTTCGCCATATCCTGGCGGCAAACTCTGGCTCGGCGGCGCCTTCAAGGTCATCCCGGGCGAAGAGCAATCAGGTAACGTGACCGCCGTTGATTATAACAGCGGCAAGATCGCCTGGCAGGTCAAGACTCCGCAGCCGATGATCGGCGGCATCATGGCAACGGCCGGTGGGCTCGTCTTCACGGGCGAAGCCAATGGTTGGTTCCGTGCCTATGATGCCAAGAATGGTAAAGTCCTCTGGGGCTTCCAGGCAGGTGCCGGCGTTAATGCCCCGCCGTCGTCTTATACCGCAGACGGCAAGCAGTTCGTCGTCGTTGCCGCCGGCGGTAACGCGCAGATTGACTCTAAGCGCGGCAACAACATCATCGCGTTCACCACCGATTGATATTTGTGCTGTGCTCTCGATGACGTAATTTGAAATCGAATAAGGATGGGACCCGTCGTCCGTGAAGAACTCGGAACGTGCTGATCTGCCTTGATGAATGGGCAGGAGCGCTGGCGTCGAGTTGCAGGATTTCCACGGTCGGGTGTGGATATTCTTGCAAATCGCGATGCCCGATTCCCTCTCGTCGCGAACCGTGATTCCGTCGACAGGACACAGCGACGGAGGCTTCGATGCGGCCACGCGAGCAATCGAGAGGGCAGGACGATCTGTTTCGGGCAAGGCTCGACCAGATCATTGACATGGGCCACGAGCTGGTGCGGCTCGGCGGGCTGATCGACTGGCCGCTGATCGGCCGCAAGCTTGGCGTCATGTACACGGACGGCCCCGGTCAGCCTCCGCTGCCGACACGACTGATGGCCGGCTTGGCCGTCCTCAAGCACACGTTCAATCTGTCGGACGAGGAGCTGGTGGCCCGCTGGGTCGAGAACCCCTATTTCCAGCACTTCTGCGGCGAGGAGTTCTTCCGCCACAAAGCGCCGTTCGATCGCTCGTCGCTCACGCGCTGGCGCCAGCGCATGGGCCATGAGCGGCTCGACGTGCTCCTGCAGGAGAGCCTCGCGGTTGCGGTCAAGACCGACGCCATAGAGATCAAGGATCTGTCGAAGGTCATTGTCGACACCACGGTGCAGGAGAAGGCGATCACCTTCCCGACCGACGCCAAGCTCTTGAACCGGGCGCGCGTGATGCTGGTCAAGCTCGCCAGGAAGCACGGGCTCGTGCTGCGTCAGGGCTATCCGAAGGTCGGCAAGCTGGCGCTGATCAAATATCAGCGCTACGCCCACGCCAAGCAGTTCAAGCGGGCGCGCCGCGAGCTGCGCCGCCTCAAGACCTACCTTGGTCGGGTGATCCGCGACATCGACCGCCAGGTGAGATCATCGCCGTCGCTGAATACGATCTTCCGGCCCAAGCTCTTCCTGGCCGGGCGTGTGCATGCGCAGGAGCGCGGACAGCGGGGCCCGAAAGTCTATTCGATCCACGCGCCCGAGGTCGAATGCATCGGCAAGGGCAAGGCGCACAAGCCCTACGAGTTCGGCGTCAAGGTCTCGGTCGCCACCACGGTCGCGCCCTCGCGCGGCGGCCAGTTCGTGCTCGCCGCCAAGGCGCTGCCGGGCAACCCTTACGACGGCCACACGCTGTCGACCGTGATCCCGCACGTGCAGGCGATCGTCGGCAACGAGTTGAAGCGCATCATCGCCGACAAGGGCTATCGCGGGCACAATGCGCCGGCGCCGCACGACATGCGGGTCTATGTCTCGGAGCAGAAGCGCGGCGTGACCAAGGCCATCAAGCGCGAGCTCAGACGGCGAGCCGCCGTCGAGCCGGTCATCGGCCACATGAAGAACGACCACCGCATGGATCGTAACTATCTGATCGGCGACCACGGTGATGCGACAAACGCCGTCCTCGCCGCCATCGGCTACAACTTCCGCCGCCTCGCCGCCTGGCTGAGGCAGCTCTTGTGTGCCTTGCTCCTGGTCCTCTTTGCGACGCGAACAGCCGCAGCGATGCGCTTGCAGACCGCCTAACGGCGCCTTTCTTCACGGACGACTCGTCTACCCTGATGGACGGTCTCGGATAGCGTACATAGGGACGACTAAGAACGGCATCAGTAGAGTGGCACAAAGTGCTGCCACTCGGTCGGATCAAGTGCTCGGGCTGCATGGCGTAAACAGCTTTGAGGTCCGGATAGTGACCTGCACGCCACGACAAAAAATCAAATCTTGGCACAAGCTTGAGCGAGCCCTCATCTTGC
>JANLXZ010000093.1:0-2425 GCA_031365375.1 Hyphomicrobiaceae bacterium | reverse complement strand
TCATCGAGCCGCCGCCGAGGGCAACAATGACTTCGGGCGCTTGCGTTGCGGCGCCGAAGACGCGGCAGGAATTCACCAGATCGGCGCAGTCCGGGTTGGTCTCGATATTGTCGATGACGGCAACCGGCTCGCCCGCGACCTTTGTAAGGCGCGCCGCCAAGTCGTTGAAAATAGGTTGATTATAGGTCACGAGCGCATAGCGACGCTTGCCGATCAAGCCGCCGACTTCTTCGAATGTCCCGGCGCCGAAGCGAACTTTTACGGGATTCCAGTAGGCCCACCGCATGACGTTTCACCCTTGATCGCGCCTGAAGCGCTGCCACTTCCGCGCTTCTCGTGAGCGCTCGTTGTGGTCCGGACCATTGCTGAAGGCGGTTACATCGACAAATTGATTTTTTCAGAGAAATAGATAGATTTATTCTATGCGATATACCCAGCTTCGCTCCTTCCATGCAGTGGCAACCGCAGGCGGCTTCAACGCCGCGTCGGATGCCGTCCACATCACGCAGCCGACACTGACGGCGCAGGTCGGCGCACTGGAGGAGGAGTACGGTGTCGACCTCTTTATAAAGAAAGGGCGTCGGCGCGAATTGACCGATACGGGACGGCAACTATTGTCCATCACATCACGCCTGTTTGCCGAGGAAGAAGAGGCGGTTGCATTCCTTGAGCAATCGCGCGAGCTCAAGACCGGCCGGCTCTCGATCGGCGCGGTCGGCCCGTATCACGTCACCGAGATGCTTGCGGCCTTCAATCGCGCCTATCCGGGGATCGAGCTTGCCGTGAAGCTCGGCAACTCGCACGACGTGCTCGCCGATCTCCTGGACTACAAGAGCGACATCGCCGTGCTCGCGCACATCGACGAGGACGATCGTCTTCTCACCGTTCCATATCGGCGCCATCCGGTTGGCGTCTTTGTGCGTACAGATCATCCGCTGGCTAAGCGGAAGAGCGTAAAAATCGCCGCACTCGAGGGTGAACCGCTAATCATCCGTGAGACCGGCTCTACGACACGACGCGCTTTCGAACAGGCGCTCGCCGGGGCAAAGATCAAGCCGCGAATCGTCATGGAGATCGGGAGCCGCGAGGCGATCCGCGAAGCGGTCATCCGCGGCCTAGGCATAAGCTATGTCTCGGAAGCTGAGTTTGTTTCCGATCCTTCTCTACGCCTCATCCCAATCGCCGATGCGGAGATATTCACATATGCGCATGTTGTAATCCTGCGCAAACGCGAAACCAGCCGAATCATCCGTGCATTCCTCGAGGTCGTGCGCAAGACAAAACTCTCCAATGCAAGGTAGGTCATTCAAGGCAATTGGGGTGATCGGGAGTGACGGCTGGAGAATCGGCAGATATCGTTGAACGAGATCACATGCGCATCTTCAACCGCGTCGGTATCCCCGGCCATTGCAGCGCCGTGACATTGTCGGGTAGTGGGCAGTATTTCGGAACGTGGAGGAGTGGCGTTTCCGTCTATCGTCCTTTACAGGCAATCCCCAAGACCGCTCGTCAGGCCCAGTTCAGAACCGCCGCTCTTCTCGCTCAACCTGGGCTGCCGGCGATATCTGCGTTCATAACGCTTTCGGAGCGACGGCGATATCAAGCGCGACCCGACTGCCACTCGCAATTGGGAGCAAATGCATTCCCTAAGCCGCCAGACGGCGCTCCTCTTCACCCTCCTCTGGATCACTGCTCGAAGCCCGCTTGAGGAAGCGGGCCAGGGCAGCTTTTCGTGAGTCGCGGTCCAACGCGTAGGCGGTCTGCTTGAACTCGATGCCGTCAAGAAG
Source organism: Hyphomicrobiaceae bacterium (assembly GCA_031365375.1). Taxonomy (GTDB): domain Bacteria; phylum Pseudomonadota; class Alphaproteobacteria; order Rhizobiales; family Hyphomicrobiaceae; genus JAKFWF01. Next base: position 638 of record JANLXZ010000093.1, on the reverse strand, counting down.
CCCTTGAATGTAGCCCGAGATCGTGTCCGCGGCCATGATGAGTGCGGTGTCAAGCGTATGGATGTACTTGCTCGTCACTGAGCCCTTGGCGTGACCCACGAGCGCCGCGATGGTTACCTCGGTAAAACCGAGATCGTTGGCGATGCTTGCGAAGCTGTGACGGAGCACGTGCGGTGTCACATCCGACAGCGGGGAGTTCTCCAAGATATGCTTCCAATGGTTCGGGAAACTGCCAAACGCGTTGTCCTCGCCCTGCCCCGGGAAAACGAATGTGCCGACATCATCGGTACGCCGTCGCTCTAGATACTCGACGACAGGCAGTCCAATGGGACGGATGGACTCACCCTCCTTACTGTCTTCCAACCGCAAGCAGCTTGCCTCGGTGTCGGCCTCCGTCCATTTCAAGCCGATCATCTCGCTTCGCCGGGAGCCGGTCAGCGCAATTTGACGGACAATGTCTACGATCGTGGCGTATTTCTCCTGCTTGGCGGCCTCGCGGAGCATCCCACCCAGAATTCGATACTCCGCCTCCGACAGCCGACGCTTTCGCACGTTGTCCTTTGGCTTGCGGATGCCATGGGCCGGGTTGCTCTCGATGATCCCTGCCTCGACGGCGTAGGTAAGAATGCCGCCGAGAA
>JANLXZ010000445.1:0-6275 GCA_031365375.1 Hyphomicrobiaceae bacterium | reverse complement strand
TGATTGATCGCCTCGACCGTTTGCGGCATGACGCCGTCGTCGGCCGCGACCACAAGGATCACGATATCGGTGACCTTGGCACCGCGCGCACGCATGGCGGTAAACGCTTCGTGGCCCGGCGTGTCGATGAACGTAACGTGTTCGCCCAAGGGCGTGGTGACTTGGTAGGCACCGATATGCTGCGTGATACCGCCAGCTTCGCCACTGGCAACATTGGCCTTGCGGATGGCATCGAGCAGCGACGTCTTGCCGTGATCGACGTGGCCCATGATGGTCACGACCGGCGCGCGTGGCTGCTGGTTGTCGTCCTGATCCTTGGCGCCGATAAAGCCTTCCAGAACGTCGGCATCGGTCACGCGCTTGGAGACGTGGCCGAACTCGGCCACCAGCAACTCGGCGGTGTCGGCGTCGATCACATCCGTGATCTTATGCATGGCGCCTTCCTTCATCAAAACCTTGATGAGGTCGACAGCCCGCTCGGTCATGCGATTGGACAGCTCTTGAATCGTGATCGCCTCGGGAATGATCACCTCGCGCACGACCTTTTCGCGTGCCTGGGAAATGCCCATGGCCTTTAGCTTTTCGCGTTCGCGCTTGCGCTTTAGCGACGCAAGTGACCGCTCGCGCTGACGCTCGTCGAACGCGTTGGTAATCGTCAGCTTGCCGCGAACACGGCCTTCCTCGCTGCCGGGCTTGGCAACAGTGCTGCGAACGATTTTGCCACCCTTTTTCTTGGCGCGATCGTCGTCTTCGACCTCGGGCGTCATCACCAGCTTGCCAGCGCGGCGCGCGACTTCGGTCTCGCCCTTCTTGACGCTTTCCGGCGGCTTGGGACTTGCGCGATCGCCACGCGAGACGATCATTGGACGCGTCATGCCGCCGGAACGAGCGGCTGGCGCTTCCTCGGCAACGGCCGCCGACGGAGTGGCGACGGGCGCCGCAGCGCTGGCCGCGACAGCCGGCTCGGCGACGGGCGCTGGCGCCTCGACGACGATTTCGGCCACCGGCTCCGGTTCAGGAGCGGGCGGCGTCTCGGGTTCCGGCTCTGGCAAGCCCTGCGCCTTGGCCTCGGCTTTGGCTGCTTCGTCGCGCGCAGAACGCTCGGCCGCTTCCACAGCTGCCAACCGCTCTTTTTCGGCACGGTCGCGCGCCTCTTCGACGCTGCGCTCCTGGGCGGCAGCTAGCGCCTTCGATCGGGCGACGCGCTCCTCATCAGAAAGGGTGCGCAACAACGCGCCCGGCTTCGGCTGCTCGGCACGCGCACCGGCAGGCTTCGCCGTCGGCGCGCGCGGCATCGGCGCTGCGGCAGGCGTCAAAGGCCGGGCGGCCACCGGCTCCTCACCCTCTTTCAGAGAGCGCGAACGCTTCTTCTCGACCACGACCGTTTTCGAGCGGCCGTGGCTGAATTTTTGCTGCACATGGCCGGACTCGACGCGGCTTACGAGGCTTAAAGGCTTACACCCGCTCGCGCCTGCGGTCTTATCGGTCGTCTCTTTCGGTTCGCTCATACCTGATCCGTTTTCCCGACACTCTACGGGCCGCCCCGTCATATTCCGCTCAACGCGGGTTCGACAGGCTGGTCCGCTTATTGAAAACTAACGACAACAATCCTGCCTCGCATCGCCGAACGAGAGAAGCAGTAAAGATCCCAACACCCAGCAGATCACTCTGCCTTAGCTTCACGTGCACGCGAGGAAGAGGGCAAGCGATAGCGGCCGAGACGCTCGACTTCGATCGAGAACCTGCTCGTCGCGCCACCTGCGCTCAACCCAGCATGTACCACATTTTCCCTGCCTGTAGCCAAATCCAATTGCGCAATCGTCAATTCGTTCACGATTACAGGTATTTTTCCAAGGTCCGCTGCAACCGCCCGCCATTTCCGATCGAGTTTACCGGAGCCATCGACCGATGCTTCCCGGCCGTGCAGGAGCACGACCAGATTACCGCGCGACAGTTCCGCATCGATTTTCGAAAAGCCGGTCACCAAGCAGCCAGCCTTGTTCGCGAGCGACAGGGCCTCGATAACGCGCCTGATCATCAGCTGCTCGACTTGGTCGACCAGATCGTCGGACGCGGTCACCTTACGTTTCAGGCTCTTGGCAAAAGCCTTCGAGCGAAGGGCTTCGCTCAACATCTCCGCGTTGCATGTCACCCAAACACCCCGGCCGGGCAATTTCCGCGCCAAATCTGGCGTAATCGAACCGTCAGGAGCGGGAACAAAGCGGATAAGGTCGCTCGGAGCTTGCTCAGCACGCGTGACGATGCATGTGCGCAAGCTGGGCTTTCCCCGCTTGCGCACATCGATCGTCTCCGCAACTGCTGGCTCCGTACCCATGCCTCGTCCTTCTTAGCGTCACAACATTTAGTGTGCGACGGGTGTTTCGTGTTCGTCCTCGGCCGCCTCGGGCGCCACCAAGTCCTCCGCTTTGATCCAACCGGCAAGCACACGGGCCGCCATGATCAAATCTTCAGCGCCCTTGCGGTCAATCTCAAACCCGTCGAGGAAACCTTTGTGGCGGATGGTTTCTGCGTCCTTTTCCTTCTTGCGCTCGGTCCACCCCGTGAGATCGTCGGTCGCGCAATCAGCAAGATCCTCGAGCGTTTTCACACCATTTTCGCCGAACGCAACGAGCATCGCTGTGGTAACGCCCGCGACCTGCGACAGCTCGTCTTCGACGCCCAATTCGCGACGGCGATCGTCCTTGATCTTTTCCTGCTTTTCCAAATATTCGCGGGCACGAGTCTGAATTTCTTCCGCGGTATTTTCGTCAAAGCCTTCGATGTGGGCCACTTCTGATGATTCCACGAATGCAACTTCCTCTACGCTGGCGAAGCCTTCCGTCACGAGCAACTGGGCGATGACTTCATCGACATCCAAGCACTCCATGAACATGGCCGACCGCTCAGTGAATTCTTTCTGGCGGCGCTCGCTTTCTTCCTGCTCGGTCAGAATATCGATATCCCAACCGGTCAGCTGTGAGGCCAACCGTACGTTCTGGCCCCGCCGCCCGATCGCAAGAGATAGTTGGGCTTCTGGAACGACAACTTCAATGCGCGCAGCGTCTTCGTCGAGCACGACCTTCGAGACTTCGGCGGGTGCCAATGCGTTGACGATAAAAGTTGCCGCATCGGCATTCCACTGGATGATGTCGACCTTCTCGCCTTGCAACTCGTTGACGACGGCTTGTACCCGTGCGCCGCGCATGCCAACGCAGGCACCGACGGGGTCGATCGAGCTATCCTTGGAAATTACTGCGATTTTTGCACGCGATCCTGGATCACGCGCGACCGACTTGATCTCGACGACGTTGTCATAAATTTCCGGAACTTCCATCGCGAACAATTTCGACATGAACTCAGGTTTTGCGCGTGACAAAAATATTTGTGGTCCGCGCGGTTCGCGTCGCACGTCATATATATAAGAACGAATCCGATCGCCGTAACGCGGCGTTTCGCGCGGGATCATTTCGTCCCGCCGAATAATGCCCTCGGCACGTCCGAGATCGACGATGACGTTGCCATATTCGACGCGTTTGACAGTGCCATTGATGATCTCGCCGACGCGATCCTTGTATTCGCCAAACTGACGCTCGCGTTCGGCTTCGCGCACCTTTTGCACGATCACTTGCTTGGCGTTCTGCGCCGCGACACGGCCGAAATCCAGCGGCGGCAATCCCTCGGCGATGAAGTCGCCAATCTTTGCATCCGGGTTGCGGCGCTTGGCATCAGCAAGATTGATCTGAGTGGAATCGTTTTCGACTTCTTCGACGACCGCCATCACCCGGGAAAGCCGGGTCTCGCCTGTTTTCGGGTCGATCTCACAGCGAATGTCGTTTTCGGCCCCGTATCGCGACTTGGCGGCCTTTTGGATCGCATCTTCCATTGCCTCGATCACGATTTTGCGATCGATGGTTTTTTCACGCGCGACGCTGTCGGCGATTTGGAGAAGCTCCAACCGGTTTGCACTGACGCCTGCGACTGCCATGGCCTTCACCTTTATTATTGTGTCGAACCTTCATCGGAGACGGCACCGATGCCGCGCTCCTTCAATTTTTTCGCTCGCCGTAGTGTCTCGCGAATGAGATCGTCGCTGAGAACGAGTTTGGCTTCGCCGATCAACGCCATCGGGAAACCCAATACCTGCTTGCCGACCTGGTCGAGGTCGCATTCGACCCGAACTTCGTCATTTTCGAAGCCATCCAGCACGCCGCGAAAGCGTTTGCGGCCATTGACCGGCTGCTTCAGTTCAATCTTGGCTTCGAAACCGGCCCAATCCTCGAAGTCGGACGGGCGCACCAAGGGCCGGTCGATCCCCGGCGATGAAATTTCGAGCCGATAAGCGTTCGTCAGCGGATCATACGCATCGAGGACCGGCGACACTTGCCGCGATACCGTTTCGCAGTCACCAACGGACATCGAGCCATCCGGACGCTCAGCCATGATCTGTAGCGTTTGGCTATCCGAACCCGTCAACTGGACCCGGACCAAACGGAAACCGAGATCGCTCAACACAGGTTCGACGAGCGTGGCAATGCCCGCGGCAAGCCCAGTCTCGTGAATGAAGCGCTCCCCTGAGGGGGCGCCGTCGTCGATGGCGTCCATGCAGTCTGCAGTCCCAACACATAGCGCAAACTTAAGGTCGTCAAAACAAAAAGAGCGGATCCTTTCGGACCCACCCCAAAGTTGAGATGATCATGAGCAACGTATGCGTAGTCAACGAGCAACGGTTGGTCAAGAAAAAACTGGAGCGGGTTGAGCAAATTCGTAGGCGCCGCACGCGAGTTAGTAAATATGGTTGCATCAAATAAGTGCGGGCAATCGCACGAACCGGAAAAAATAACTGCAGCGACCTTCGCGGTTGGCTTTCTGCTGATATCTCGTTACCGGCCAATCGGCGCCCTGGATGCGCCAATCTTGCGGCCCCGTCGCAGTCCATCGAAAGGCGCTTTGGTGGCCGATTGCTTCGAGGATCGTGCGAGCGTAGTCGCCGATATCGGTTGCGACCCGCAGTTCCGCACCGGGCTTCATGACGCGCGCTAAAAGCGCGAGTGTCGGTGCCGACACGAGCCGTCGTTTGCGATGCCGCGCCTTCGGCCAAGGGTCCGGAAAAAGCACGAACGCGCGATCGATCGAAGCGGGCGGCAGCCAGCGCAAAGCATCGCGCGCATCGTCGTCGTGCAGCCGGATATTCCGGATCGCCTGCTCGTCGATGGCGGCCAGCACTTTCACGACGCCGTCTATGAACGGTTCGCAACCGATGATCGCGCGATCGGGGTGAGCCCGGGCCTGAGCAAGCAAGTGCTCACCGCCGCCAAATCCGATTTCGAGCCAAGCTTCAACGGCGCCCGAAACCAATGTGCCGGCCAGCGAGGCAGCATCGGGTGCCGGTCGATCGATCAGCAACCGGTTGGGCGGAAGCACCTCGTCAACGAGGTATTGCTGGCGCGCCGTGAACGTGCGACCGCGCCGACGGCCGAAGGAGCGAAGCTCGTCACGCAAATCGTCGTAGTCATGATCACTGATCATCGGCCGTGCCACAAATGAAAACGACCGCACGATGCGCGGTCGTCTCCCTTGGCGGCTGGCTCCCAGAATGGAAGTCGCCAAGGGCAACTAAATAGTCCAACAATTCAACCCATGGCTTTGCGGATGGTGTCGGCGAGATCGATCCGTTCCCACGAGAAACCGCCGTCCTTCTCCGGCGCGCGGCCGAAGTGACCATACGATGCAGTGCGCCGGTAGATCGGCTTGTTGAGTTCGAGCTTGCGGCGGATGTCCGTTGGGCGCAGCGGGAAAAGTTCGGCTAGAATCCGCTCCAGCCTCGCCTCGTCGCATTTGCCCGTGCCCTGTGTATCGACCAGTAACGACATTGGCTCGGCCACCCCGATGGCGTAGGCGACTTGGATCATGCAACGCTCGGCCAGACCAGCAGCGACGACGTTCTTTGCAAGATAACGGGCGGCATACGCTGCGGACCGATCGACCTTCGTCGGGTCCTTGCCGGAGAACGCACCGCCACCGTGCGGCGCATATCCACCGTAAGTATCGACGATGATCTTACGACCAGTCAGGCCGCAATCGCCATCGGGGCCGCCGACGACGAAATTACCTGTCGGATTGACCAGAAAATCGAGCTCGTTCTTTGGCATCCACCCTTTTGGCAAGGAAGACGAGACAGCCGCCGTGATCATCTCCTTGACCATCGCTGGCGTGTACTCCTTGCCGGTGGAGGTGCGCGCATTGTGCTGCGTCGACACGACGACCTTGGTGCAGCC
>JANLXZ010000091.1:0-20449 GCA_031365375.1 Hyphomicrobiaceae bacterium | reverse complement strand
ATGAACCAGAATATGATCATCCTGCCGGTGTTCGTGCAGGTGCTGTTGACGATCGGCGTGTTGTTCGTGATGGGTTCGCGGCGGCGTAGCGCGCTGGTGTCGAAAACGACGCGTTTGAAGGACATTGCGCTCGGCCAGGATGCTTGGCCGACCGATGCAACGAAGGCGTCGAACAACTACAAGAACCAGTTCGAAATTCCGGTGTTGTTTTTTGCCGCCTGCGCGTTCGCGCTGATCACCAAGACGGTCGACTTTTGGATGATGTTTTGGGCCATCGTGTTCGTGGTGAGCCGCATCGTGCACGCCGGCATCCATCTCGGCGACAATCCGGTGATGCCGCGCGCGTACGCTTTCTTTGCGAGCGCGATCGCGGTGCTCGTGATGTGGATCACCATCGTGATCCGCGCCGTGCTGCCGGTCCTTTGATATGAAAGCTGGAGCACGTCTCGTTGCGGCCGTCGAAGTGCTCGATGATATCGTTGCGCGCCATCGCACCGTCGCGACGGCATTGTCGGACTGGGGCAAGGCGCATCGCTTTGCTGGCAGCGGCGACAGGGCAGCGATCGGCAATCTCGTCTACGACGTGCTCCGGCGCAGGCTTTCTCTCGCGGCGCAGATGGGCACGGACAACTCACGCGCACTGGTGTTGGCTGCTGCTGGCCGGGCTTTGGCCTTGTCGCCGGAGGCGATCGACGCCGCTGCCGATGGCACGCCGCATACGCTCTCACCGTTGACTGACGAAGAGCGCGCTGGGCTAGTGCGAACACTCGATGAGGCGACACCTTCGCACGTTCGCGCCGATGTGCCGGAATGGCTGTGGCCATCGTTCGCCCGCGCGTTCGGCGATCGCGCGGTGGCCCAGGGCCAAGGCTCAAACCGCCGCGCGCCAGTCGACTTGCGAACCAACTCAATGAAGTCCACGCGTGAAAAACTGCTGAAGGCCCTTGCTGACTACGGCCCGGTCGAAACCAAATACGCGGCCCTCGGTGTCCGCATTCCCGCCCCTGAGGGTCCTGGCCGCACGCCGAACGTCGAGGCCGATGCGGCCCACGGCAAGGGCTGGTTCGAAGTCCAGGACGAGGGTAGTCAGATTGCGGCGGCGCTCGTGTGTGCCGCACCGAAACTGCAGATCATGGACCTATGCGCTGGTGCTGGTGGCAAGACGTTGGCGCTCGCCGCTGCGATGCAAAACACCGGGCAGATCTACGCCTACGATTCCGACAAGGGTCAGCTGCGGCCCATTTTCGAACGCTTGAAGCGGGCGGGCGTGCGCAACGCGCAAGTCATGAACGCCGGCAATCTGGTCGAGCTTGAAGCGCTCGGGCCCCGCTTCGACGTGGTGCTGGTCGATGCGCCGTGCACCGGCTCCGGCACCTGGCGGCGCAGGCCGGATGCAAAGTGGCGCGTCACGGTCGAGAACTTGGCGCAACGGCAGGCGGACCAATGCGAGGTGCTGCGCTTAGCGCGCGGTCTGGTGAAGCCAGGTGGCCGCTTGGTTTACGTCACGTGCTCGGTGCTGCCGGAGGAGAACATCGATCAGGTTACCGCGTTCCTCGCAAGCGCACCGGAATTTACGGTCGTGCCGTATGCCACCGCCTGGACAACATCGGCGCTGACGACGGAGCCGCCCGCGTCCGCGGATGGTAGAAGCGAAACCTTGCAGCTCACGCCCGCCGATCACGGTACCGATGGCTTTTTTATCGCGGTGCTGCAGCGGTCGAAATAATCTTAGCTGCGGCGTTACTAGCGTAACAGGAAAAGTCCGGGCCATTTAAAGCCTACCCAGTAGAACAGCATCAGGAAACCAAAAACGTATACGAATCCCTTCCATTCGCCCCGCCTGCGTTCCACTCCCATCCGAATGATGGTGTCGTCATCTAGGCGGATACCGATACTGGCCATCTGCGCGAACGACATCAGTCCGCTCGGCTTGTTCGAGCAGCCGAGGAACTTCGGCCAAAACCTTGCCCATCAGCTCAGCGCCGTCGCCCGCATCGCGCAAGCGCCCAACGACACCGAGATTGGAATCGATCCACTCGCGGGCGATCGGCTCGGCGGCCGCCCATAGGTTGAGGTTCGGATCGAGCGAGCGCGCAACGCCCTCGACGATCACCATGCTCTTTTGCAGCAGGATCAGCTCGGGCCGCGTCTCCATGTCGAAGACTTCCGTGTAGGCAAACAGCTGGCCCAACAGATCGGCCATCGAGATTTCATCCGCCGTGCGGCCATGGATCGGTTCGCCGATCGCGCGCATCGCCTGTGCAAACACCTCGACGGAATGGTGAAGCGGTACGTAGCCGGCATCGAAATGCACTTGCGCCGCACGGCGGTAGTCGCGAGTGATCAACCCGAATAATATCTCGGCGAGGAATCGTCGTTCGCGTGGGCCTAGCCGCCCCATAATGCCGAAGTCAACGGCCACGACCTTACCCTCGGCGTCGACGAACAGATTGCCGTGGTGCATATCGCCGTGGAAGAAACCGTCACGCATCGCATGCCGCAGGAATGTGCGCAGAACGACAAGCCCGAGCTCTTTGAGGTCACGGCCTTGGGCGAGGAGTGCCGGCTTGTCAGCGATTTGTGTGCCATCGATCCACTCGATGGTGAGCACCCGCCGCTGCGTGCGCCGCCAATCGACGCCGGGTACGCGGAAATCGTGCTCGGCCTTGATATTGTCGGCCATCTCGGAAATCGCGGCCGCTTCGAGCCGCAGATCCATTTCGAGATCGGTGGTGCGGGCAAGGTTTTCGACAACAGCAGCCGGTTTAAGACGAGCGGCTGGCGGATAAAATCGCTCGATCAATCCGGCCGCGAACCGGTAACTTTCGAGATCGCGGCGGAAGCGCTTTTCGACGCCGGGGCGCAGTATTTTCACTGCCACGTCGCGACGAACTCCATTCTCGATCGTGACAGCCTTGTGCACTTGCGCGATAGATGCCGCAGCGACCGGCGGGCCGAATTCGGCAAAGTGATCCTCTAGCTTGCCGCCCAGCGACTCTTCGATCGCCACCCGCGCTTCGGCCATCGAGAACGGTGGTAGGCGATCCTGCAAATGGCGCAAATCAGCCGTCAGCTCCGGCCCGATCAGATCGCCGCGCGTCGCCAAAAATTGACCGAGCTTGACGTAGCTCGGTCCGAGGCTCGTCAACCCGCGGGCAACCCGCGTTTCCCGCGGTTGACCCGCGCGAAATGGCCAGGTTATGACGCGGATCGGCCAAGTGGCGGCGCGTGCGAGATGCAACACGAACGGCACCTTTGTGCCGCGCGGCACAAAACGCACACCATGCTGCGCCAGCACAAAGCCCGCGCGTCCAAGACGAAACAAATTGACGACGGCTGAGCTCATGAAGCGGGTTGAGATCCGGCTGGGCTGAAATTAGGGGCGCGACGCAGCCGCACGAACGCACTTTGCTGCCTTCCCCCGGCACGTCAAGCAGCAATGCCGGCAATCTCGTCCCGCCCCGTTGTTAATGCTAAAATTTGCGCGTGGACGACTGGCATCCGCGGCCAGGCTCTGACACCATACGAAACGAAAATCGATGAAGGACCGAACGCCATGGCCGATCCTGTTGGTGTACAAGCAGAGGCCGGTAAGGTCGTCATCCGCAATATCGGATTATTGCTCTCCGGCATGCTGGAAAAGCCAATCCTCGATGCGGACACCATCGTGTCGGTCGATGGCCGGATTACTCAGGTGGGCAAGTTCAAGGACTGCGACACCGGCGCTGCCAAAACGACAATCGACGCCAAGGGTTGCGCCGTCTCGCCGGGTTTGATCGACAGCCACGTGCATCCTGTGTTTGGCGATTGGACACCACGGCAGAACCAGATCGGCTGGATCGAATCCTATCTCAACGGTGGCGTGACGACGATGATCTCGGCGGGCGAAGTGCATCTGCCAGGCCGGCCGCGCGATATCGTCGGCGTCAAAGCGCTGGCGATCACCGCGCAACGGGCGTTCTCAAATTTCCGGTCGGGCGGCGTGAAGTTACATGCCGGCGCACCGACAATCGAATTGGGCATGGAAGAGCATGACTTTGCCGAACTTGCAGCGGCCGGCGTCAAGTTGCTGGGCGAGGTCGGCTTGGGCTCGGTAAAGGCTGGCGATGAAGCCAAGAAGATGGTTGCCTGGGCGCGCAAGTACGGCATTCAATCGACGATCCACACCGGCGGGCCAAGCGTGCCGGGATCGGGCTACATTGACGCCGATACGGTGCTCGAAGCCGACGCCGACGTGATCGGCCACATCAACGGCGGCCACACAGCGCTCCCCCTCAAGCAGATTGAGTGCCTGTGCGAAGGTTGCGGCCGCGCGATCGAGGTCGTCCACAATGGCAACGAGTATGCCGGGCTTCATGCGGTAAAAATCGCGAACTCGATTGGTCAACTCGATCGAGTTATCCTCGGCACCGATAGCCCGGCAGGCTCCGGCGTGCAGCCGCTCGGAATTTTGCGGCTCATCTCAATGTTGTCGAGCTTCGGCGATATGCCAGCCGAAACTGTGTTCTGCTTTGCGACGGGCAACACGGCGCGTACGCGCGAACTGGATTGCGGTTTGATTGAAGTTGGTCGTGCAGCCGACTTCGTGTTGATGGATCGGGCGCAACACTCGGCCGGCAAGGATTTGCTCGCGTCCGTGCGCGGTGGCGATTTGCCTGGCATCGGCATGGTGGTGATCGACGGTTTCGTGCGCTGCCACCGCTCCCGCAATACGCCGCCGGCCGAGCGCGTGCCTGAGGTGGCGGTAGCGGTGTGAGCTTCGCTTGGCTTAGACCTGTTGTTGGCGTCTGACCCTCGGGGTCTGACACCGGCAATGAATTTTTACCGTTCGGTCAACTCTAAAGTACCCTCCCACGGTAGTACTTGGATAACAGCCCCAAGGTCGCGTAGTGTCGTCATGAATGTCGCGGATGGCTCCGGCCGCTCGCGATACAAAAAAGCTTCTGGGAGGACTTAATCGATGCCATCGAAGACCACGATCGCGCTGTCACGCCGTAAAATCATGAAGGGCGCCGCTGCAACGGGGCTTGCCACTGCTGTGCCGACGGGCTGGGCGATCGCGCAGGCGAAGCCGCTAAAGGTCGGCCTTATGCTGCCGTACTCGGGCACGTTCGCGAAGCTTGGCGAAAACATCACGATCGCAGTCGAGATGCTGATCGCCGAGAAGGGCGGCAAGCTTGGCGGCCGGGAAGTGCAGCTCATCAAGCTCGATGACGAGTCGAAGCCCGAGAACGCGCCGCAGAACGCCGATCGCCTCGTCAAGCGCGACCAAGTGGACGTGTTGATCGGCACCGTGCACTCCGGCGTGCAGATGGGGATTCACAAAGTCGTCAAGGAAAGCGGCACACTGACCATCGTGCCGAACGCGGGTAATGGCGCGGTCACCGGCGAACTTTGCGCCCGCAATGTGTACCGCACATCGTTCTCGAACTGGCAGCCGGCGCATGGCATGGGCCTCGTGCTCGGCAAGCGCGGCATCAAGAAGGCCGCCTGGATCACCTGGGATTACGCCGCCGGCCAAGAATCTGGCCAGGGGTTCAAAGAGGGCCTGGAGAAGCACGGCGGACAACTCGTCCAGATGCTCACACTGAAGTTCCCAGAGACAAACTTCCAGCCACTGTTAGCGCAGATCGCGGGCCTCGGCGTTGATGTCGTTGGCTCGTTCTTCGCGGGCGGCGCAGCGGTGCAGTTCGTCAAGGAATATGCGGCGGCCGGCATCAAGGTGCCACTATGTGGGTCGGGCTTCCTGACCGAGGGCACGCTCGCCGCTCAAGGTGCTGCCGCCGAAGGTATCGAAACGGCGCTGCACTACGGTGATGGCATCGACAACCCGAAGAACGCCGCGTTCCGTAAGGCGTTCAAGGACAAGGCGCAGCGCGATGCCGACGTGTATGCCGTGCAGGGCTATGACGCCGCTCAATTGCTTTCGATCGGCCTTGATGCCGTGAAAGGCAACATGGAGGACGAGAAGGGTCTGCACGCCGCTTTGGAAGGTGCCAAGATCGATTCACCACGCGGCCCCGTCGCCATGTCGAAGGAGCACAACATCGTGCAGAACATCTATCTGCGCAAAGTCACCAACGGCGAGAACAAGGTAATGGGCGTCGCTGCCGCGCAGCTGGCCGATCCGGGGAAAGGCTGCAAAATGGCTTGATCGCCGAGTTGTGGTGAATTGTTCGGTGCAACGGAGCGGAACGCTGGTGTATGTCTCGTTTGCAGCCGTCTTGGCTGCGGCTGTTCTGAGCTCCCCGAACTGAATATGGATCTCTCAATTCTACTCGCCCAACTTCTCAATGGGGTCCAGTATGGGCTGCTGTTGTTTCTGATTGCGAGTGGGCTCACCCTTATCTTCGGCGTCATGGGCGTTATTAATCTCGCCCACGGTTCGCTGTTTATGATCGGCGCCTATACGGCCTACCTCGTGGCGAAGACAACCGGATCGCTGTGGTTCGCACTGCCGGCTGGTATCATCGGCGGGTTGTTGCTCGGCACGATTCTGGAACGCGGTCTGTTCCAGCGCTTCTATAGGCGCGAGCACCTCGATCAGGTGTTGCTCACATTCGCGCTGATCCTGCTGGCCGAGGAGGCGCGTTCGGCAATTGCGGGCAACGATTTTCAGTCCGTGCCGATCCCGCCGATCCTCGACTTCTCGGTGCCGGTCACCAACGGCTTCAGTTATTCGGCCTATCGCTTCGCTGTGATCGGCTCGTGCCTGTTGCTGGCGGCCGGCCTGTACCTATGGATCGAGCGCACCAAGTTTGGCGCCATGATCCGGGCCGCCGCCGAGAAGCCGGAGATGGTCGACATCCTGGGGCTCGATGCCCGGCGCATTCACACCACGGTGTTCGCGGTTGGCACTGCACTCGCGCTGACGGCTGGCGTTTTGGCGGCACCGCTTTATTCGGTCTACCCGAACATGGGTGACGGCTTCCTTATTATTTCATTCGTAGTCGTAGTGATTGGCGGCTTGGGCTCGGTAACCGGCGCGTTCTGGGCGGCGTTGTTGATCGGCCTCGTCGATACGTTGGGTAAAGCGTACGTGCCGAAGGTGTCGGGACTGGCGATCTACGTGTTGATGGCGATCGTCTTGCTATGGCGACCGCAAGGTCTGTTCGGGCGGGAAACCCGCTGATGGTGCCGACCTCGAAACTCAGCCAGATCGGATTGGCGATGGCGGCGGCTCTGTCGGCGGCGTTGCCGTTGGTCGCCTCACCGTACCATATTGAATTGGGCTCGACGGCGCTGATCGCGGCGATGCTCGCTCTCAGTCTGCAGCTGTTGGTCGGCTGCACTGGCCTCGTCAGCCTCGGGCATGGGGCGTTTTACGGATTGGCAGCTTACGTCGTGTACCTGATTAGCCCCGCCGATGTTGGGCTCTCGATCGCGATTACGCTTCCGGCAGCGATTGCGGCATCGGGCATTGCAGCACTGCTGATCGGCTCGCTCTCGTTGCGCGCGAAGGGCTTCTTTTTCTTGATGGTGACGCTGGCTTTTGGGCAGATGGTGTTCTTTATCTTCCACGATACCAAGATCGGCGGCGGCACCGACGGCGCTTATCTGACCCGGCCGATCCTCGGATTGTTTGGCTTCGATCTGCCGTTGACGCGCAAGCAGAGGCCGATGGCGATCTACTATGTGAACCTGATCCAGCTCGTCGCGATGTACCTCGGCTTGGCCTGGCTGTTGCGCTCGTTGTTCGGGCAGGTGCTGACCGGCATTCGCGTCAACGAGCATCGCATGCAGGCGCTCGGGTTCAATACCTATCGGTATAAGCTTGCAGCGTTCGTGATCGCCGGCATGCTGGCAGGCGTTGCGGGGCACGGCTGGGCGTTGCATCGCGCGTTCGTCAATCCGGAGCTGGTTGGTTGGCATCGCTCGGCGGAAGCACTGCTAATGATCTTAATGGGTGGGCTCGGATCGCTGGCGGGACCGATCGTCGGGGCGATCGCCTATACGGGACTCGGCGAAGTGGCGCAGTTGCTCACTGAGCGCAAACTGCTGGTCGAAGGTGCAGTGATCCTAGCGGTAGTGCTGCTGCTGCCGAAGGGGATCATGGGGTTTAAGCTGCCGGAGTTTATGAAGCTCGGGAAGCCGGACGGCAGCAACGCGCCAGCGGAAATCGAAGAGGCGCATACACAACCTGGCCAGGGACAGCCGGTGCCCAATGACTGACCTGTCCTCCGCACCTCTCCTCGCCACCCATGGCCTCGGCCGCAACTTCGGCGGCTTGGCCGCTGTGCGGGATGTTTCGATCAGCCTCCATGCGGGCGAACTGCACGCCGTTATCGGCCCGAACGGAGCCGGTAAATCGACGCTGGTGAACTTGCTTTCGGGTGAGATCGCACCTTCCGCCGGTCGCATCGAACTCGCCGGGGTCGATGTCACGGATGCACCTGCGCATACACGCGCCCATCGAGGCATCGGCCGCTCATTTCAGCGCACCAACATTTTCAAGCCTCTGACCGTTCTGGAGAACGTACGGCTAGGCGCGCAGGCTGTGGGCGAACCCAAAGGCAGCGTATTTCGCCGCGCGGCAAACCAGCTCGACCTGATCGAGCGATCGCGCGCGGCCTTGAAGCGTGTCGGCCTCGATTGGGCGGAGGCGCGCGAAGCCGGAACGCTTTCGCACGGAGGCCAGCGCCAGCTTGAGATAGCGATGGCGTTGGCGTCCAATCCGAAAGTGATCCTGCTCGACGAACCCCTGGCGGGCATGGGCCCGGAGGAAGGCGAGCGTATCGCACAACTCCTCAAAGGCCTGGCCCGCGAGCACGCGATTCTACTGATTGAGCACGACATGGATTTCGTGTTCGCCGTTGCCGACACCATGACGGTGATGGTCGATGGTCAGGTGCTGGCTTCAGGCAGACCGGCCGACATTCGCAAGAACCCCGCTGTGCAGAATGCCTATCTTGGGGGGCATGCTTGATGCTCCATCGCCCGCCCGCCGCGATCCTTGGCTGCGAAAATCTGCACGCGCATTACGGCCGCAGCCACATTCTGCGCGGCATCACGTTCGGTATTCGCGCAGGAGAAACCGTCGGCTTGATGGGTCGCAACGGCATGGGCAAGTCGACACTTATCCGGTCGCTGATGGGGCTCGTGCCACCAACCTCGGGTCGCATTTTGGTCGATGGCGGTGATGTCACCGGCACGCCGACGCATCGCATGGCGGCCGACGCCGGGATCGCCTATGTACCCGAGGGGCGGGGCATCTTTGCCTCACTCTCGGTCCTCGAAAACATCGAGGTTGCCGCGCGCGCCGGCCGCGATGGCTCGAACGAATGGACGCGAGATCGCGTGTTGGAGTTATTTCCGAGGCTGATCCAACGCATCCGCAACCAAGGTGATCAGCTATCGGGCGGCGAACAGCAAATGCTGGCGATCGCGCGGGCACTCGCAACCAACCCGCGCTTGCTTATTCTCGATGAAGCAACCGAAGGTTTGGCTCCGCTCATTCGCGATGAGATCTGGCGAACCATCCGGCTAGTTCGTGATACCGGCATCGCAACGCTGGTGGTCGACAAGACCGTGTCGGCGGTGACGGCTATCGCTGATCGCGTGGTGGTGATCGTCAAAGGTGAAATTGTGCTGGCAGGCGCGCCATCGATGCTCACTGCAGACCCCGAGCTGATGCACCGGCATCTGGGTGTCTAGCGCGGTGAGGCGTTTCCCCGGCCGACGCTGCGACTGCAAAGTCGGCGGCGCAAACAAAGCTTAATTGCATGGCTGTCATAAGTTCGCGAAGATTGAACTATCGAACTTTAATAGCTAACTAACCCCCAGTGTCCCTTTGGAGCCTCCTCTATGTCCAGCAAACTTTTTTCGACCATCGCGCTGCGCGATCTCAAGCTCGACAACCGGCTGGTCGTCGCCCCGATGTGCCAGTACAGCGCGGATGATGGCTCAGCCAACGATTGGCACATGATGCACTTGGGCACGCTCGCCAATTCGGGAGCTGGCCTCCTCATCGTCGAAGCGACGCACGTCGAACGCGAGGGCCGCATTACGCACGGCTGCCTAGGGCTCTATAGCGACGCTAACGAAGCCGCTTTGAAAAAAGTGGTCGAAGCCTGCCGCAAGCTTGGATCGGCGAAACTCGGCATTCAATTGAGCCACGCTGGCCGCAAGGCATCTGCCAAGCGCCCGTGGGAAGGCGCGCAAATGAACGAGCCCGAACTGGCAACGCCGTGGCCGACGAAGGCACCTTCGGCAATCCCGTTCGGCGACGGCTGGCATGTACCGCAGGCCTATACCGCGGCTGAAATCGAGGCATTGCCCGCGATCTACGCAGAGGCCACCAAGCGCGCCGATCGCCTGGGCTTCGATCTCGTCGAGGCGCATGGCGCTCACGGCTACCTACTGCATCAATTCCTGTCGCCGCATTCGAACAAACGCACCGATCAGTGGGGCGGTAGCCTCGACAATCGCATGCGGTTGCCGTTGGAGGTGTTCAAGGCAATGCGCGCCGCCTGGCCGACCAACAAGCCGCTCGGCATTCGGATTTCCGCAATCGACTGGGTTGACGGCGGGTGGAGCATCGAGGAATCCGTCGCCTTCGCAAAGCGCCTGAAGCAACTCGGCTGCGATTTCATCGACGTTTCGACCGGCGGCATCGACATCAAGATCGCGCCCCCCGTGGGCCCCGGATTCCAAGTGCCATTCGCGACCGCGATCAAAGAAAAAGCAGGCATTCCAGTCATGGCCGTTGGTATGATCACGGATGCCGAGCAGGCAGAAGCGATCGTTGCCGAGGGCCGTGCCGACATGGTGGCGCTTGCCCGTGGCTTCCTCGATGACCCGCATTGGGGCTGGCACGCTGCCTACAAGCTCGGCGCGGAAGTAAAGCTGCCACCGCAGTACCGGCGCGCTGGTATCAAGGCCTGGGACACCCGGCCCGCAAGCGTCATGCGGCCAAGTCCTGACAACTCAAAAACCTTTGTTAACTAAAGATTTCAAGGGTTTATAAAGCGCGCCGTGTTCAGCTGCCAACCTTGGATGTCGTTGGCGTTTACAACATGCGTGCTTGTTGAGTGTGGATCGAAAAACGATTGCTGCGCCTTCTGCGACGCCAGCGCGAGCTGTGTTCGTTGGTGTGGCTGCGGCCTCTTTTGCGAGCAGGGTTTGACCGCTGCGGGGGTTCCGCAGCAAGTGTTGGAGAGACGGTAGACTCTGCGGGGCGCGTCGATCGTCGCATCGAGCAGCTACGCGATATGCAGTGGGTCTTGCGCGACGACGAAGCGCGCTATCGCAGCCTCCTGGATACGCAAGCCGATATCATCGTCCGCCGCCGAGCGGATGGACGTATTTCATTCGTCAATATGGCATTCTGCCAAACGTTCAATATCGATGCAGAGCAATCAATCGGTACTGTTTTTGAACCCACCGTCATCGATCGCGAACAGCCGAGCGGCAGCGATCGTGAGGCGGGTCATCCGTCGTCGCAGCGGTCCGTCGAGCTGCTGGGTACGGTGGCTGGCCCTCGCTGGTTTGCCTGGGAGAAGCATCGTGTGCCGGCGGCGGACGGCAGATCGCTCGACTCGCAGTTGATCGGTCGTGACGTGACGAGCACGCGGCTTGCGGCAGCGGAGCTCGCGAAAGCACGCGATCAAGCGGAGGCGGCGAACCGTGCCAAATCGCGTTTTCTGGCGGCGATGAGTCACGAGATCCGGACACCGATGAACGGAATTCTCGGCATGTCGGGACTCTTAATGGATACATCCTTGAGCCAGGAGCAGCGGACCTATTTGCGCGCTGTCGATCAGTCCGCAAAGACGCTTCTCGCGCTGATCGATGAGATCCTCGATTTCTCCAAGATCGAAGCCGGCAAACTGACGTTACAAGCAGAGCCTTTCGCTCTCGACGGCGCCGTGCAATCGGCGGTCGAGCTGCTGGCACCACGGGCTCACGAGACCGGCCTCGAGATTGCCTGGACGTTCGATCCGGATTTGCCATCTGTGGTCGTCGGCGACGAGGCACGCGTGCGCCAGATTTTGCTCAATCTCGTCGGAAATGCCGTCAAATTCACCGAACGAGGTGGCATTCTCGTTTCGGTATCTAAAGGTTCGTCCGATGGCCGCGTCGAGATCGCCGTGAAGGATACTGGTCCCGGTATCGATGCCGGCGCCCTCGAAACTCTGTTCTCTGAGTTCGAGCAGCTGGAAAACCACATTGGCCGCCGCCAGGACGGTACGGGCTTGGGTCTTGCGATTTCGAAACGTCTCGCACGAGCCATGGGTGGCGACATTGCGGTGCTCAGCGCTCCGGATCGAGGCGCCACGTTTACCGTTGACCTAGAATTGCCGTCCGGTCCCGAAGCCCCCACGGTTCGCGCTTCGATGTTGGCGCTACACGAGCCGCGTGCGCAACGCGTGGCTTTGGTCATGGACCGGTTGATCGAGCGGCGAGCGCTCGGCACCGCTCTCAAGGCCGTGGGTGTGGTCGTCGATGAACTCGATGAAGTCGAGGCAATCGCGCGGATCGAAGCCGCGGCCGAGGCTGGCTCACCGATCGATCTCGTGGTGGTTGATGCCGAAGAAGATGCAGCGCTTGCCGGGGCTTTCCTCGCCCGCGCTCGCCGCAGGGCGCCGCATCGTGATGTTCGCGGCATCGTGCTGATTGGTGCGATGGCCCGTGGCGAGTTGCGCGCTTTCAGGGCGCATGGCTTTGATAGTTATCTCGTTCGTCCGGTCCGGCCGCAATCGTTGCTTGCCCAGCTCGGTGGCCAGTGGGGCGAAAATCGTCTCGATGAGGGGAGCGATGCGGCCGAACATGCCGCTGCTTTTGCGCCGGTATCGCAGGGTCCGAAACGGCGCGTCCTGCTGGCCGAAGACAATCCGATCAATGCGCTTCTGGCGTCCAGTGTGCTCGAGAAAGCCAATTGCATCACGTGTGTCGTCTCGGATGGGCGGCAAGCGTTGGAGGCGATACAAGCGACAGCCGGCAATCCGGCCGAGCGCTTCGATATCATATTGATGGACGTGCATATGCCCGAACTTGACGGGCTCGAGGCGGCGCGACTGATCCGCCAACTCGGCCGTTCGGTGCACGTGCCGCCGATCGTCGCGCTGACGGCCAATGCCTTTCCGGAGGATCGTATCACCTGCCTTGAAGCCGGGATGAGCGACTATCTCGCCAAGCCCTTCGAGCGGGCCGATCTTGAACGCGTGCTTGCCCGCTGGTGTGAAGCACCGCCCACTACGCCGGCAGAGTTGCCGGTGTCGGCGACCGCTGCCGCCTAGGGTGACTGATCCAAAGTCTCGCGGCTGTCACAAATCAATGTTAGCTGATGATCGATGAGGGCGAGCCGGTCTTGCATCTTGCCATTCTGGGCTGGACATCGATGCCATCTGGCGCTGCGTTCACGGATCAGGCATCGTCTTCCAGGTGGAGACGCGCGACATGAACGATGCCGGCCCCAAGCGCCGAAGACCCTCTGCCCTGACCGCAAACGGGCATGAGCCGCAGGTTCGATTTGGCGCCCGAATCGAAAAGAAGTTGGTCCGATTGGCAAACGTGCGACGCTTTAAACGCTGGTCTCGCCTGCCTTGGTTCAAGCTCAAGCAATCGAAGCAGCCGAAGGTTTACGGCCAGATTGGCAGCCTCCAGGTGCGGCTCGCGCAGGGCAACGCTGATATCAGGTCCGCACAACGGCTCCGGTACGACGTCTTCTATCGCGAGATGTCCGCAACGCCCAGCATTGCCGCGCGATTCAGACGGCGCGATGAGGATGCTTTCGACGCGGTTTGCGATCATCTCCTGGTTTTCGACAACGAGGCCGACAAATCGATTGCCTGGCAGAGCGGCCGTAAACCGCGCGTTGTCGGGACCTATCGTGTCTTGAGACAGGAAATTGCTGAGCGAGGGTCGGGTTTCTACACGCAAGGCGAGTACAATATCGCGCCGCTCATTGCCGCCCGCGCCGGCACGCACAAGTTCATGGAACTTGGACGCAGTTGCGTTCTCAAGCCATATCGCAACAAGCGATCCGTCGAGCTGTTGTGGCACGGCTTATGGACTTATGTGCGAGAGCACAAGATCGACGTGATGATCGGCTGCGCGAGCTTCGAGGGCATCGATACCGCCAAGCATGCGATGGCGTTGAGCTTTTTGCATCATTACGCGCTGGCGCCAAACGATTGGATCGTTCGTGCGCACGATCATCGACGCAAGCCAATGGATCTATTGCCAAAAGAGCGTGTGGACGCGAAGGCGGCCATCAAGGCATTGCCGCCGTTGATCAAAGGATATTTGCGGCTAGGTGCATTCGTCGGCGATGGCGCGGTCATCGACCAGCAATTCGGCACGACCGACGTACTGATTTGTCTGCCTGTGGAAAAAATCGACCCGCGTTATTTCGAACACTTCGGCCGTCCGGAGGAACGCGAAAGTCGCGTTGCCGTCGGCCGTAAATATGCGTCTGAATTAGTTACCGCCGGCTGAGTAATTCCACCATTCGAAGGCTGGGGTCTTTACGACTTTGCGTTTGCGGATTTGAAACTGTTTGGCGATGTTGGCGTGCCGAACAGCCGATCTCTTGGAATCGCACGGGCATGACTTCCCGTCACGGCGCCAGGTAAACTTACGGCAATGTTGCTGGCATCCAATAATTTATCGAGGTCGATGCCGGTTCCCACCCCCATGCGAGCGAACAGATAGACCATGTCCTCGCTGGCGATATTGCCGGTTGCACCAGGGGCAAATGGACAGCCGCCAAGTCCTCCCACCGCGCCGTCGAACGTGCGAATGCCGGCATCGGCCGCCGCTAGCACATTGGCGATTCCGAACCCAGCGGTGTCGTGGCCGTGGAAGCAGAATGTGGCGTTGCGCCCGAATGCTTTGATCGCTTTGCCGGTCAAACTCTTCACATGAGATGGGATCGCCATGCCGGTGGTATCGCTGATCGCCAGTTCCATTCCATCGCGGATGCTGACGATTTGCTCCATCGTGCCGAGCACATGTTGCTCGTCCATGATGCCGGCGAATGGGCAATGAAACGATGTCGCAAGTCCTATGCGCAACTTCATCTGACGATTGGGATCAATTTCGGTAAGCGTCGCCTTTAAGTCTGCGATCGAGTCCTGGGTAGCGCGGCGAACATTGCTGCGATTGTGCGCGTCCGACATCGAAATAACGAACTCGATGTCCTTGATGCCGGCTGAGATTGCCCGCGCCGCCCCTTTTGCGTTCGGCACCAATGTCATACCACGCACGCCGTCCATAGGCCCGAGTAGCTCGACAACCTGCTCCATGTCGCGCATCTGCGGAATAGCTTTGGGGCTGACGAACGATCCGATTTCCATGCGCTTGAAGCCCGAGGCAATAAGCGCTTTGATCAGCGCGACCTTGGTTTCCGTCGGCACGAATTCAGGTATGTTTTGCAAGCCGTCGCGCGGACCCACTTCGACAATTTCAACTTGATCCATGTCATCACCTGCAATTCGGGCCATGCTCTTCGCGGCAAGCATGACAGTAGCGCACCCGATAACCCTTGTGCTCTACAAAAGGCGCGGGCCATGTATGCCGCTGATCGGGTGATCACCCGGCATCGACGGCTGCACCGGAAGCGAAACATGAAGATCGAGCAACCTCTGCCTCTCACCGGATTCCGCGTGATCGACCTCACGCGCGTATTGTCCGGGCCGTTCTGCACGATGATGCTCGGCGATCTGGGTGCCGACGTCATCAAGATCGAAGCCCCGGATGGCGACAGTGTGCGCACTCAAGGCGCCAGCCGTGAAGGCATGAGCTGGTATTTCGCATCCTTCAATCGCAACAAACGCTCCATCGTTCTCGACTTAAAGAGCGAGGAAGGCCGACGCGCACTGGAAGCACTCGTTGCCGGCGCGGATGCGGTCGTTGAAAACTTTCGGCCGGGGGTCATGGACCGCTTGGGGTTTGGTGCGGCCCGCTTGCAGGAATTGCGGCCCGGACTCGTAACCTGCAGCATCTCCGGATTTGGCGCTGACGGGCCATACCGGGACCGCCCGGCATTTGATTTCATCGCCCAGGCGATGAGCGGTTTCATGAGCACCAATGGCCGTGCGGAAGACCCGCCGCTACGCACTGGCATCCCCATCAGTGATCTCGTCGCTGGTATTTACGGTGCACTCGGCATTACGGCAGCTTTTCTTGGCCGCGAACGTAATGGCCATGGCGAGCATGTCGATGTGAGTTTGACGAACTCGATCATCAGCCTTCTAGCGTACCTCGCATCCAACTATTTTGCGACGGGCGAGGAGCCTGTGCGCACCGGGAATGATCACCCAATTGCCGCGCCTTACGGCTTGTTCCAGACGAAAGATGTGCAGATCGCGGTGGCGCCCAACGATGACGTGTTCTTCGGCCGGCTGATGGATGTGCTTGACCTTTCTCAACTGAAATCCGATCCCGAGTTTGCTTCCAACCCGTTGCGGGTCAAGAATCGCGCGCGGTTAAACGCGCTGGTCGAAAACCGCCTTCGCATGCATCCGGCGGCAACGTGGATCGAGAAGATCAATTCTGCCGGCGTGCCGTGTGGTCCAGTCAATACGATGGCCGGCGTCTTCGGCGACCCGCAGGTGCAGAGCCAGCACATGGCGATCGACGTTCCCCATCCGGGCCACGGCGTGGTGCGAATGCTGGGTTTTCCGATGAAGTTTGCCACTGTACCGTGCCGGGTCCGACACCCCGCTCCCGATCTTGGTCAGCACACGGCAGAAGTGCTGGCGCAGACATCGTCCTCGGCATTTCGTCGTTAAAGCGGCGTCCAACCAGTCGTGGCTTTCAGACAGTGTGTCGCACTGCCAAGCAGGCCACTGTTGAGCCTTACGCATGGCAGGGTGGTCGGTTTTCGGCATCCTTTGCGCGCGTTACCACGTACACACTAACGACCAATAAATTTCACTGGGCGTTAAACATTGCACCTGCTCCTCGTACTTGCCGCTTCCTGTCTCACCAGTGCGATGATTGTTCGTATCGTCGATCCGCTCGTACCGGAGATTGCACGCGATCTGGCTTCGAACCCCGCCACCGTGGCATTGCTCGCTTCGGCGTTTGCATTCCCGTATGCGCTGGGGCAACCAATTCTCGGGCCTTTGGGTGACGCGCTGGGCAAGGCGCGAATTATAAAGTGGTGTGTGGGGTCGTTGGCGGCGGCTCTTGCTTTATCGGCCATCGCGCCGACAATCGAGACATTATTCGCGGCGCGGATCTTCGCCGGTCTTGCCGCTGGCGGAACGATCCCTCTTGCGATCGCGACCGTGGGTGATCGCTTTCCACTTGCCGAGCGTCAGGTGGCTCTGTCGCGACTGCTAATGGCGATGCTCCTCGGCCAATTGATCGGCGTAATCGGTTCTGGTTTGATCGGCAGCATCATCCATTGGCGATGGGTGATGGGCATTGCCTGCATTCTCGTTGTCGCTTCGTTCACACTTTCGGTATTTGCCTTGAAGGAAAGGCCTAATGCGGAGCGGAAGCCATTCAGTATCGCTGGCATGCGCGCTGGATATGCGCTTGTCTTTGCGAACCCCCGCGCCAAAGTTTGCTATGCGGCGGTGTTTATCGAAGGCGTCTGCATCTTCGGATTGTTGCCTTATCTTGCGGTTTTGCTGGAGGCGCGCGGCGCTGGCGGCATCCGCGAGGCGGGTTTCGTTCTGGCCGGTTTGGGGTTCGGCGGGATTTTGTTCGGGCTCTTCGTGAGCGCGATGCTGAAAGCGCTTGGCGGTCAGATGAACCTGATCCGTGCTGGCGGATTGTGCGCCGGCATAGGCCTATTCGGCTACGGTTTTGCCGGCTCATGGCCACCGGAAGCCGCTGCCTTCGTGCTGACCGGTCTTGGCTTTTATATGATCCATAATTCGTTGCAGACACAGGCAACGGAACTCGCGCCCGATGCGCGCGGCGCAGCTGTGGCTTTACACGCGTTCTTCTTTTTCTTCGGGCAGGCTTGCGGGCCAGTGCTTTATCGGCTTGGGTTCGAGGCGGCGGGTCAGCTCTCGCCGCTGCCCATTGTCCTGGCGGGAGCCGCGATGGCAATCCTCGGATTTGTCGTCGCCCGTCTATTGGCGCGCCCACTTGCGGTTCAGCAACCGGTGTCAGTTCCTTAAGCTTGGCGTTTGCGCTTGAGTGCTGACGCCAGCAATGACGCCAGCCGTTGCTCGTCGCCTTCGCTCCAGCCGAGCTTTATGGGCAAAACTTTAGCTGCGGTGCGCAAACGAGCACGAGCGCCGGTCGATGCATGCAACCGAGCGCTATCTTTCTCCGTGGTGACAATTTCCGCATCATGTGAAGACGCCGACGCGAGGACACGCAGTGCATCGGCTTCGCTCAAGGGGTGATGATCGGCGAATGTGATCGCCTCGACGACATTCCCGCCTAAGCCGCGCAGCAAGTCGAAAAATCGTGCTGGGTTGCCAATGCCAGCGAAGGCTACGATGGGTTTGGTGCATAGCCACGCCGTTTCAACTGTGGGGACGGGCGTCGCTTCCAGTACTGGGCCTGGAAAATCGCGCTTCAATGTTTGCAGCAACGGGCGGCCGGACCTGGAGGGGGTCGGCGGCTGGTTGACCACAATGACATCAGCTAATGGCATTTGAAACGCAAGTGCCGCACGTAAAGGCCCAGCCGGCACGATTGAACCATTGCCGAACCCGCGTCCGCCATCGACGACTGCGATTGTCAGATCCTTGGCAAGTGACGGGTTTTGCAACCCATCATCCATCACGATGACGCTCCCCGCACATGCGCCGGACGCGACCTCAGCTTCTATCGCCTTCGCCCCGGCGGCCCGGTCGCGGGCGACGAACGCTAGGCCGTTCCGCGCGAGGAGAAGTACTTCATCACCGACGTTTATGGCGCTGTCGCTGCCAAGCTCTACACGGTGCGGTCCCTTCAAGACGCCGCCGTAACCGCGACTTAGAAAAATTGGTGTCTCGCCGGCTAATTTAAGAAGTCGCGCGACTTCTAGTGCAAGCGGTGTTTTGCCGGTGCCGCCGGCCGTAAAATTTCCGACGCAAATAACTGGAAGGTTGGATCTGTACGATGCAACAGCGTGCCATCTGCGGAGCGTGATCCATCCGGCGAGCCGTCCAATCGGGCGCAGCACTCGTGCGAAAGTCGAATCTGGCGCGTCATACCACCAACGCGGTTCTTCAACCGGCACGTTCAAATCTCGCAGGTGGCAAGGCGGTGGTCGTGTGGTTCGGGTGGATTGGGAGCAGCGGCAAAAGTGCGGCGACAGTTAGTGGCAATGCGCCGGATAATTTTTCAAGGGCTGCCTTGCCGCCGGCATCGAGTGCCGCAAGTGCCGCGGGATCGATCAGCAGTTGTTGCGCCGCCGCTGCGATCGTTTCCGCGGACGACACCGCGATCGCACCGCCTTGCTTGAACAATGCCTGGTATACTTCATGGAAATTGCCAACGTGCGGTCCGGTCAATACGGCGGCACCCAGTCGGATCGCCTCGATCGGGTTCTGGCCGCCACTCGTTCCTGGCCCAACGCCAAGCGACTTGCCGAGGAACGCAACCGGCGACAATCGGTAAAGCGTTCCGAGTTCCCCGATCGTGTCGGCGATATAGATCTGCGTTTTGCCGTCGGGAAGCTGGCCGGCAGAGCGCAGGGAAACCGCAACGCCTTTCGCACGTAACATTGCAGCGATGACGGGGCCACGCTCGGGGTGACGGGGAGCGATGATGGTGCAGAAATCCGGCGAAGTCAGAGCCAACAGCCGATGTGCTTGAGCTGCGATCTCATCCTCGCCGCTATGCGTGCATGAAAAAACCATACGTGGGCGCGGTCCGAGTGCCGATTGCAGTGCCTCCAACGCGTGACTGTCAACCGGCAAGGGCGGTGCATCGACCTTGAGATTGCCGGACGGCAGACTGCGCCGCGCACCCAGATCCGCGAACCAGCGCGAGAGTTTCTCGGTTTGTGCGAGCACGACGGAAAATCGATTGAACAAGGGCCGGGAAATCCCGCGCTGCTTCATCCAACGTTTGTACGAGCGGGGGGATAGCCGCGCGTTGACGAGGGCCAGCGGGATTTGCCGCTCCGCCGTCGCCAAGATGAGGTTCGGCCAAATCTCGCTCTCGGTAAAAACGGCGAGATCCGGCTTCCAGTGGTCCAAGAAACTTGCGACAAACCTTGGACTATCGAGAGGAATATATTGATGCAGATCGCGTGGATCGAGGCGACTGGCGGCATGCGCTGCCGACGTCGTGGTGCCCGTCGTGACCAGAAAACGTAAGTGCGGGCGATGACGGCGCAGCTCGTCGATCAAAGGCAGTATCGCGTTTGTCTCGCCAACGCTGGCCGCATGGACCCAAGCGAGTTGACCGTCCGGGCGAGGCTTGGAAGTGATACCAAGTCGTTCTCCCCGGCGCGTCGCATCTTCCTTCCCACGCCTTTCACGCCATGTAAGAATGCGGGGCGCCAAGCTCTCTGCGGCGCGCATGAGCGTGTGTTAGATCCTCA
>JANLXZ010000435.1:0-1666 GCA_031365375.1 Hyphomicrobiaceae bacterium | reverse complement strand
CCTCAATCCGCCTTCGCAAACCTGTCGTCGAGCGCGTAGCCCGCGCCGCGCACGGTGCGGATCGGATCCTGTTCGCGTCCCGCGTTCAGTAATTTTCGCAAGCGGCCGATATGCACATCGACTGTGCGCTCGTCGATATAGATGTCGCGGCCCCACACGCCATCCAATAATTGCTCGCGGCTGAACACCCGGCCCGGATGTTCGAGAAAAAATTCCAGCAGGCGATATTCCGTCGGCCCAAGATCGATGGCGTGACCCGAACGGGCCACACGGCGCTTCTCGCGGTCGAGTTCGATGTCGCCGAACGTCAGCACATTGGCGAGACGCTCCGGTGCCGCGCGCCGCAACAGACCTTTCACACGCGCCAGCAATTCCGGCACGGAAAACGGCTTAACCATGTAGTCATCGGCACCCGTCGCCAGCCCGCGCACGCGCTCGCTCTCCTCGCCGCGCGCCGTCAGCATGATGATCGGAATGGTTTTCGTCTCCGGCCGCGCGCGCAGGCGGCGGCAAAGTTCGATGCCGGACAGGCCCGGCAGCATCCAGTCGAGCACAATCAGATCGGGCACATGTTCCTTCAGCCGCATGTCGGCGTCGTCGCCGCGCATCACGGTCTCGACGTCATAGCCTTCGGCATCGAGATTGTAGCGAAGCAGCGTGGTGAGCGCCTCTTCGTCCTCAACCACCAGAATGCGTGCGTTCATATTGCTCTCTCAGTCTTGTTCGCCGTCATGGCCGGACCAAGCCCCGCCATGACAATAGAAATCAATTCCCCGACACAGCGTTCGCAAATGTCGTCATGTCGCCCTTGGGGCGCGGATCGAGCATCTGCTGGCCTTCGATCATGTAGAACACGGTTTCGGCGATATTGGTGGCGTGATCGCCGATGCGCTCGATGTTCTTGGCGCAGAACATCAGGTGGATACAGAACCCGATATTGCGCGGGTCTTCCATCATATAAGTCAGCAATTCGCGAAACAGCGAGGTGCAGATCGCATCGACCTCCTCGTCGCCCTTCCACACCACCATCGCGGCCGGCAGATCGTGCGCCGCATAGGCATCGAGCACGGCCTTGACCTGCGACTGAACAAGGTCGGTCATGTGTTCGAGGCCACGGATCAGTTTCAACGGATGGAAATCGCTGTCGAGCTGGGCGACGCGCTTGCCGATGTTCTTGGACAGGTCGCCGATGCGTTCCAGATCGGTGGCGACGCGCATCGCGCCGACGATCTCGCGCAAATCCACCGCCATCGGCTGGCGGCGCGCAATGGTCAGCACCGCGCGCTCCTCGATAACATGCTGCAGCCTGTCGAGTTCGAGATCGGCCAACACCACGCGCTTGCCGAGCGCGATGTCGCGGCGGATCAGCGCATCGACGGAATCGACAATCTGTCGCTCCGCGAGGCCGCCCATTTCGGCGATAAGCCGCGTCAGTTCCTGAAGGTCTTCGTCGAACGCCTTTGCGGTGTGTTCTGAAGCCATTTTTGTTCTCCTCGCGGCTTGCGCGTCAGCCGAACCGGCCGGTGATGTAGTCTTGCGTCCGCTGATCGCTCGGCGATGTAAAAATCCTGTTGGTCTCGTCGAATTCGATCAGCTCGCCGAGATACATGAAGGCGGTCTTGTCGGAGACGCGGGCGGCCTGCTGCATATTATGGGTGACGATGGC
>JANLXZ010000425.1:0-2532 GCA_031365375.1 Hyphomicrobiaceae bacterium | reverse complement strand
AACCCCGCCCCAAATCCTTTAATAACCGGTGCGCCTGCGCGCGACCTTTGTTGAACCATCGCTTAACGACGCCAATGTAATTATGTTTTAAGCGTATTCGTACCCGCGCCCAGCAATGTTGCCGCAAGGCGCGGGCGGGTCAAGTTCAAGTTGGCGACGACAGCAAACCCGGGTCAGATTCAAAGTGCCGTTGACAATGTACTAGATTTCTTTTCGCGATGGCCGCTGGCCGGGCCGGATTAGCGCCATCACCGACTTGCCGGAGGGGGCTTCGAAGATTAGCATCGGCTGGAAGCATGTGGTGCCGATATGGGCGTTGAACAGCGCGAGTTGCTGCTGGCCGTGAGCGGGATCATCGGTGTCGTCGATATCGAGCACGATGCGATCCGGCACGCGATCCCAGCTGCCGCAGAACTGATCGATGAAGCCGTAGCCGATTGCCAGTAACGCTTGCCTATCAGCGATACTCTCCGATCGCGACAGCGTTGGTTGGCTCATGAGATCGCGCCCCGTCTCTGGCGCGCGGCCGCAAGCGATCTTGAAGGCAGGATCGGTGCGGAGTTGGTCAAGGTCGTCGCAATCCTCATATCCAGCGGCAATTGCCATCATCCGCATCCCCACCTAAGCCGTTAACCTCGGGTGCGGGACCGCGCTTAGGAATTAATGAGCCTGAACCGTACGTTTTTACAAAAGCCGAATTTTGCAAAGTGCGTCAGACAAATCGCTAGTTGCAAAAGTTGAATATCAGACAAAGCCAAATAATCATTTGTTTTGAATATGTTAGCTGTCGACGGGAAGCGGCATGAATATTGGATAGCACCTTGCAGTTGTCAGCGCAGCGAGGACGTAAATGAATACCGCCAATTTTCCAAGCAATATCAGTATCGACCGCCGGCATCATCAACGAAAGCCTGTTAGTTACATCGCTCGCGTAGATACTGGCGTCCCCGGGACACTTTCTTGCCGTGTCATAAATATATCAGCCATGGGCGCACTACTTGAGTTTGCGCAGTCTACCATATTACCAACGCAGTTTCGCCTTGCCATCGAAGAGGAGTGGTTTGAAGCGGATTGTGCGATCAGACATCAAGCCGGCCGATTCATCGGCGTCCTATTCACGTCGAATCGTCAGCGCGCTTTGGCGACGTTTGGTAACTAAAACCCAGACATCCCCTGAGACTAGAAATTCTGATCACGTCAACTATCAAGTACATAGGGTGCCACATGGACAATCTCGAATTCCACCTCTCAAAGATTGCCGAAGAGCGTCTTTCTTTTGCTAAGAGGCTGATGGTGTTGCTTGGAAAGCAAGGTCACGAAGTTGAAGTCTCAGGTTATTTATCGATGATAAATAGATTGAATAAAGCATCAATCCAGTTGGCGCGTGAATACACAATATTTTGTGATCAATCCGACCCGCAGGAGAGTGTTCCATGATTACGGTTTACCTCAAGCGCGCGATCGGATCTTATCCGCAGGGTGCACTTTTGCAGTTTTCATCAGCAGCCTCAACTGATGGTCGACCTGGCGATATCGTCCTGTGCGAAATCGATAACGATACGCTTATCCCGCACGTGATCTTGCCAACCGGCGACCTTGAGCCTTACTGCTATATTATTGGGGAACGCAAAAATATCAGGTACTGCGTCGTCAGGGAGCCATGCAGCGGTCAGCCAGTGTGACGCGGCCATAACACCGATCGCCCACTACGCTATCGCGACGCAGCTGTCCAAACGCCAATGCTGTACTGAGGTGGTCCCAGTTGTCTGAACAAAATTTCCGCATCGCTAACTAGAGTCGCTGCCGGGGGTAGGCCGCTGCGCGGAGCGGCGGGGTGAAGTAGGCTTGATCGGGGGTGCGCCGGTCAGGCGAAGAATGCGGCCTGCGGGTGTTGTAGAAGTCGAGGTAGCGGCCGAGCGAAGCTCGGGCATCCGGCACATCGTCGTAGGCCTTCAGATAAACCTCCTCGTATTTAACCCGAAGTTCCCCGGCCTGAATGGTGAACATTTTCCGGAATAGACCAACATGGCAACGAGTTATGCTGTTTTTGACGGATTTTGCGTGACCGAATTGTAGTCATGTATGCGGCGCAATGACTCATTCTGTGAGCTGGCCAAATCGTGATTTCATGTGTCATGCACATCGACACGATCCCAATCGAAAATCGCGGCCGGCGTATCTGCTGCGCGAAAGCGTGCGCGAGGGAAAGCGCGTCGCCGTCGCCGACGGCCTGGAGGTGATCCGCTCCGCGCACCACGGCCACGTCGAAGCCGTCACGACGGCGATGCGGCGGCTGGGTTTCGACGCGCTGATCGATGCCCGGCGATCGCGCGAACGCGATCTCGTCGTAGCGATGGTTGCGGGGCGGATCATCGCGCCGCAAGCCAGCAAGCTCGCCATGTCGCAGGCGTGGGCTGTCACGACGCTGGCGGATGACCTGGGCGTGGCGGAGGCTCACGAAGACGAACTCTACGATGCGATGGACTGGCTGATCGAGCGGCAGGAGGCGATCGAGAAGCGGCTGGCGAAACG
>JANLXZ010000347.1:0-3174 GCA_031365375.1 Hyphomicrobiaceae bacterium | reverse complement strand
ACGCGATACTCGCCGAGCGGGTGGCGCTAGAGGCTGCGGAGCCGGTGGCAGTTCCGGTGTTCCCGGTGCTGAGCTATGGCCTGACGCCCAACTTCGTCGAGTATCCCGGCACGGTCACGCTTAAGATGGCGACCTACTGCGCGGTGATCAGGGACGTTCTGACGGCATCGCGCGGTCGGGCTTCAAGCGCATCATTATCGTCAATGGTCACGGCGGCAACTCGCCGGCCCACGGTGCGGTGCTCGAATGGCTCGACCGGCATCGCGGAGCCCAAGTCAAATGGCACAATTGGTGGAATGCGCCGAAGACGTTCGCCAAGGTTCAGGAGATTGACACGATCGCGTCGCACGCCTCCTGGATGGAGAACTTCCCGTGGACCCGGCTTGCCAACGTCGCCATGCCAGCAACGCAAAAACCGATGATGCGGATGGACCAGTTCCAGCAGGTCGACCCCGTGAAGAAAAAGGAGCTGCTGGGCGACGGTAATTACGGCGGCCTCTATCAGCGCAGCGACGCTGACATGCTGGCAATTTGGCAGGTGGCGGTCGACGAGACCCGCGCGACGATTGCCGATGGCTGGGCCTGATGCTCGGTTTCGTGATCCAGCGATTGCTGCAAGCTCTGGTGGTGATGCTTGTCATCTCGATGCTGGTATTTATCGGTGTCCATGCGGTCGGCAATCCGATCGACGTGCTGCTTTCGCCGGACGCAACGCAGCAAATCCGGGAACAAACCATCAGAGCGTACGGCCTCGACCAGCCGCTCTGGCGGCAGTACGGCGCGTTTCTCGGTCGCTTGCTGGCGGGCGACTTCGGTCGCTCTTTCATTTTCAATATGCCGGTGCTGGACCTGATCTTTTCGCGCCTACCGGCGACATTGGAACTGACCGTCGTCGCAGTGATGGGCGCGACCCTACTCGGCGTGCCTCTGGGTATGTATGCGGGCTACAAGCCGAACAGCATTGTATCCAAGTCGATCATGGCGTTCTCCGTGCTCGGCTTCTCGGTGCCGACGTTCTGGATCGGGCTGGTGCTGATCTTCACGTTCGCGGTAACGCTCGGCTGGCTCCCAGCGGGCGGGCGCGGTGAGACGGCGCGGCTGTTCGGTATCGAGTGGAGCTTTCTTACCGGCAATGGCTGGCGGCATTTGGCTCTGCCGGCGCTCAATCTGTCGCTGTTCAAGTTCGCGATGATGGTGCGCCTCGCCCGGGCTGGCACGCGTGAGATCATGCCGTCCGACACGGTGAAGTTCGCGCGCGCCGCAGGGATAAGCGAGTGGACCATTCTGCGCCGTCACGTTCTAAGGCTGATCGCCATCCCAATCGTCACCGTGTTCGGTTTGGAGTTTGGCTCGACACTGGCGTTTGCGGTGGTAACGGAAACAATTTTTTCCTGGCCCGGGATCGGCAAGCTAATCATCGACTCGATCTCCTCCCTCGACCGGCCGGTGATGGTCGCCTACTTGATGTTGGTGGCCCTTGTCTTCATCATGATCAACTTCCTCGTCGACATCGCCTATGCTGGGCTTGACCCGAGACTGCGGGCACGGCGGGCATGATCGACCGGGCCTCGCCTGTCGCGCGTTTCTGGGATGAATTCCGCGAAAGCCGGATCGCGCTTGCGGCGCTTGTTGCAGTCGTCGCCGTCGTCTTATTGGCGCTTCTGGCGCCCTTGGTCGCGCCGCAAAACCCCTATGACCTATCGAAGCTCGTGCTCGGCGATGCGCGCCGTCCACCTGGCTACGTCGGCAGCGGTGGCTTTACCCATTGGCTCGGCACCGATGCGCAAGGGCGTGACCTATGGTCGGCGATCCTTTACGGCCTGCGCATTTCGCTTCAGGTCGGCCTCATGGCCGGCTCGATCGCCTTCGTCATCGGCGCGACGCTCGGCTGTCTGGCCGCGTTCTTCGGGGGGCGCATCGAGGCGCTCATTATGCGGGTGATCGATCTGCAGCTGTCTTTCCCGGCGATCCTGCTGGCGCTGGTGCTAGCAGCGCTGCTTGGTCAGGGAAAATGGCAACTCATCGCGGCGCTGGTGACGGCGCAGTACGCCTATTTCGCCCGCACCGCCCACGGTGCTGCCTCGACGGAACGCACCAAGGACTATGTCGAGGCCGCCCTGTCGACACCGCTAAAAGCATCGCGCGTGATCTTCCGCCACATTCTCCCCAATTGCCTACCGCCGCTGATCGTCGTGGCGACCGTTCAAGTCGCGAATTCGATTGCTCTGGAGGCGACGCTGTCGTTCCTGGGGCTCGGACTACCGGTCACCGAGCCGTCGCTCGGCTCGCTGATCGCCAACGGCTTTCAGTACATGCTGTCGGGCCGTTACTGGATCTCGATTTATCCTGGCGTGGCGCTGATCATCCTCATCGTCGCCATCAATCTCGTCGGCGATCAGGTGCGCGACCAGTTGAACCCGAGGCTGCGGCGATGAGCGTGCCCTTGCTCCAGGTTCGCGATCTCGTCACTCACTTCGACACCCGCGCCGGTGTCGTCAAGGCGGTGGATGGCGTCTCGTTCGACGTCGCGGCCGGCGAGGTGGTCGGGCTCGTCGGCGAATCCGGTTCGGGCAAGAGCGTCACCGGGTTTTCGATCCTGGGCTTGATCGATCCGCCAGGCAAGATCGTTTCAGGTTCGGTGAAACTCGACGGCCGGCAACTGGTCGGCGCCGATCGCGAGACACTGCGAACCTTGCGCGGCCGGCGCATGGCGATGGTGTTCCAGGATCCATCGACCACTCTCAATCCGGTGCTAAGCATCGGCACACAGATGCAACTTGCGCTTGCCGCCCACGAGCGGGTGTCGCCGGCAGCGGGTAAGGCGAGGGCGATCGAGGTTTTGACGATTGTCGGCATCCCCGATGCAGCGCGTCGGCTCGACGCTTATCCGCACCAGTTTTCCGGCGGCATGCGCCAGCGCGTTGCGATTGCCATAGCGTTGCTTAACCGGCCAGCGCTCATCGTTTGCGACGAGCCCACAACCGCGCTTGACGTTTCAATTCAGGCGCAGATCCTGACTGAGATGCGGGCGCTGGTGCAGCAGTCGGGAACGGCGCTGATCTGGATCAGTCACGACCTCGCCACTGTGTCCTCGATCGCGAGCCGGTTGCTTGTGATGTACGCTGGCCGGCTGATCGAGGAGGGGCCGACGGCGGCAGTGCTGCGGGCGCCGCG
>JANLXZ010000314.1:0-3437 GCA_031365375.1 Hyphomicrobiaceae bacterium | reverse complement strand
CGGTCCGCCTCTCTCTCGAATGCGGGGAGAGGGCAAGTAGGCGTCTCCACCTTAATCCGTGCCTGCCTTCGACGTAGTCCGCTCGTCGACTCCCGTGCCATACTGGAGACCTAAGCTTTTATCTGCGGGCGGCATGCTGTTGCAGTGTGCCGCCCGCTTTGCGAATGACACCGAAAGCAATCGATAAGACGAGACAAATGCGCAGCCTCGCGACATTCCTTTGGGTCTTCTGCGCAATGATCGCCACAATAGCGCCCGTGCACGCCGCCAAACTCGACGCGCCGCTGGCCCGGTTGCTGGCCGACAGTTACGGCGACACGGTTACCGCCATCGGCGAAATCGCAGCCTCGGGCGAGGTTGCCGCTTCCGCCATCCTTGAGGCGCTCGCCGACGGCCGCCTTCAATTTTCCACAGCAGAAAAGATCGTTGCGATCAGGGCGAAGGACGGAAAGATTTCCGACGCGGCCACCGGCGCAATCATTGCATCGGCGCCAGCCGACCTCTCACCCGTGCGCCTCAACAATCGGGTTCGCACCGTCGTCCAAGCCGCGCTCGGCGCCATGACATTGCTCTCGCCCGATCCGGTAAAACGCCTGGAAGCCGCGCAATCGATTTTCAAATCGCAGGACGCGAGCAAGTTCGACCAGGTGGAGGCTGCGCTCGCCAAGGAATCCGATCCCAAAGTGCGGCTCGAACTTGAATCAGCTCGCGCGGTGATCTTGATTGGCAATAAGGACGCGCCCGAGATCACGCGCATTGCGGCAATCACCGTGCTGCAAAAGCGCGCGAACCAGACCGCGATCGCCGCGTTGCAAAACGTTAGTGCCGATGCATCACCCGCGCTCAAGGAGGCAGCCACCCGCGCCGTCGTCGAAATCGAAAGTCGCCTCGCAGTGTGGCGTATCGCCCAGAACCTTTGGTACGGGCTGTCGTTGGGATCGGTACTGCTCCTGGCGGCGATCGGACTTGCCATCACCTTCGGTGTGATGGGCGTGATCAACATGGCGCACGGCGAGATGGTGATGATCGGTGCCTACACGACCTTCGCCGTACAGGAAATTATCCGCACGAGGTTTCCCGGCCTGTTCGACTATTCACTGATCTTTGCAGTGCCTTTGGCATTTCTGGTGGCCGGCGCGATCGGCATCGCCATCGAGCGTAGCGTCATCCGCTTTCTCTACGGACGCCCCCTTGAAACGCTGCTGGCGACCTGGGGCATCAGCCTCATCCTCCAGCAAGCGGTGCGCACGTGGTTCGGCCCGACCAACCGCGAAGTCGGCGCGCCCAATTTCATGTCAGGCTCCTTCAACATCGGCGAACTCGTCATCACCTGGAACCGGCTTTGGATCATCGTGTTCGCGGCGACGATTTTCGCCGGTTTGCTGATGGCGTTGAAGTACACGGCGTTCGGCCTGCACATGCGGGCGGTCACACAAAACCGGCGGATGGGTAGTTCGATGGGCATTCCGACCGCCCGGGTTGACGCGCTGACCTTTGGCCTGGGCTCCGGCATTGCGGGATTGGCTGGCGTGGCGCTCAGCCAGATCGACAACGTGTCACCGAACCTGGGGCAGAGCTACATCGTCGATAGTTTTCTCGTCGTCGTGTTTGGCGGCGTCGGCAATTTGTGGGGCACGCTCGTCGGCGCAATGTCGCTCGGCATTGCCAACAAGCTGCTCGAGCCATTTGCCGGTGCCGTGCTGGGCAAAATCATCCTGCTCGTCGCCGTGATCATGTTTATCCAAAAGCGCCCGCGCGGGATGTTCGCGCTCAAGGGCCGGGCGGTGGAGGCATGATTTGGCGCTCGCTCATCGATGGCGACCGGCGCGGCGCGATCTTTCTCGGATTGCTGGCGATCGCCGCCGTCGTCGTGCCTTTCGGCCATCTGGTATTTCCGCCATCGTCGTTCTTCCATATCTCGACCTCGAGCGTGGCGCTGTGGGGCAAGTATTTATGCTTCGCGATCCTGGCGCTTTCGCTCGATCTGATTTGGGGCTATGCGGGCATCTTGAGCCTTGGCCATGGCGCGTTTTTTGCGCTCGGCGGCTACGCCATGGGCATGTATCTGATGCGCCAGATCGGCGCCCGCGGAGTGTACGCAAATCCGCTGCTGCCAGACTTCATGGTGTTCCTCAACTGGAAGGAAATGCCCTGGTACTGGTGGGGCTTCGACATGTTTCCGTTCGCAATGATAATGGTACTTCTGGCGCCGGGCATTCTGGCGTTCGTGTTCGGCTGGTTCGCCTTCCGCTCGCGCGTGACCGGCGTGTACCTCTCGATTATCACGCAGATGCTGACCTATGCGCTGTGGCTCGCGTTCTTCCGCAACGACATGGGGTTCGGCGGCAACAACGGTTTGACCGACTTCAAGGATATCCTCGGCTATAACGTGCAGGCACCGGGCACGCGCGCGACATTGTTTTCGTTGAGCGCCGTCATGCTGATGATCGCCTATGTGATCGCCCGCTACGTCGTCACATCCAAGCTTGGCAAGGTGTTGGTCGCGATCCGCGATGCGGAAAGCCGCACGCGCTTCATCGGCTACCGGGTCGATGCCTACAAGACGTTTCTATTCACATTGTCGGCCTGCATGGCAGGCGTCGCGGGCGCGCTTTACGTGCCGCAAGTCGGCATCATCAATCCGAGCGAATTCCAACCAGCCAATTCGATCGAGGTGGTGATCTGGGTTGCGGTTGGCGGACGCGGAACGCTGGTCGGCGCGGCCCTCGGCGCAATTCTCGTCAACTACGCCAAGACCACATTCACCAGCGGCATCCTCGCGCCATACTGGCTGTTTGCGCTTGGATTATTGTTTGTGCTGGTGACGATCTACCTGCCGAAGGGAATCATCGGCGCCTACGCGGATTGGCGGGAGCGCACTACCGCTTCCGGCCGGCTCCGCGCAGCGGAGTCGGAAGCGGCACTGAAATGACCGACGTCACTCACTCCCTGCTTTATCTTTCCGGCGTCGAAGTTTCCTTCGATGGCTTCCGCGCGCTGAACGGATTATCGCTCGACATTCGCCCCGGCGAGATGCGCGCGATCATCGGCCCGAACGGCGCTGGCAAAACGACGATGATGGACGTCATCACAGGCAAGACCCGTCCTGACGATGGAGAAGTTTTGTTCGATCGAACTGTCGATCTGACGAAGCTCGATGAAGCCGCAATCGCCAATCTAGGGATTGGCCGCAAGTTTCAGAAACCGACCGTATTCGAGCAGCATACGGTTGAGGACAATCTGTTGCTGGCGCTGAAGAACAACCGGCGGGTCGCGGCTAATCTGTTCTGGAAGCGCAATTCGCACGACGCCTCGCGGATTGATCAGATCCTCAACACCATTCGTCTCGATGCGCACCGGTCGCGTGACGCTGGAGCGCTGTCGCACGGTCAAAAGCAGTGGCTCGAAATCGGCATGTTGATCGCGCAGGATCCGAA
>JANLXZ010000307.1:0-14063 GCA_031365375.1 Hyphomicrobiaceae bacterium | reverse complement strand
TGACGCCGCTGCCGGATGGGGCAACACTCTTGACATTCGCCGATGTCACCGATGCCAAGCGCTATGAACGCGCGCTGATCGAACGTAACGAAGCGTTGATTGCAGCCGACCGCCTCAAAAGCCAATTCATCAGCCACGTGTCATACGAGCTACGCACTCCGCTCACGAATATTATTGGCTTCGGCGAACTATTGAGTACGCCACGCACAGGCCCGCTCAACGAAAAGCAGCGCGAATATCTGGGCGACATTACCGGATCGTCGAAAACACTGCTCTCGATCATAGACGACATTCTCGACCTAGCGACGATTGATGCCGGCGGTTTGGAATTGAAGCTCGGCCCGGTCGATGTTCGCGAAGTCATCGATGCCGCAATCGAAGGCGTGCGCGAACGCGCCGGGCACGCGCGCCTCACCCTCGATATCGCGGTTGCCGACGATGCCTCGACGTTCATCGGCGATGAAGCGCGTGTACGACAAGTGTTATATAATCTGCTATCAAATGCGGTCGGCTTCTCCCGTCCAGGCGATACGGTTCATCTTTCGTGCTGGCGCGAGCGCCGTATGATGACATTCATGATCGAAGATCAGGGCGTCGGGATCCCGAAGGATCAACAGGCGCGCGTGTTCCAGCGGTTCGAAAGTCACAGTCACGGCTCCAATCACCGCGGTGCGGGCTTGGGTCTTCCTGTTGTAAAGAGCCTGGTCGAATTACATGCCGGCGACATGACACTGGACAGCGATTCTGGCCGGGGGACGCGCATCACCGTCCGCTTCCCGGAGCACGGCACGGTTCGCGCATCGGTGGACGATATCGTGAAGCGGGCTTGACGCCACCACATCCGACATGTTCGGTCGCGCTCGCATGCAACACAAAAGATCCGCCCCCGATCACTGGCACCTCCCGAACCTCGATGAAGTGTCGATGGTTCGCATTGCGCAGCTTTTGGCTCTGAGCCTCAGCGGCGGCGACATTGTCGCTCTGCATGGCGATCTGGGAGCCGGTAAGACGACATTTGCGCGCGCATTGATCCGCGCCTTTGCCGGAGATGAGGCGACCGAAGTCGTTAGTCCAACATTCTCACTCGTGCAGACCTACGACTGCGACCGCGGCCGAATCGAGCACTTCGATCTCTATCGGCTGAAAGGTCCGGAGGACCTCGAAGAGATAGGGCTCAGCGATGCGGGCTGCAACGTCATTCGCGTCATCGAATGGCCCGACCGCCTGGGCGAAGTGCGGGTTGGCAACCGTCTCGATGTCGCGTTTTCCGAAACCCAGTCCGATGCGACGCGATCGCTGAAACTCGACCCAGCGGGCACGATGGTGGCGCGGTTGGATCGCCTGCGATTACTTAATGATTTTATCACGCACTCAGGATGGACCAACGCACACATCTCGTACTTGCAAGGCGACGCCTCGGCGCGGCGTTACGCACGACTGAAGCAGGCGGGCGAAGGTGATAAGGCTATCCTCATGGATTCGCCGCGCCAGCCAGACGGGCCGATCATTCGCGATGGCAAACCGTACAGCCGGATCGCCCACCTCGCCGAGGATGTGAAGCCGTTCGTCGCGGTCGATCATGCGCTGCGGTCAGCGGGTTTATCCGCACCTCTGATCTTCGCACAGGATTTGGACGCCGGACTCCTGCTGATCGAAGACCTCGGTGATCGCGTGTACAGCCGCCAAGCAGACGGTGGCGCGCAGCAAGCGGAACTGTGGACGGCCGCCATCGACATGCTTGCCGCTTTCCGCCTGGCCGATCTACCGGTGTCGATGCCGGTGGTGCCGGGAGATCCATCGGCCGGCACGCACACCCTTGCCCCTCTCGACGCGACGATCCTGGGCATCGAGGTCGCGTTGTTAGCGGACTGGTATTGGCCGGAAATTCACGGCTCGAACATACCGGCCAGTGTCCGCGAGGCATTCGAAAGCTTATGGCGGCCGGTGATCAAGGATGTGCTCGCTCAGCCGCAAGGCTGGATCTTGCGTGATGTGCATTCGCCGAACCTGCTTTGGTTGCCGAAACGCAACGGCATTGCCCGCGTCGGCGTGATCGACTTCCAGGATGCGATTGCCGGGCCGTGGGCGCACGATGTGATGTCGCTGCTACAGGATGCTCGCGTCGATGTGCCGTTCGAACTCGAGGAGATGCTTCTCGCCCGCTACGTTTCGCAGATGAGCAGGCATCCCGATTTTGATGAAGCCTCGTTCAGAGCTGCTTATGCTGCTTACGGTGCGCTGCGCGCGACGCGGCTGCTCGGCCTGTTCGTGCGATTGCTGCGGCGTGATGGCAAGCCCGACTATCTGCGTCATATAAGGCGCAACTGGGGATATCTCGAACGAAACCTGCAACATCCGGAGTTGCAGCAGCTCGCAATTTGGTATGATCAGTTTTTCCCCACCGCCCTTCGCAGGCGTGTCGTGATGCCGTGAGACGTCTACGTGTCCGTTTAGCCATCCGGCCGCAACAATCATCGGAATTTAACCGGCAATGACCGCAAGCGCCGCAGAATCGAAGCGTAAGACTGGCTGGCGCCCAGAGGCCGCGATGGTGCTCGCAGCCGGCATGGGAAAGCGCATGCGCCCGCTAACCGACCACTTGCCGAAACCACTGGTCGAGATAAAAGGCCGCGCCCTGATCGACCACGCCTTGGATCGTATCGGAGAAGCGGGGATCGGCCGCGCCGTCGTCAACGTCCACTACATGGCCGATAAAATTGCCAGCCACGTCGCCACACGCGAGCGGCCGCAGGTCATTCTTTCGGACGAACGCGATGCGCTGTTGGACACCGGCGGCGCCGTAGTTCGGGCTTTGCCGAAACTCGGCTCAGGTCCGTTCCTTATTCATAATTCGGATTCGACCTGGCTCGAAGGCGTCGGCACCAACCTTGCCCGGCTATGCGATGCCTGGGACGGTGAACGGATGGACTTTCTGCTACTCGTCTCTCTCGCTTCATGGAGCGTCGGCTATGACGGCCTTGGCGATTTCAACATGGGACCCGACGGGCTTTTGGTGCGTCGCGAGGAACGGGTCATGGCGCCCTTCGCGTTCACCGGCGTATCAATCGCGCATCCGCGCGCGTTCAAGAATGCACCCAGCGGCGCCTTTTCGCTCAATCAATTGTGGGATCACGCCATCGAAAAAGAACGACTTTACGGCGTTCGACTTGATGGCACTTGGATGCATATCGGGACGCCCGAAGCGGTGACGGCGGCCGAGCGCCTGATCGATGAGCCGCATGGCAACTAACGCCATCTTCACGGTTCCGCCAGGCCGCGCGTTCCTCGATTGTCTCGCTGAGGCAATTCTGGAAGGAAATCTGCCGCGTGCCGGTGGTGCTGTTCCCAGTCCGCTCGAACTCGCCGGTTGGACTTTGCTATTGCCGACGCGGCGCGCCGCCCGTGCATTCCAGGATGCGTTTCTGCGGGCATCAGCAAAACGCACGCCCGGCACGCGGGCGATGCTGCTGCCACGCATCAAGCCAATTGCCGAGGGCGACGAAGATTTGACGCTGCTCACGGGCTTCGCAAGCCTGGACAGCCTGGGTGCTGCCGATATCGCCCCGGCCGTCAGCCAGATCGAACGGCGGTTGGTCCTAACCAATCTGGTGATGCGCTGGTCAAAAGCCTTGCGGGCTGCCTCGGAGGACGCCCAGACCCTCAGCCTTGGTGGTTCTACGCCAGCGCAAGCAGCCCGGTTGGCCGCGGAACTCGCGCGTCTCATGGACGGTATCGAGACCGAAGGCGTCAGCTTGGACGCCATGGTCGATCTCGTGCCGGAAGGTTTCTCCGAGCACTGGCAAAAGACACTGCAGTTCCTGCAAATCGTGCGCGAGTGGTGGCCAACGCACCTCGCCGAGCGCGGATTGCTGTCTCCCTCCGATCGCCGCAATCGATTGATCCGGGCTGAGGCCGCGCGGCTCGCAGCGCATCCCCCGCTGCACCCGATTATCGTTGCCGGCGTCACCGGCAGCATCCCGGCTTCGGCTGAATTAATGCGCGTCGTCGCAGGGCTCCCTCGTGGCGCGATCGTGCTGCCGGGCCTCGATCAGTCGCTCGACGATACCAGCTGGGCTGCGATCCCCAATCATCCCGAACATCCACAGTTCGGCTTGGCTAACTTGCTCGCAGCGCTCGGCTTAGCGCGTGAACGGGTCGCAATTCTCACCGGGGCGGACCCCTCGACCGAAGGCCGGTTGCGCGCGGCGATCGTCACCGAGGCGATGCGCCCCGCATCGACCACCGACAAGTGGCACGAATTCACGGCGGGCACCGACACCAAAACATTAGTGGCCGGCTTAGAGGGAGTGTCCGTGATCGAGCTCGCCAACGCGCAAGAAGAGGCCGAGGCGGTCGCCCTCATTCTACGCGAAGCCGCCGAAACGCCAGGCCGCACGGCAGCATTGGTTTCGCCGGATCGACTACTGGCACGACGCGTCGCGACACGACTTGAATCCTGGGGCATCCGGGTCGACGATTCAGCTGGCCGGCCGTTCGCCAAGACTGTTCCGGGAACCTTCCTTGATCTCGTGATCGACGCCGCCGCTTCACACTTCGAGCCGGCAAAGCTGATGACCCTCCTGAAACACCCGCTTACCCGGCTTGGTTTAGCCGCGTTCGATGCGCGCCGCGCCGCCCGGGCGCTCGAGATTGCCGCCTTCCGCACGCTCTATTTCGGACGCGGTCTCGATGGCGTCGATACCGCACTCGAACGAGCCGCACAGGAAGCCGAAAGCGGCCGCCGCCGGGAGAAAGCCGTCAAGCGTTTGTGGACCGAAGATTGGAACGCCGCGCGCGATTTGATCCAGCGATTGCGCGCAGCTTTCGAGCCGCTGCAAATCGTGTTCGACATGCGTGAGCCGCAGCCCCTCTGCGCGCTCGTCCGCGCCCATGTGGCGGCTGCCGAAGCGTTGTCGCGATTGCCCGAAGAGACGCCGGACCCGGTTCTGTGGCGTGGCGAAGCTGGTCAAGCGGCATCGATGTTCTTCACCAGCCTGCTCGACGACAATCTTCCCGCACCGGACATTGCCGCCACCGACTACGCCGACTTTTATCGCGGACTGCTCGTTGGCGAGACCGTGCGTTCGCGTATTCCGGTTCATCCTCGTCTGTCGATCTGGGGACCGTTCGAGGCGCGCCTCCAGCAACCTGATGTCTTGATTTTGGGTTCACTGAACGAGGGAACGTGGCCGCAGGCGGCCGACCCCGGCCCTTGGCTCAACCGCCCGATGCGCGAACAGATGGGTTTACCGAGCCCTGAGGAAGCGATTGGCTACGCTGCGCACGATGTCTCGATGTTGTTTGGTGCGGCGACTGTCCACATCACGCGCGCGCAGAAGATCGACGGCGTCCCAACTGTGCCGTCGCGTTGGCTGCTGCGGCTCAACGCGCTCCTCGATGGTGCTGGTCTGAGCAGCGCGCTGAATCCCGGCAAACCGTGGCGGCAGTGGGCGCAGACGCGCGATGCTGTTGTCGATCCAATTCGCATCGAGGCGCCGGCCCCGCGTCCGCCGATCACACTGCGCCCGCGGCAACTCAGCGTCAGCGATGTCGAAACGCTGATGGCAAATCCCTACGCGATCTTTGCCGCCCGCATCCTGAAACTAGATCCGATGCCGGGCCTCGGCTTGCCGCCGGACGCGAGTTTGCGCGGCAGCATCATTCACGATGCGCTTGGCCGGTTTGCCGCGCACCATCCGACAAGCCTGCCAGCAGACATTCGCGCCGAGCTGTTGGCACTCGCCAACAGTGTCCTTAAGGACTATGCCGCCGACCCCAGGGTTGCCGCCTTCTGGATTCCGCGCTTCGAAAGGTTCGCCGATTGGTTCGCGGTTACCGAGCCCGGACGACGCGAACGGTTGCAACGCACATTGGCGGAAATTTCCGGCTCGATCGTGTTCGAGGCTCCAGCCGGGCCGTTTACGCTCAAAGCGCGGGCCGACCGAATTGACGTCGCCAGCGATCACCTGACAATTACCGACTACAAGACTGGCGC
Source organism: Hyphomicrobiaceae bacterium (assembly GCA_031365375.1). Classification (GTDB taxonomy): domain Bacteria; phylum Pseudomonadota; class Alphaproteobacteria; order Rhizobiales; family Hyphomicrobiaceae; genus JAKFWF01. The sequence goes on along the minus strand of JANLXZ010000307.1, from coordinate 8,068 downwards.
ACATCTGAAAACGCTCGCATCTAAAGCCGCGAAGGGTGAAGCGCCGCAATTGTCCCTCGAGGCCGCGATTGCGGCGGCCGGTGGCTTCATGCATCTCGACGCCAAGCCAGTTGCTGGCCTGCGGTACATCTCGGCGAGCGGGGGTGAACCACCTGGCAACGTGACCCCGATCAAAACGCAAAGCGTGACCGTCCTTGCAGCACAAGCGCGCGCTGGCCTCGAACGATTGATCGCCGTGTTCGACAATGTCGACACACCCTATGCCGCGGTGCGCCGCCCCGGCTTCAATTACGACTACGACGATTTTTCTCATCTGGCGCGCGTGGCCGAATGGTCAGCCGATACGTCCAGTGACGAAGAGGAGGGCTGAGCGATGAGCACTGCTGTATTGCTCCTCCAGGAAACCGAGCGGGCGCAAGGCTGCGCATCCGACCCCTCGGTATCGGCTTGGGTTTCGGCCAACGCCGGCGCCGGCAAAACGCACGTCCTCAAAATGCGTGTTCTGCGCTTGCTCTTGAAGGGTGTCGAACCGCAACGCATCCTTTGCTTGACTTACACCAAGGCTGCGGCGGCAGAGATGGCATCGCGGGTGTTCGCCGATTTATCGAAATGGGCGACCGCCTCCGCGGCTGAACTCCGTGCATTGTTGAAGACACTGCTCGGACGCGATGCCGATAAAATGGAAAGCGAGCGGGCGCGGCGTTTATTTGCGGCGGCCATTGAAACGCCAGGTGGTCTCAAGGTTCAGACGATCCACGCTTTTTGTGAGCAGCTCCTCCAACGTTTTCCGTTGGAGGCCGGCGTACCTCCCGGCTTTCAAATTCTAGATGATGAGATGGCGCGTATATTGATGCGCGAATCCGTAGACAGCATGTTGATGTCTGCCACGCGGGATCGCAAATCTGATATAGCTCAGGCTCTCGAAACAGCCATCACACATGCGTCGGGCGATAGTTTCGACGAAATCCTGACAGAGGCGATCAGACAGCCTGTCTGGCTCGAGCAGATGCTTCGCCTCGATGCGCGCGGCAATGCTGAAGAGCTTGCCGAAGCAGAAGCATTGTATCGCTCGCAGTTTGCGCTTTCGTCCGATGACGATGCGCGGTCCATAGGGCGGGAGCAGGCATCCTTATTGTCCGATGCCGAACTCAAACACCTGCGCGGTGTTCTCGAAGGTGGATCGCCAAGTGATCTGGAAGCTGCCGAGCGCGTTACTGAGGTTTTGAGTGCACCTTCAGTCGACCTGCGCATTCAGGCGCTTGGATGCTTGTTTCTGATCGATAAGGGAGCGATACGCAAACGTCATCTCACGAAGAAACTTTGCACCGCCAATCCCGAACTCGCGGAGATGATTGATCAGCGCGCGAGCCGTTTCCTGGCTTTGGAGACCAAGCGGCGCGCGCTAAAGGTCATCGACGCGACGATCGCACTCATCCGGCTCGGCAGTGACGTGCTGCAACGGTTCAACGCAGCAAAGGCGCAGCGTGCAGCCCTCGATTTCGATGACTTGATCCGGCAAACCGCAGCCCTGCTTGCGGGCGGAGATGCGACCGCCTGGGTTCTGTTCAAGCTCGACGGTGGGCTTGACCATATTCTCGTCGACGAAGCGCAGGATACGAGCCCCGTGCAGTGGTCGATCATCGAATCGCTCGCGACCGAGTTCTTCGCCGATTGCGGCACGCGCAGCGCCGATCGATTGCGCACGCTGTTCGCCGTTGGCGACGAAAAGCAATCGATTTACAGTTTCCAGGGCGCCGCACCGAAAATGTTCGCCGCGACCGGTGTGCGGTTCGAGGCGATCACGTTGGCAGCCGGCCAAGATTGGCGGCGCCTGCCATTGCAGCTTTCATTTCGCTCGGTGGTGCCGCTGCTCGACGCGGTCGATCGCATCTTCGGCGACGCGGCCCGCGGCCGCGGCGTCACGAGCGAGGCCGCCGCTGTGCGCCACGTCGCGCTGCGGCAGGGACATGCCGGCCTGATCGAAGTGTGGCCGGCCGAACGACCGGCCGACGACGATGCCGCCGATCCCTGGTCACCACTTGGCGATACCATGGCCAAAGCACCGGCCACGCGCGTTGCTCAGCGTATTGCCTCGACCATCGATACCTGGCTGAAGACCGGCGAAAAGCTCACATCCGAAAACCGGCCAATTCAACCGCGCGACATCATCATCCTGGTGCGCAATCGGCGTCCGTTTGCGCCGTCGATGGTGGCGGCCTTGAAGGCGCGCGGCATCGCCGTCGCCGGTGCCGATCGCATGCGCCTCACCGATCAGATCGCGGTGCAGGATCTGATGGCGCTCGGCGACTTTCTCACACTGCCGGAAGACGATCTGGCGCTGGCAACAGTGCTCAAGTCGCCGTTCTTCAATCTCGATGATGACGACCTCATGCGGATCGCACCTGAACGAAAAGGTACGCTTTGGAGCGCTGTAATCGACCGGGCCAAAATGGATGACCGGTTCAAGCCCGCTGCGGAAACATTGAAGCGTTGGCGCGCCGATGCCGACTTCACGCCGCCGTTCGAGTTCTTCGCCAAAATCCTCGACAGCGACGGTGCGCGTGCGAAACTTTTGCAACGACTTGGTCCTGATGCCGCCGATCCGATCGACGAGTTTCTAAATCGGGCGATTGGCTACGACGAACAAGCACCACCTTCGATGCTAGGCTTCCTTACCTGGCTTCGCGGTGGCATTCACGAGATCAAGCGCGACATGGAGCAAACGCGCAACGAAGTCCGCGTGATGACCGTGCACGGCGCCAAAGGCCTCGAAGCGCCGATCGTGTTTCTGCCCGACACCTGCTCGCCTGGTGCCAAGAAGCAGCGGGCGAAACTCGTCACCATTTCAGCCACCGCCTTGCCGACCGAAACCGCAGCGCCGCTCGTTTGGACAATCAAGGGTGCGACCACACTCGGTACAATCGCCGATGGCCAAGACATCGCGAAACGTGCCGAGGAAGAAGAGCATCGGCGTCTCCTTTATGTTGCCCTGACGAGGGCGCGTGACCGGCTCTATGTGGCAAGCTTCGAGACCAAGAATAAACGGCCAAGCGATTGCTGGTACGATTTGATCGGCGAAGGTTTAGGCGATGTCTTGACGCCCGCCACGGCAACGGACGGGGGCGCGGTCCTTCGCTACGAGTCGGTGCAAACCGGAGCGCATGACACAGCGCGGCATGTGGCGATCGAGCACGGCGGCCATCAAGCCTTGCCCGCTTGGGCACGGCGATCAGCACCGCGCGAGTACAGCCTCGTCATGCCGCTTGCACCATCCCGCCTCGCGCCGTTGGATACCGACGATGCCGGCGAATTAATTGAGTTGCACGACACACCAAAAGCATCTCCGAGTGCCGCCGATATCGGTTCGCCATCACCGTTGAAGTTGGCCAACGGTGACCGTTTTCTGCGCGGCACACTCACGCATGCGTTGCTCGAGCATCTCCCCTCGCTGCCGTCGGAAACATGGCAGCGAGCCGCTGCCGCATTCCTCAAAGCGCGCGCCGGTACTTTGAGTGCCCGAACACAGGCCAGTATCGCATTGGAAACGCTCACGGTGATCGCTGAACCAGCATTTGCCGCCGTTTTCGGATCGAACAGCCGGGCCGAAGTTCCAATTGTCGGTGAGATCGAGAATCCAATTCGTAAAGGGCCGCGATTGCGCATCTCTGGCCAAATCGATCGGCTCGTCGAGACTGATCACGAAGTCCTGATCGTAGACTACAAAACCAATCGGCCGCCGCCGTTGGAAGTGTCGGGAATTCCGGCCGCCTACCTTTATCAAATAGCCTCGTATCGCCTTGTTTTATCTAAGATATTCAAGGATAAACCAGTGCGGGCGGCGATCCTTTGGACCGATGGCGCACGACTGATGCCGGTCCCTGACGAAATCCTCCACGCGCACGCAACCCAACTATGGACGCTCGACGCAGCTCGCCTTGACGGGTAACAGACCCAAGCCTACTTAAACATCCACGATTTGAGGTGCTCGCCCCTGCGATCATCGCCCGAAGCTCGTTAGGAGAGCGATCATGTCCAATGCCCATCCCGTTTCCGATAAAACGTTCGACGCCGAAGTCCTGAAGTCCGCTGAGCCGGTGCTTGTCGATTTCTTCGCGGAGTGGTGCGGCCCCTGCAAGGCTATGGCGCCAGCGCTCGACCAGGTCGCGGCTGAAATGAAGGGTAAGCTTAAGGTTGTGAAGGTTGACGTCGACCAAAATCCTGAGATCACCATGAAGTATCGCATTCAGGCGATGCCGACTTTGATGATTTTCAAGGATGGCAAGGTTGCCGCCCAAAACGTCGGCGCCCTCGTGCAGAAAAAGAAGCTCGAAGACTGGGTCAAGGCCTCGATCTGAGGCTAGTGCTACAAGCGCGATATCAATGAGATTTCAGGCCCCGGCGCGTTGCGTTGGGGCTTTTCCAGTTTTCGCACGGGAACGCGTCACATGAAGATTCTCTGTCTGGGTGCTGGTGCAATCGGTGGTTATTTCGCCGGCCGTCTTATTGAAGCAAACGCCGCCGACGTGACGTTCCTAGTGCGCGAAGGACGCCGGCAACAACTTGCCCGCGATGGGCTTCGTGTCGAAAGCCAGTACGGCAACTTCACCGTTCCCGTGAAAACGCGTGCTGACGGCGACATCAAGGAGCACGCCGACTTCGTATTGCTCACTTGCAAAGCCTACGATCTTGAAAGCGCGATCAATTCCATCCGCCCCGCCGTTGGAGCCGATACGACTGTGATACCACTGCTCAACGGCATGGCCCACATGGACACATTGAACACGGCGTTTGGTCGTGAGCGTGTGCTCGGCGGCATCGCCAAAATCGGTATCACACTGCAATCGGACGGCGTGATCAAACATCTGAACGACTGGCGGTTCTTCACCTTCGGCGAGCAGGACGGCGCAATATCGAAACGCGCGCTGGCTCTCAAAGCTGTATTTGACAAGACCTCCGTCATGGCGGACGCGGTGCCGAACATCACGCATCAGATGTGGGAAAAGCTCGTGCACCTATCGTCACTTGCGGCGATGACGACCTTGATGCGCGCGAACGTCGGCGAGATCGCACGCGCGCCCGGTGGCACCGCGCTCATGCAAGACATGCTCAACCGTAATGCGGCGATCGCGGCGAAAGCCGGTTACCCGCCGGCGCGAGCCTTCCTCGACACCTTCACCAAAATGTTTTCCGACACGACCGCGACTTACACGGCATCGATGCTGCGCGACATTGAACGCGCAGGACCGGTTGAGGCCGATCATATCGTCGGGTACATGCTCAAACTGGCGGAGCACTATGGCATCGATCCGATGCTTCATCGGATCGCCTACGCCAACCTCAAAACCTACGAACAACGCCGCGCCGCCGGTCGGCTTTGAGCTAATCTACGCCTGATAATTCAACCGCAAGCCCGGCCGCTCCCATTCGAACGAGACCAGCTGACCGGGGCCAGACAGCGTCGCATAGGCGGTGCGCAAATCCGGGCCGCCAAAGCATATGTTGGTGGTGTAGCGGTCCGGTAAGGGCAGGTGGCGGATGTTTTTCCCGTCCGGGCTGATGATGGTGATGCCGCCGTTCATCAAAGTCGCGACGCAGGCATTCCCAGCTGAGTCCACTGCCATCGAATCGAAGCGCTGAAACGCGCCACCGACCTGCGCGACGAGACGACCACCGTGCGGACTGGGCCACGGTTCGCGGCGGACCTCACCTGGGGCAATGATATCCATCGCCCACAGGCGCGCCGACTCGGTTTCGACGAAATAGAGGATCTTGCCGTCGGGCGACAGCGCGCAGCCGTTCGCCGTGATGGTCGGAAACGCTATTTCCTTGATCAAGCTTCCGTCGGCCTTGCCATAGTAGATACCGCCCCTGTCCATATCCCGCGCGCGGGTCTTGCCAAGATCGGTGAAGTAGAAGCCGCCATGCGCGTCGAATACGAGATCATTTGGTCCACGCAACGGATGACCTTTGCACTCGGTATAGAGCGTGTCGATTTTTCCGGTGGCGATGTCGACCCGCTCGATGCGTCCGCCGGAATAGTCGGCGGCTTGTCCGGTCGGACGCGTGCCGTTCTCCGGGTCGTCCATCCAGCTGAAACCGCCATTGTTGCAAATAAACATTTTGCCGTCCGGTCCGAGAGCCGCGCCATTCGGCCCGCCGGTCATCTGCGCCACTGTGGTCTTAGTGCCGTCAGGCGCCACGCGCGTGAGTCCGGCCGAGCGGATCTCGACAAGGATGACGGAACCGTCCGGCATCGCCACGGGGCCTTCGGGGAACTGCAACCCAGTTGTGACGACTTTAAAATCAGGACTTTTCATTGGCTTCCCCCAGCGATCAGTTTTGATTGCATGCGCTTCCAAGAAGGTCGAAGACGTGCCACCTTTTCTTGGTAGTATCGAACAATACTGATGGTCGAGCGCCTGCAAAATTTTGCAGAGGTGCCAGCTATCAGCAGATTAGCAACGAGGGGCCAGCCTTGATGTATAAGTTTTTGTTCTCGACGGGCAGCGTGATCTCGTCGCTCGTATTCGGCGCGATCGCGATGGCGTTGGTCGGTATATATTCACCCGAGACCCTGTCGATGATGCTGGGATGGGCACGCAGTCTCAAATCGTATCTGACGAACACCGGATTATCCGCCAAGTACAATATCTGGATCGAGCTGATGCTGGAAGAACGTCAGCTTCTGTTTGCTTTTTTCACCATCGCGACGCGCATGGTGATTTCGGCCGTGCTCGATGGGCTGCACAGCCTTCTATGGCGCAGCGATACCCGGACGGGTTAACTCAACCTTTAGGGCTGTGCCGTTAAGCTCACTCGGCCTGTGCCAGGTTGAGCGCACAAGGCGTGGCCGGGGTGAGCAGCACGCGATATGTGGCCGTTTGGGCGCAGGAGAACGCAGGATCCCTTGCGTGCCGACAAGCAGAACGGGCTGGATCTCAGCCCGCGCAACTTCGCGTTGGCTGTGCCCACGCACGTAAAGCCGCGCCGCCTGCTGAGTTGGCGGACCAAATTCAAACTGTTCGTCATCGCGCCGGCGATCGCGGCAGTGGTTGCAACGGCCGCGGCTGGGCTGCTGTTCGTCCATTATTCGATGACCTTTCCAGATCCGTTGTCGCTGCGCCACAAGGAGCGTGCGCCTGTCATTCGGATCTTGGCTTTGGATGGATCGAACCTCGCCGAACGGGGCGCGGCGCACGACTACATGCCGCTCGACCTTTTGCCGCGGCACATCACCGATGCCGTCGTCGCGACCGAAGATCGCCGTTTTTATGAGCACGCCGGCCTCGATCCTTTTGGGTTGGTGCGAGCAATGTTCGCCAACGTTCGGGCGGGCCGCTACGCACAAGGCGGCTCGACACTGACACAGCAGCTCGCAAAAAATCTGTTCTTGAACTCGGAGCGCACACTCAGCCGCAAGGTTGAAGAACTGGCGTTGGCGCTGTGGCTCGAGATGCGGCTCAGCAAAGCCGACATCATGGAACTGTACCTCAATCGGGTATATTTCGGCGCCGGCGCCTACGGCATCGAAGCTGCGGCGCAACGCTACTTCGACAAATCTGCGCGCGCTTTGACGCTTGGCGAAGCCGCTGTCATCGCCGGTCTACTCAAAGCGCCCTCGAAATACTCACCGCTGACGAACCCGGGAGCCGCGCGTACCCGCGCGCGCGTCGTCTTAAAGAAGATGCTCGCCGCGCACCTTATCACGCCCGAAGCCGAGACGGCTGCCAACCGGCACATCCTAAAATTCGCCTCGGTAGCGCCGACCAAGGATCTGAGCGGGATCGAATACGCGGTCGATTTCATCTTAGAGCGCCTGCCACCGTTGCTGGGGAATGGACACGCGGAGGTTATCGTCGAGACGACGATCGATACGAAGTTGCAGCGCCGCGCGCAGGCGACCGTGGAACAGGTATTGAACCGCGAAGGTGAAGCGGCTCAAGCCAGTCAGGCAAGCGTCGTGGTGCTCGATGTCGAGGGCGGCATAGCAGCCCTGGTGGGTGGTAAATCCTATATCGAAAGCCAGTACAATCGAGCGGAGAAATCGCGACGTCAACCAGGATCATCC
>JANLXZ010000303.1:0-4176 GCA_031365375.1 Hyphomicrobiaceae bacterium | reverse complement strand
CCAACAGATCCCAGCGCGCCGTCCGTTTCATCGTCGGCGCAAGACTTGCCCATTCTCCGGTGATAACGCGCCGAAGATCGACTATAAGGATGTCCGCACGCTTGGCCGTTATGTGTCCGAGCGCGGCAAGATCGTTCCGAGCCGCATTACCGCTGTGTCGGCAAAGAAGCAGCGCGAGCTGTCACGCGCGATCAAGCGTTGCCGGTTCTTGGGCCTCCTGCCCTACGTATTGAAATAAGCGAAACCGTCGCCGGCGGCCGGCTCCGCGCAGCGGAGTCGCCGGCGATTCCTAAAATGGTTGGAGCGGACGATGATCCGCTCCTAACCGCCGTGGCGCGGGACAGCTCGACGAATGCAAATCAACCTCCTCATCGGCCTTGGTGCTGGTCTCGTGTCGGCGATGCTGTTCGCATCTGCGTCGACTGGAACCGTGCTCGGCTTGTTCGTGCTATTTTTTCTGTCGCCAATGCCGGTTGCCATCGCGGGCCTGGGATGGGGATGGCGGGCTGCTGCAATGGCCGCGTTTGCAGCACCGATTGCAATCGCCGCGGTCGGCACGACGCGCGGCGCGATTTTCCACATTCTTGCGATCGGCGCACCTACCGCAATCCTATCTTACTTGGCGTTGCTTAACCGCGAGGTCGCCACGCCCAATGGCGAAGCCGGAACTCAATGGTATCCGACCGGGCGCATTGTTGCCGTCGCCGCATTGATCGCGGGGACCTTGGCGGCGATCGGGCTACTTTCGACCGCCAGCGATGTCGAGAACCTACGTGATCAGCTGCGGGCCACCGCCGAGCGCGTGTTCGTCCTATCGGCCCAAGCGCCAGTACCAACCGGAACGCCAACCGGTAGTCCCTCCGGCACCACAACCGCACCTCGCGTCACGCCGGAGCAATTGACCGGGCTCGCTAACGTCCTGGTCGGTATGTTTACCGCCGCGCTCGCAAACATGTGGATGTGTATCGCGATGCTCAATATGTGGCTCGCGGCCCTCGTCGTTCGCAAGTCCGATCGGTTGATCCGGCCATGGACAGACTTATCCGAGTTGCGGCTGCCGCCGACGATGCCAATCGCGTTGGCGGTGGCTGTCGGAATGACGTTCTTGCCAGGGTTCGCCGGCTTGATCGGATCGGGCTTCGCTGCGGCAATCATCGTCGCGTATATGCTGGTCGGCCTTGCCATCATCCACAATTTGACCCGCGGCCACGCGGCGCGACCGATGATCCTCAGCGGCACCTACACGTTGCTACTGCTGTTCTTCGTACTGAGCGGCCCGGCGATTGCGATGCTTGGACTTGCCGAACCATTTTCCCCGCTGCGACGCAAGCCACCGCCGCCGGGTACGATCTGAATTTTCCAACTCAACAACTCGAACTTCAATCATTTTAGGAGAACTACCATGCAAGTCATTCTACTTCAGCGCATTGGCCGCCTTGGACAGATGGGCGACGTCGTCAAGGTCAAGGACGGTTTTGCCCGCAACTTCCTATTGCCGCAGGGCAAGGCTCTGCGCGCCACCAAGGACAATCAGGCCGAGTTCGAAACGCGCCGCGTGCATCTCGAAGCCGACAACCTGACGCAGAAAAAAGAAGCCGAGGCCGTCGCTGAAAAGCTCAACGGCAAGACCTTTGTCACCATTCGGCAAGCGGGCGACACCGGCCAGCTTTACGGTTCGGTTTCAACCCGCGATATTGCCGAGGCCATTGCCGCCGGCGGTTTCACGGTCGACCGTCGCCAGGTCAATCTCGACCAGCCGATCAAGACCCTCGGCCTGCACGGCACCACCGTCGCTCTGCACCCAGAAGTCAGCGTCAAGGTTTCGATCAACGTCGCACGTTCACAGGACGAAGCCGACCGGCAGTCGCGCGGCGAAGATGTGACGATGATCAAGGAAGAGAAGATGGAGCTCGAGACGTTCAAGGAAGACGACGACTATCGCTCGGCCCCAGGCACCGGCGATCAGCCAGACGCTTGACCTCGGCCTCGTGTGATTCGGCCACCCGCCAGAACTTTTCCTGGCGGGTGTGCATAACGGGGATGAACCTCGGGGGAGCAATCGGGAAGGACCTTGTGTGCGAGGGAATCACTTAAACCCTCCTCCATGAACCAGATCGCCCCGAACTCTCAGAACACCCCCGTCCTGCTGTCGGACCAGCTGAAAGCCCAGGCCCGCGCCGATGGCCCGCTGGATTTTCGCCAAGCGCCTCACAATATCGACGCTGAGCAGGCTCTGCTGGGTGCCATCCTCGTCAACAACGAGGCCATGGATCGCGTGTCGGCGTTCCTCGACATGTCGCATTTCTACGATCCCCTGCACGCCCAGATCTTCGAGATCGCCGGCAAGTTGATCCAGGCCGGCAAGCAGGCGACGCCGGTCACCCTGCGCACGTTCTTCGAGACCGCCGAGCCGATCGACGAAACGTTGACGGTGCCGCAATACCTCGGCCGCCTCGCCGCGAACGCCACGACGATCATCAATTCTGCCGACTACGGCCGCACGATCTATGATCTGTCGACCCGGCGCGCGCTGATCATGATCGGCGAAGAGATGGTGACGACGGCTTATGATTCACCCGTTGACTTCCCGCCCGAAACGCAGATCCAGGAAGCCGAGGGCCGCCTTTACGAACTCGCCGAAAGCGGCAAGTACGGCCAGGGCTTCCAAACATTTGGGCACGCGCTGACCGACGCCATCCACATGGCGAACGCCGCCTACCAGCGTGATGGGCATCTGTCCGGCGTATCGACTGGACTGAAAGACCTCGATGGCAAGATGGGTGGCTTGCAGGCATCCGACTTGATCGTGCTCGCCGGCCGCCCGTCGATGGGCAAGACCGCGCTGGCCACCAACATCGCCTATAATATTGCCAAAAAATACGAGACCGAAAAACAGGCCGATGGCTCGCTGAAAGTCATCAACGGCGGCGTCGTCGGTTTCTTCTCGCTGGAAATGTCGGCCGAGCAGTTGGCTACCCGTATTCTGTCCGAGCAGGCTGAGATCTCATCGGAGAAGATCCGTCGTGGCATGATCACCGAGAAGGAGTTCCGCCGCCTTGTTGCGGTGAGCCAGGAGATGTCGCGCATTCCGCTTTTCATCGATCAGACCGGCGGCATCACGATCGCACAGTTGGCCGCCCGCGCCCGCAAACTGAAACGTCAGCACGGCCTCGGCCTTCTGGTCGTCGATTACTTGCAGCTGCTATCGGGTTCATCGCGCAATTCGAACGCCAACCGCGTGCAGGAAATCACCGAAATCACCACTGGTTTGAAGGCGCTAGCAAAGGAACTCGGCTGTCCAATCATGGCGCTGTCGCAGCTGTCGCGTCAGGTCGAACAGCGTGAGGACAAGCGCCCGCAGCTTTCGGACTTGCGCGAATCGGGTTCGATCGAACAGGACGCCGACGTCGTGATGTTTGTCTACCGCGAAGAGTACTACGTCGAGCGCACCAAGCCGAACGAAGGCACGGCGGAGTTCGCCGAATGGCAACAGAAGATGATGATGGCGACCGGCAAGGCCGAGGTTATTATCGGCAAGCAGCGCCACGGGCCGGTCGGCTCCGTGCAGCTCTCGTTCGAACCCAACCTCACCCGTTTCGGCAACTTGGCGAAAGAGCACTACATGGCCGAGCGGTTGGAGTGATGCGAAGAACGAGTGCGGCGCCGTAGGTCGCAATAGCATCAGCGTATTGCGACAGGATGTCGGCCGGTCTCGCGGTGCATGTTCACCGTGCAATACGCGCTAGTGCGCTATTGGCATCCTACGGATCTTCCGTAGTCGAACTATGCAATCAACTGCGTAGTGCGCAATAGCGGAGCTTATTGCGCCGCCACGTCGGCCGGTTGTTCGGTGGGTGTCGTGGTGCAATACGCGCAAGTGCACTATTGTCACTCTACGGATCTTCCGTAAGCAGCCATAATTGCCCGGCAGCGCAGCGCGCTCCGGGGGTTGCGGCAGTTAACTTCGAACCCCGAACTCCTAAGTCCGGGAAGCGGGACGGCGATCAGCCGCCTTGTATGGTTGTGGGGATGGGTTCATCGCCTCGCCAGGATTTCGATCCCTGACGTCCGGCCCCTCGTCCGGTTACCCGGACTCGAAGCCGCGTCCCGCTGCGATGACGTGTTGTCCGCCGCACGTCCCGCCCATCCGAAGCGGAACAGAGCTAGCGTGCGTAA
>JANLXZ010000280.1:0-8746 GCA_031365375.1 Hyphomicrobiaceae bacterium | reverse complement strand
CTCTCGGTGCAGATGCGCCGAGAGGGCATTCTATTTAAATTGCTGGCGGCTAACGCAGACGCAACCCCGAAACCGCAACTGCGAGGTTCACGCCAGATTGGCCTTGGATGCTGAACGGCTGCAGGGTGAAGGAGCGTTTCGATCCGCCGACAAGCGCGTTGGCACCACCGCCAACACCGATCGAGGCGTTGGCCGTTGCTCCCACATAATTGCCCGCTAGAGCACGTGGCCGGAGCCGCCGCTCTGCCGCGAGCACTGTCCAAACTATCGTGGTTGGCCCGGTGATCCCGACGTCTAGTCCTATTTTGGTGATCGAGGCACTGTAGCGTTCTCGGTAACCGTCGGCCGCCGAACGAAATCGGCAATCGAAAAACTTCTTTGATCCAATGATATAGCCAACGCCGCCGCTACCGGAGCAGGTCAGCGTGCCGATCTCGATCTGAGCTGGCTGTGCGTGTGATTGGTCACTTAGGGCTAAGCCAGAAAAAACGCACACGCTCGCTGACGCTAATAGCGTTGAAAACTTCATGTTTATTTTCCCCGTAAGATTTTCCCACCAATCGAAAAACGTTTCCGATCGGCTTTTGTTCCTTAACGGTGCAAAACGCTCCAGCCTTTCAGGCGCTCAATGGCATCGGACATATCCGCGGTCGTACCTGAGTATGAAAAGCGGAGGAAATTGTGGCCGCGCGCTTCATCGAAATCGACGCCAGGTGTGGCCGCAATGCCGGTCTCCTCAAGCATCTGTTTTGCAAACGCCAAGCTATCGGAGGTAAAGCGGCTGACATCGGCGTAGAGATAAAATGCGCCATCGGCCGGGACCAATTGGTCGAGGCCTGCCTTGGGGAGCCCGTCCAGCAGTAGATCGCGGTTGATGCGGTAGACGCGCTTGTTTGCTTCCAGTTCCTCGATGCCATCGAACGCACCGATGGCTGCAACTTGGGCGACCGCCGGTGGCGAGATATAGAGGTTTTGAGCAAGCCGCTCGACCGCTGGGATCAGCCGCTCCGGCATGACCATCCAGCCGACGCGCCAGCCGGTCATCGAGAAGTATTTTGAGAAGCTGTTGATGACTATGGCGTCGTCGGAGAAGTTGAGCGCCGTTCGGTCGGGCAATCCGTAACTCAACCCGTGATAAATTTCGTCCGAAATGAACCACACACCGCGATCGCGACAGGCGCGCGCTATAACTGAGAGACGCGCGGGCTCCATCATCGTGCCGGTCGGGTTTGCCGGACTGGCAATTAGCAATCCGTCGAGGCGGTGCTCCTCGATCGACCGCTCGACTTGTGCGAGCGTTGGCATCCACCGCGTGGCGGCGTTGGTTTCGAGAATTACCGGCTGCTGGCCGAGTGCCGATAATACGTGGCGATAACACGGGTACCCGGGCGCCGGCAGACCAACCCGCGCGCCTTGATCAAACAGCGTTAGAAATCCCAGAACAAAAGCGGCCGACGACCCGCTGGTGACGACGACGCGCGCAGGGTCGATGTCGATGCCGTACCAAGTTCGGTAAAGTCCGGCGATACGTTGCCGCAGCTCCGGCATGCCGAGGGCCATCGTGTAACCCAAAGTGTCCGCGTCGAGCGCTCGTTTCACGGCCTCGCGCGCAGTCTTTGGCGCCGATGTGCCCGGCTGGCCGACCTCCATATGGATAACGCGATGCCCCGCCGCCTCGCGCGCGGCAGCGGCTCGCATCACGTCCATGACAATGAACGAGGAAATGCCGCTACGTTGTGATGCGGCTCTCTGCAGAAGTTCGTGCGCGCGGACGTTTTGATTCATGGACGGCCTGATTGTCGGCGGCGGCTTCATTGCCCCGCCATGCATTGACCGTTTTCCTACACCTAATTACGGTCCCGACAAATTTCAGGCGCTAACGGTGGTCACGACGATTTCATGGATTCGAGACAAACGTTGAAGAAACCGAACTCGTTACGGCGATTGGCGAAGTATTCGAGCGGAGTGTTGCTGGCATCGCTTATGCTCGGTGGCCCAGTCGCCGCGCAAGGACTGATTCGCGACACCGAAATCGAGCAGCTGCTCAACGATTATGCGCGACCGATCTTCAAGGTGGCTGGACTTGGCGAAGGCCGCGTTGCCATGCGGATTGTCAAGAGCGACGCCTTCAATGCCTTCGTGCTCGATGGCCGCAATGTGTTCATTCACACCGGCGCGTTGCAGCAAGCCGATACGCCGAACCAGGTCATCGGTGTCATTGCGCATGAAGCCGGTCACATTACCGGCGGCCACATGGCGGCTCTGAGGGCGCGGATCGCACGCGACACCAGCCGTATTTTATTGGCCCGCGTTCTTGGAATTGGCGTTGCGGTGGCGACGGGTAATGCGGCGGCTGCAGCTGCCGGCGACGAGCTAATTATGCGCAGCCTGCTAGCGGAGCGGCGCAGTCAGGAATCTGCGGCGGATCAGGCGGGCCTTTCGTTCCTCAATAAAACCAATCAGTCCGGCCGCGGCATGCTCGAAACCTTCGAGCGGTTTGCGCAGCAGGAATATATCGGCGATCAGAACAAGGACCCCTTCGTTCGAAGTCATCCCGTCGCGACCGAGCGGTTGGCGCAGTTGCGCGATAGCGTGCAGAAAAACGTCACCTATCAGCTCAAGGATCCCACACCTTTGCAGATGCGACACGATATGATGCGCGCCAAACTGGCGGGCTATCTCACGCGACCGCAAGCGGTGTTCAATCGCTACCCGACCTCTGACACATCGATGCCTGCACGCTATGCTCGCGCCATCGCCAAATACTTCCAAGGCGGGCCGAATTCCGTCGAGGCAGCCGTTGCGGATTTGGATTTGATGATCAAAGAGCGGCCCGACAACGCATATTTCCACGAGCTCAAAGGCGATTTCTACAAAAGGTCGGGCCGGGCAAAGGAGGCCATTCCCCCCCTTCGCCAAGCGCTCAAAATGGCTAGTGACGCAAATTTGATCCGTGTCGAGTTGGCGCAAGCTCTGCTTGCAACCAATGAGCCGGCCGTGGTCGAGGAGGCAGCCACGATGCTGCGACGATCGCTGGTTGAGGATCAAAATTCGAGCGCTTATCGGGCCTTGAGTGACGCCCAATATAGGCAAAATAAACAACCCGAGGCCGAAGCCTCTCTTGCCCAGGCGGCATTTCTGGAGGGCGATTTCAAGCAGGCAAAAAATTATGCTGAACGCGCCAAGCGTGGAATTCCTGCGGGCGCGCCATCCGCCCTTAAAATGGACGATATCATCGGCTTCAAGCCGCCGGTAGAATAGCAATTGATGCGTCTATGCACTACGTGTTGCCATATCAGAACAACGATCAGCGGCCCAAAAAAGGATCTCCAGACATGTCGACCACGTATGCGTCACGCATTCTCTCGATGCTGACCTCGAAACAGGGGGCGATGGTTGCGACGCCGCTCATTCTCGGTCTTGCTGGACTGCTGACCCTCGCCGCGTCGCCGGCCCCCGCAACCCAACCGAACACACCAATGCGGCTCGCCCAAGCAGCACCCGTTTTGGCCACACCAGTCGCATCGTCTTTTTCGGACGCGCAGCGTGCCGAGATCGAGGGCATGATCAAGAGCTACCTGCTGAACCACCCCGAGGTCATGGTCGAGGTCAGCAAGGAACTCGAGAAGCGGCAAGTTTCGATGCAGGCCGAGACCAACAAAAAGGTCATCGTCGAGCGCAAGACGTCTATTTTCCGCGCGCCGACGGATTTCGTGTACGGCAATCCAAAGGGTGAAATCACCGTTGTCGAGTTCTTCGATTATAACTGTGGCTGGTGCAAAAAGGCTGTCGACGAAATCAATAAGCTCGTCAAGGCAGACCCGGAAGTGCGCATCGTCTTCAAGGAGTTGCCGATCTTCGGCGAGCCGTCGGCTCTCGCCGCTAAAGCCGCAATGGCTTCGGTCAAACAAGGTAAGTATTGGGATTTTCACGTTGCCTTGATGAAAGAGAAGCAGGTCACGAAGGACAACCTGTACAAGATCGCCGAGAAGGTCGGGCTCAACGTCGACAAGTTGAAAACCGATATGCTTGATCCAGCATTGGATGCAGCTTTGAAAGAAACTGCGGCAATTGCCCAGGAGCTTGGCATCGAGGGTACGCCGGGGTTCATTGTGGACGATAAGGTCAATGTCGGGTTCGTGCCTGCCGAAGGCATCAAGGCGATGTTGGCAGATGTTCGCAAAACAGGCTGCCAAGCCTGCTGAAGGGGCGATCCACGTCGTAACCAATGGCTGTGAACACCCGCTTTCAAGGGCGCGTGAAAGCTGTTAGACCGCCAACACGATAACACTGCCGTGCCGGGGCGAAGGTCCCGCGCGGCTGGATCATATCCAATGATCAATAAACGCGAAACGGGGCGTGAAGACCGTCATGGCGAAAGAGAAGCAGGACAAGGGTTCGCCCGAACACGAGCTGATTCGTGAGCTGGCAGGGCTGTTGGACGAAACCGGCTTGTCCGAAATCGAGATTGAGAAGGCCGGATTGAAGATCCGCGTCGCCCGCACGCTGACGATCGCAGCTACAACACATGTGGCCTCACCGGCGTCGGGTTCGGCGTTGGGTGCCGCGACGGCCGCTGCTGCGGGGGTCGATCCAGCGCACCATCCGGGCTGCGTGAAATCGCCAATGGTGGGCACGATCTATCGTGCGCCTGAACCGGGTGCGGCAAACTTCGTGGAAATCGGTACGCGTGTCAGTCAGGGCCAGACCCTGATGATCATCGAAGCGATGAAGACCATGAACCATATCCCGGCGCCGAAAGCTGGTACGGTCACCCAGGTGCTGATCGAAAATGGGCAGCCCGTTGAGTTTGGTGAGCCATTGGTCGTCGTCGAGTGAAGTCGAAGGTGCGGTTGCTGCTCCAATTCCTGACAATCTGAGGCAAGCCTCGAAATGTTCGATAAAGTTTTAATAGCGAACCGGGGAGAGATCGCACTGCGCATTCAACGCGCGTGCAAGGAACTTGGGATTGCGACTGTCGCGGTACATTCGACTGCGGATGCCGACGCGATGCATGTGCGGTTAGCCGATGAGAGCGTTTGCATCGGCCCGCCGCCGGCTTCGGAAAGTTACCTCAACATTCCCCGGCTACTCGCCGCGTGCGAGATAACGGGCGCGGACGCCATCCATCCCGGCTATGGCTTCCTGTCAGAGAACGCGAAGTTCGCCGAAATACTCGAAGAGCACGGAATAACGTTCATCGGGCCAACTTCCGAGCACATTCGGATCATGGGTGACAAGATCGAGGCGAAGGAAACCGCCAAGCGCCTCGGTATTCCAGTCGTGCCAGGCTCGGACGGTGCGGTGACGAGCGAAGCCGACGCGCTGGCCGTTGCCAAACGCATGGGCTATCCGGTGCTCATCAAGGCTGCTTCGGGCGGCGGCGGTCGCGGCATGAAAGTCGCGAGATCTCCAGAGGATACCGGTAGCGCGTGGATGACGGCGCGCTCGGAAGCGAAGGCGGCTTTCGGCGACGATAGCGTCTATATCGAAAAGTATCTGTCCAAGCCGCGCCATATCGAAGTGCAGGTGTTCGGTGACGGCCGGGGCAATGCCGTACATCTGGGCGAGCGCGACTGCTCGTTGCAGCGGCGCCATCAAAAGATCATGGAGGAGGCGCCTTCGCCGGCCCTCAATGCCGCGCAGCGCAAAAAGATCGGCGAGACTTGCGCCAAGGCAATGCAAAAACTGAAGTATCGCGGCGCCGGTACCATCGAATTCCTGTACGAAGACGGCGAATTCTTCTTCATCGAGATGAACACGCGCCTGCAGGTCGAGCATCCGGTCACTGAGGCCATCACCGGCATGGATCTGGTGATTGAACAGATCCGCATAGCCTCCGGCGCCCCACTCAGCATCCGGCAAGAAGATCTGGTCTTCTCGGGGCATGCAATCGAGTGCCGGATCAATGCCGAGAACCCGAAGAATTTTCGCCCTTCCCCCGGCAAGATTACGTATTGGCATCCGCCAGGTGGGCTTGGCGTTCGCGTCGATAGCGGCGCCTATCAGGGGTATCGAATTCCACCTAATTACGACAGTCTCATCGGCAAGTTGATCGTGCACGGCAAAAATCGCAACGAGTGTCTCATGCGATTGAAGCGCTGTCTCAACGAGTTCGTCATCGATGGAATTGAGACGACAATTCCGCTGTTCGTGGAACTTGTCCGACATCCCGACATTGCCAATGGCATGTACGATATTCACTGGCTCGAAAAATACTTAGGCAAGCAGGATTGATGCATTCCTTGCACGTCCGTGCCGGTGATTTTGCCACCGACGTGAAAAAGACCTAAGATTTGCATCAGTTCGATGGATCGAATTAGACAGGCAAAATCGGATAAGCATGGCTGCGCGTGACGCCCTCAATCGTGACATCACCCCGCAGGTGCTGCTGAAGGCGTACGCTTGCGGCATTTTTCCGATGGCGGAAAGCGCCGACGATCCGCAACTTTATTGGATCGAGCCGACGAGCCGGGGGATTTTACCGCTCGATGCAATCAAGTTGCCGAAACGCCTTGCGCGCACGTTACGTCAAAGCCCTTTCGAGGTGCGAATCGACAGTGACTTCGATCGCACCATTGATGGTTGCGCTGCATCGAGACCTGGGCGGCGAACCACATGGATCAACGATCAAATTCGCGCGCTTTATCGCGAGCTCTTTGCCGTCGGCCACTGTCACACCGTCGAAATTTGGCACCGCGGCGATATGGTCGGCGGTTTGTATGGCGTGGCGCTCGGCGGCGCTTTCTTCGGCGAAAGCATGTTCTCGACCGAGACCGATGCGTCGAAGATAGCGCTGATGTATTTATGTGCTCGTCTGATCGAAGGCGGGTTCACGTTGTTGGACACCCAATTCGTGACGGATCACCTACGCCAGTTCGGAACGATCGAGGTCGACCGCCCCGCTTTTCATAAAGCGCTCGAGACAGCACTGCCAAAAATCGCGGACTACAAGCGTTTAGATCTCGATGCGACGCCGGACGAGATTGTCGACATCATCGTCCGGTCGCGGATAACGCAGGCTTAATGAGCTCTTCTACTACCGCGGCGGTCGGCGGCGTGTGGGAATGGTGCCTTCGGTACCCGGCGTTACGGTTGGAGCACCCGGCGGCGTCTTGCCATCCTTGCCAACTGCGCCTGCCGATTTGGGTTGGCCGCAATCCGTCAACCACACATCGAACACTGGATGCTCGACGGCGTTGAGGCCCGGGCTCTCGGCAAACATCCATCCGGAAAACAGCTTTTTCACCTGTCCGTCGAGCTGAGTTTCCTCGACTTCGACAAACGATGTCGTCTTCGGCGGCTCGGTGGGAGGACGTGAATAACAAGCGCGCGGTGTCACCTTCAGCGATCCGAAGACCACGGCTTTGTTCAGCGGAACTTCGAGCTTCGATATCCGCGCCGTTACTTTGTCGAGCGTCGCAAACACAGCAACCTGATTTTCGATGCGCTGCGCATGGGCCGGCACCATCTGCGCCGCCAGCGAAACTCCAATGCTCAGGGAGCCAACCAAGCTGTTCATTTTGGCGCGGGGCATAGGCCACTCTGTGTTGAGTCTAATATGGACAAACGTGGTCCCGTGAGGCGCTTTTAAGCGTTATGGCCGCGAACCATGGCGCCTGCGTGGCTATCGCGCCAACGCCAGGATCGTGAAAACTTGGCCGTCCGGCTTGTGCCGTCATTAAATGTTGAACTCAAGTCTGGTCATTCAGGACGCCACGGCTTGTAATCACCCGTTGCCTTTGAACGCTCGGTGGCACTCAGGATCGAGCCTTTCGGGCGCCAAGCTGCCGCGGTTCCCGTCATATTCATCAGATGCGGTTTCTGCCATGGCTTTGCGATATACGTCTCCGAAGTCGGCACAGTATCAACCGTATGATGGAGCCAGCCGTGCCATTCGGGCGGCACTTTGGAAGCGTCCGCCAGATCTTGATAGATCACCCAGCGGCGCGGAACACCAAGCGGACCGATGCCCGACTTCTGCACATAGTAGCGATTGCCATAAGCGTCATGACCGATCTGGCGACCGCGACGGAAAGTCATCAGGCGGGTGCCCAGGGTGTTGCCACCCCACCAGCTGAAAATCTCAGTTAGAATGCTCATCGGTTTGCGCCTCTCGGGGCTTGATCTGTAGTCAACGGGTAGCGCAGCCGCCCACCTGAAGTCTAGCTCCGCGAAAGCTGCTGCACTTATGCCACAGATCGACGATGCGGAATCGCACTAGGCTTGGTGGCGGGGTGTGGCCCCTCTGTTTTTGCCCCCAAGCCACGGTGCCGATTTCTCCCGCTAAAACTCCCTTACAACAGCAGTTTGAGCAGATTTATCCACATCGGTGGATAAGGCCCACACAGCGGTAGACGCTATATCTAGTAGGGTTGCAGCGACGACCCACAAGAGCTTGGTGTAATCGGTCGAATCACCTAACTTCAAATAAGCAAAGCGCGGGACCCAGACGGTAGCGTACCCCGGCGCCTTATTATTCGTCATGTCCGATCGAGTTTTGTCCGCTGTTCAGCGGTTGCGCCCTGCTGCGCGCCAACCAGGTGGAACTGTGATCGTTGCGGACCTGTCGTCGCCGACCAGTATCGCGTTTCGACCAAAATATCGTCCGTGCGGCGCCAGTTGGCGCGCGCGGGGCAAACGCAACATTCAATCGCCCACGATCTGGGCGTTCAAGACACGGGGTTATTATGAAGATCACACGGCGCTATACCGAAGCTGGCAAGTCACCCTATGAGGCGATCCC
>JANLXZ010000270.1:0-10322 GCA_031365375.1 Hyphomicrobiaceae bacterium | reverse complement strand
AGCGCTTGATCAGGTCCTTGCTCGACAGCACCACGCCGCCCAGGCATCGGCCCTGCCCGTCGATGTGCTTGGTCGCCGAATAGACCACCACGTCGGCGCCCAGCTCGAGGGGCTTCTGCAGCATCGGCGTCGCGAACACGTTGTCGACGAACACCAGCGCATCGTGCGCGTGGGCAATCTTGGCGACGGCTTCGATGTCGACGAGTTCAAGCGTCGGATTGGCCGGGGTTTCAAAGAACACCGCGCGCGTGTTCGGGCGCATTGCTGCCCGCCAGTTTTCCAAGTGGCGGCCATCGACCAGCGTGAACTGAATGCCGAAACGCGGGCAAAGGTCTTCGACGATATAACGGCACGAGCCGAACATCGCGCGGGCGGCAACGATGTGATCGCCAGTCTTTAGATAGCCCATCAAAGCGGCGGTAACGGCTGCCATGCCGGTCGCCGTTGCGCGCGCTTCTTCGGCGCCTTCGAGCAGACGCATGCGTTCTTCGAACATCGAGACGGTGGGGTTGCCGAACCGGCTATACTGATAGCCCGGATCCTCGTTCTTGAAGCGCGCTTCTGCCTGTTCGGCGCTGGCGTAGACGAAGCCTTGCGTCAAAAACAAAGCTTCCGACGTTTCACCAAACTGCGAGCGTAACGTGCCGCCATGCACGAGCTGCGTTTCCGGCGCCCAATTGTCGGACGCGCTGCTGTCGGTTGTTGTGCTGTTTTTTGTCATCGCGTGCGTGGACCCCAAAATGACCGCGACCTTCGATCCGAAGGGCGCCGGCTGTTGAAGCCGGCCAAACCGCGTTTGGAGGATCGGGGCGCGGTGGTGGCCCTTCAAGTCCGCGTGCGGCCCTTTAGCGAGTTGTTTTACGTGGCTGCAAGCCGGCCGGCCAAATCACCACGAGTAGACTTAACTCGTAGCCGCGAGGCGATCGAGGGTCAAGCACTGGTAGATGTGCGAGGAAGCCCGCCTCACTCTCTAAATCCTCTGGCCGGTCTTTTTCCAGTCCGCCAAGAATTGCTCGATGCCCTTGTCGGTCAACGGGTGCTTTACCAGCGCCTTGAGGATCGCCGGCGGCGCGGTGATGACATCGGCACCGATCAACGCGGCTTGCTTGACGTGATTAACGGTCCGGAGCGAGGCTGCCAGGATATCGGTCGATAGATCGGCGTAGTTGTCGTAAATCGTGCGGATCTCGGAGATCAGTTCCATGCCGTCGATGCCCTGATCGTCGAGACGCCCGACGAACGGCGAGATGAAAGTTGCGCCGGCCTTGGCCGCGAGCAACGCTTGGTTAGCCGAGAAACATAACGTGACGTTGACCATGGTCCCTTCGCCGGTCAGCGTCTTACACGCCCGCAATCCTTCCCAGGTGAGCGGCAATTTCACCGTCACGTTCTTTGCGATTTTGGCGAGTGTGCGGCCCTCGGCCAACATGCCCTCGTAATCGAGGGCTGCGACTTCAGCGCTCACCGGACCCGGCACAATCGCGCAGATTTCCTTTATGATGGTTTTGAAGTCGCGGCCGGACTTGGCAACCAGCGATGGGTTTGTCGTCACGCCGTCGAGCAGGCCTAAACTTGCAAGATCGGCAATCTCGGCCACATCTGCGGTATCGACGAAGAACTTCATGATCTTTTCTCCAGGCCTGAGCCTTGCCTTGGGACCGACTTATCTCTCGTCCTAGGCTATTTGCTTGTTGATTCGTCGCTTGTAGTCCGGTGGTCTGCCCTTTGAACAGTCTGTTTGAATCTAAAGAGCTAACCCGAACGCAACTAGCAACCGTGCCGGTGCTGCTGCCGGTGGCGCTCGACCAAACTTACGACTACTTATTGCCCCCCGGTTCGAAGCTGGATGCTGGCAGCTTCATAATGGTGCCGTTCGGTCCGCAAACAAGAATTGGCGTCGTTTGGGATCAACCGCTAGGCGTCAACGACAAGCCGTTCAACCCGAAAAAAATGAAGACCGTGACGGGCGTGATCGACGTGCCGCCGTTGCCGATCTTGTCGATGCGGTTTGCGGAGTGGATCTCGAAATACACCCTCGCACCCCTGGGCATGGTTTTGCGCATGATGATGGGTGCGCAATCGGCGTTCGAGCCGCAGAAGCCGCGCTCGGGCGTGCGACTGGCGGAAGGTGCTGCAACGCCGCCGCGCATGACGCCCGCGCGCCTCAAAGCGATGGAAGTTGCGAGGGATGGCCTGATCCGGGCGAAGTCGGCGCTGGCGGTCGAGGCCAATGTTTCGATTGGCGTGGTCGATGGTTTGGTGCAAGCCGGATTGTTGGTCGACGTGCAAATACCGGAGCGCACCTACCGCCGGCCCGATCCAGCGCACGCGGTCGCTGAATTCGGCGAACATCAGGGGATGGCCGTCGCAACGCTGCGATCCGCGGTCGACGGTAAGAATTTCTCGGTGTCGCTGCTCGATGGCGTCACCGGTTCCGGCAAAACCGAGGTCTACTTCGAGGCCGTCGCACGCACGCTTGAACAGGGCCGCCAGGTCGTGATCATGCTGCCGGAAATCGCGCTCACCAGCCAGTTCATGAACCGGTTCGAGAGCCGGTTTGGCTGCCAGCCGGTCGAGTGGCACTCGGCGCTGTCGTCGCCGGAGCGCGGACGGATTTGGCGGGCAGCGGCGACCGGTGGCGCACGCGTAGTGGTCGGTGCGCGGTCGGCGTTGTTTCTTCCTTACGAAAATCTCGGCCTGATCATCGTCGACGAAGAGCATGACGCCGGCTTCAAGCAAGACGATCGCGTGCACTATCAGGCGCGTGATATGGCGGTGGTGCGCGGCAATCTCGGCAAGATCCCGGTGATCCTGGCGAGTGCGACGCCGTCGATCGAGAGCCACGTCAACGCCAGAACCGGGCGTTATCGTCATGTGGTGTTGCCGGGTCGCTATTCGGGCGTGGAAATGCCGGACGTGTCGGCGATCGATTTGCGCCGCAGCCCACCCGACAAGGGCCGATGGCTGTCGCCGATCCTGGTCGACGCGATGGTCGAGACCCGGGCGCGTGGGCAACAATCGTTGCTATTTCTCAATCGGCGGGGCTATGCCCCGCTTACGTTGTGCCGCAAGTGCGGCCATCGCTTCGAGTGTCCGCAGTGCACGGCTTGGCTCGTCGAGCACCGATTCAAGAAACGGCTCAATTGCCATCACTGCGGTTTCGCACTACCGCTGCCGGAGAAGTGTCCGAAGTGCGCGGAGCCCGATAGCCTCGTTGCCTGCGGACCGGGCGTCGAGCGCATCGCCGAGGAAGTTGCCGAGCGCTTTCCCGATGCGCGACTGGCCCTGTTATCGAGCGATTTGATCCCAAGCCTCATCGAGATGCGTGAGGTGATCCACCAAATCGAGCGCGGCGAGATCGACATCATCATCGGCACCCAGATTGTCGCCAAGGGGCACAACTTCCCCGACCTCAACTTGGTTGGCATCGTCGATGGCGATTTGGGGTTGGGGCAAGCTGATCCGCGCGCCGCCGAGCGTTCCTTCCAAATGATGCATCAGGTCACGGGGCGCGCCGGACGTGCGTTGGCCAAGGGGCGCGGCTTCGTGCAGACGCACATGCCGGAACATCCGGTAATGGAAGCGATCATCTCCGGCGATCGCGACACGTTCCTGGAGCGTGAGATCCGACAGCGGCAAATCGGACTGCTGCCGCCGTATGGGCGGCTGGTCGCGTTGATCGTCACCGCCCGAGAGAAAGAGGTTGCGGAGCGTTACGCACGCGAAATCGCAAGGCGCGCACCGCAAGCCGATCGTATCGAATTGCTGGGTCCGGCCGAAGCGCCGATCTTCGTCGTCCGCGGACGCTTCCGCTGGCGTTTGCTGCTGAAGGCCCCGCGTGAAATCGACGTTCAAAGTTATTTGCGTATTTGGCTCGCTGAAATGCCGGCAGTCAAAGGTGATCTGCGACTGAGCGTGGATGTCGATCCGTATAGCTTTATGTAGTCAGATGCGCAGCGATTCAGCTGCCTACTCCCACTGTCAGACCGCGAGACGCAAAGTGGGTGGCCGGGAGCCGAGCGCTGCTGCAATCGCCGATAGAACTTCCAGATCACTGTAAGGCTTCATCAAAACTGGCCAAGCTTGAAATTCTTCGGGGACATCCGAGGCGCTGGACCCCGTTGCAAATACGATAGCGCTTCCGGCCCGAAGCACTGCCGCGGCAACCTCAGTGGCTGCTTCACCATGAAGATTAAGGTCGAGCACGGCAACGTCAAATGTGGCCGTTGCGATCAGCGCCAGTGATTCAGCAACTGTTGCGCATGTGCCCACCACGACGCATCCTTCGTCCTCGACAGCTTGACCGAGACACAAGGCGATCAGAGGTTCATCCTCGACAATGAGGATGCGGAGACCGGACAGCAAATTTTCTTTTGAGACGGCAGAGTGCATCGTTTACGCCTGACACTGTAACGGACCCCGCCGCTTGATGCAGTGAGCCTACACCTAAATGGCATCAGTCGCTATGAATTAAACGTTAACGATTTGCGGGTTCATCGAGTGGGTCGCAGCTGACCTCCTTCCAATTGATATGGTTTCGCGACGCAGCAGTTTCACCTCTTCTCGCGATCCCGCTGCTCCTGCAACATTGCGTCGACCTCGGGTCGCTCGGCTGCCGCTTTGTCCTGTCGTTTGCGTTGCCGGTCCTGCTTTGCGATGGCGCGTGACGTCGCGCCGGGCTTTTTCAACCGATGGCCACCCGAGATCAGTAGCGGATGGGTCGGTGCTTCGAGATCGAGTTCTTCGAGGAAGGTTTCACGTAGAGCGTAGAAACTTTGCAGGATCGCATCGCGCGCGAGCTTGCGGACCTCCGGCGGAAGATTCTGGTTTTTCGTCGGATCGAGCGTCTGCAGCGCACGGCGCATGTCATGAAGCGGTGCATAGGGATAAAGGCCGACCAACGATTTCGTTTCGCCGACGTTGCGGTACACGATCCGCATATTGTCTATGGTCTCGGAAATCTTGCAGAACGCGGCGATGTAGTCGTCGGCGGTCGGAAATGTTTTTTCGCAATAGGCAAATAGGGCGGACTTGGTACGCACCATGCCTCGCCACTCCTCCTCCAAGCTCGCGACGAACTTGTTCCGCTTCTGGAATACGTTGGCAAGATAGGCCGCGATCACGGTGACGAACACCAGCGCCATATCTTTCATGTACTCGTAGACGTCCTTCAGCACGCCTTCGAGGGGCGAGCCTTTCATGCCAGGAATATTGTCGCCGAGCTTCGCGAATAGTGACAGCACGAGCACCGCGAACAACAAAATGTAAACGCGCCGCAGCGTGCGGTTGAGGCTTTTTCGTGTCATGCGTAGGAAAAACCCCGATAGCGGAATTAAATTGGCGCCGCACACTGAATTCAGGTTGTGGCGGAGGTATGAAGCATGGGCAAGTAGCCGGCATCTAGCACGGCGACGATCGAGGGCGGGGTCAATACTTCGACTTCGATACCAACCGGGCGCGCTTCGCTGGCGCCGTAGCCGCCGAACGACCAGAACTGGATACGCGCTCCAGAAATTCGGGCAATGCGACCGGAATTTCGAACGAAAGTATGGTCCGGTAGCGTGTCAAATCCGGCCCGATACGTGCGCTTAGATCCGGTCGCTTCTAGCCGTTCCGAATGAAGAATGCGATCCATGTCGCCGGCAATGGCACGTTCGCTCAGTCGGCGTACGGCGTTCCACCTGACGGCGAAATCAAGCGCTGCCGCACGCCGGCACTCGAAACATGGGCGGTGGCCAGCACTAAGCGCCGTTGCCTCATCGAGAAAGAAAAGCTCGGTGTAACGGTGTGGCTGCATCACGGCGCGATGCCGGTTTTTAAAGTCGAGAACGCAGCAGATCCATTGCTTGGAATGCCAATGTTTGCGCAGGAGCTCCTGCGAAGATGTGTGGAATGCCCCACCCCTGTTGCCCATCATGGTGCCGCGCGCGGCCACCGCAACGATGGACCCATCGGGCAGTACGCGGTTTTGCAACGGCCTCGTCGTCGTCATGCCAATCGCTTGTAAAAAATGGTGGTGTCGCAAAGGCCATCATGCGGCGTTAGAGCGTAATCGGGGATCACGCCAACTTTGGTCCAGCCCATTTTAGCATAGAGTTGTTCTCCCGAACTACCGGTCTGCGTGTCGAGCACGAGGAGTTTGCGGCTAGCCAGTATGGCCTCTGCCTCGGCGCCCTGCATCAAGGCTGCACCTACGCCTAGGCGCCGCGCCGATCGATGAACCAGCATCTTGGCGATGTCGGCGCGGTGTGGCTGGTTTTCAGACGATGCAAACTGCACCTGCACGGTGCCGACGATGCGGCCTTCGTGCTCGGCAACGAGCAGTCGCGTTGTGCCGGCCACCACGGCATCAGCCACGGTTTTCCAGAAAGCTTCCGCCCGCACAGTGTCGAGCGGCGGCTGAAAACTGACCGATGCTCCGCCATAGACGCAATCTATCAAGATCTCAGCCAAAGCCGGAATGACGCCCGCCACGTCCGGTGCTGCGACAGTGCGGATTGTTGGCATTGAGGTGGTTTGCTCCCAAATGTGAATATCGCCGGCAAACCTAGACAACGATACTGTTTGCGCAAGCCGCCTTGATACTGCCGTTTCCAATCCGATACCTGGGACAATGCTGAAAACAATTCTCGCCAGCTATTTGGTATTTTTTTTGCTGCCGCTCGGTCTGCACGCCGCCTATTGGCAGGTGTCGGATCATGGCCAAGGCTGGGCCGAAGCGGATTGGTCGAGTGCCGGTTTGTTGCCCGAAGCGGCAGCCAAACCAGAAGCTATGGTGCATGTCTACGCCGCGCGGGTCGGCAGCTGGCGGGGTGCGCTCGCGCATCACACTTGGATTGTGCTGAAGGAAAAAGGTGCTGCCCGATATAGTCGTTTCGACAAGGTCGCCTGGGGCCAACCCGTGCGGCAGAACGGATGGGCGCCTGATGGACGCTGGTACGGGCACGCCCCTGAATTGATCGGCGCGATCGAAGGCGCGGCGGCCGAGGCGCTTATCCCTAAGATCCGGGCAGCGATCTCTTCCTATCCCCACAACCGAAACGGGGATTACTTGCTCTGGCCCGGTCCGAATTCGAATTCGTTCATTGCCTACGTGCTCGAGAGTGTGCCTGAGACCGGTATCGCATTGCCCCCGACCGCGATCGGCAAGGATTGGCGAATAGCTGGCCGTTGGTTTGGCGCCACGCCGAGCGGAACAGGCTTTCAACTTTCCTTGTTCGGACTGCTCGGTTTCAGCGTCGGCCGCGCCGAAGGCATCGAGTTGAACGTGTTAGGGCTCGTGCTGGGCGTCGATATTCTGCACCCCGCTGTCAAACTGCCCGGCTTTGGGCGGATCGGTCTCCCGTTGGCAGCCGTCGCGGCGCAGAAGGTGCGCGCCGCTGGCGGCTGATGTCGATCCAGGCTCGCGACACCGGTCTTGCGATCAAACCCCTGCTCGGTTACTCCCCGACATCATGAAACTATACCGAGCATTCGCGACCGTTGGCGGGCTGACAATGATCAGCCGCATCCTTGGCTTCGGCCGGGATATCCTAATCGCCCGCGTTTTAGGCACCGGAGCTGCTGCCGACGCGTTTGTCGTCGCGTTCCAATTTCCGAACTTGTTCCGTCGGTTGTTCGGTGAAGGTGCATTCAACTCGGCCTTTGTGCCCTTGTTCACGGACAAACTGGCGACCGATGGCAAGATTGCGGCACGCCGGTTCGCCGAAGAGGCGATGGCCGGACTGATCATGGTTCTGTTGGTTCTGTCAGTCGTCGCAATCGTGGCGATGCCGTGGTTGATGTATCTCATCGCGCCCGGTTTCAGCGACACCCCGGACAAGTTCGGCCTGTCGATCACCATGACGCAGATTACTTTCCCCTACCTGATTTGCATGTCCTTGGTGGCCCTGCTGTCGGGCGTGCTGAACGCGATGGGGCGCTTCTCGGCAGCGGCGGGTGCGCCTATTCTGCTTAACGTCGTGCTGATGATCGTAATGATCGCGGCGATTTTCATGAACGTGACTGGCGCGAGCGAAGCTGGCATACTGCTGGCCTGGGGAGTTACGCTCGCCGGCATCGCTCAATTGTTGATGCTGGCGATCGTGGCGTATCGCTCGGGCATGGGCCTCGGCTTTCGTTGGCCAAAGCTGACAGCCGATGTCCGCCGGCTTGTCGCGCTTGGTGTCCCCGGCGTGGTGTCCGGCGGCATCACTCAAATCAATCTGCTGATCGGCGGTATCATCGCCTCGTTCCAGGATGGCGCTCGCGCATTCCTGTATTACGCCGATCGGCTGTATCAGATGCCGCTCGGTATCGTCGGTGTCGCGGTCGGCGTGGTTCTGTTGCCGGACTTGGTCCGTCACTTGGCGCGTAAGGATGAGGCGGCAGCACTCGATGGACAAAATCGGTCGCTCGAGTTCGCGCTATTGTTGACGGTGCCGGCGGCAGTCGCATTGTTTGTGCTCGCCAATCCTTTGATCTCGGTTCTATTCCAGCGTGGCGCTTTTACCGCCGCCGACGTGCAACCGACCGCAAGGGCAGTTGCGATTTTCTCGCTTGGCCTGCCAGCGTTCGTCATCCAAAAGGTATTCCAGCCCGGCTATTTCGCGCGCCAAGATACCGCCACGCCGATGCGATTTGCAGCGATCAACTTCGTGATCAATGTTGTGGCGTCCTTGTCGTTGTTTGTGATCTTCTCGCACATCGGCTGGTCACCGCATCTTGGTATCGCAATCGCGACGACGTTGGCCGGCTGGGTCAACGCATTGCAGTTGTGGCACGGGTTGGTGCAACGCGGTCACTTCAAGGCGGACGCTCGTTTCACTCGAAATCTGCCGCTCATCGGGTTGGCAAGTGCGGTGATGGGCGCCGCGTTGTGGGCCGCACTTCCGTATGCGACGCCTTACCTAGATGCCCGGCAGCTGCTGCTGATCAAGTTCGGCACGATGGGGCTGCTCATCGCATTAGGGATCATCGTCTTTTTCGCGGTCATCCACGTAACCGGAGTGCTCCGTCTCAGTCAATTTACCGGCAAATTCGGCCGCCGTAAGACGGGTTAACGTTTAATCAGCACACACTGTTTAAGATCGGTCGCGAGGCCCCGATCAGCCGTTTTCTGGGCAGCGTTACGAAGTAGGTGGGCGTATGGCACTCGAAACTACAGGTGCGAGTGTGACCGCCGACGGCATTGTGGCCCACGATGCCTATACATTCGCGCCACCTGCCGCATTTTTCACGCAGAGCGCCCCGGCAACCGGCCCAACCGTTTTCAATATTGTCGACTATGGCGCGGTTGCCAGTGCGACATTCGACAACCGCTACGTTATTCAGCACGTGATCCAGCTTGCCCACGACGCGGGTGGTGGCATCGTATATGTACCGGCCGGGACATTCGGCATCGGCGCCGGGTATCATAAGGATGGGACGCCTGATCCGTCCGCCGGCGGTGTGAACCTCCTCGACAATGTTTTTCTGAAGGGAGAAGGCATCGGCACGTCGTCGCTGCGGGTAATGGACAACCTGTTGGGGCCGAGCGGTGAAAACCTGGCCATTACTGGCATTGTTCGTTCGCCACCTGGTGTCGTGACGAATAATTTCGGTCTTGCCGATCTCACGCTCGATGGGAACCGCGCCAACAATCCGACGGGTAAAACTGACGGCTTTTTCTGCGGCGTGACGCCAGGCAGCACAGAGGCGTGCGCCGATGTCTACATCCTGCGTGTCGAAGCCACCAATTGCCAAGGTTATGGATTTGATCCGCACGAGCAGACCCATAGATTGTCGATCCAAGATTGCGTCGGCTCCAACAATCATCTGGATGGTTTCGCGCTCGATTATCAAGTTGACGGCGAGTTCACGGGTAACGTCGCGTACGGTAACGACCGGCACGGTTTCAATATCGTCACCACGACCAGCGACAGCGTGTTCATCGATAACATCGCACACGACAACGGCGGAGCTGGAATTGTCATTCAGCGTGGCAGCGAAAACATACCCGGACCGTTCAATCTATTGATCGAAGGCGGCGAACTTTATAACAACGCGTCGGACGGCGTTCGCATCATCTATGGCCACGATGTGGTCGTCACCGGTGTCGATATCCACGATAACGGGCGCAATGGCGTGCGGATCCAAGGTTCGTCGCATGTGACGGTCGAAGGCAACACCTTGACCGACAACTCGCGGGTAAACGCAACGCCCACGGTTGGAAGCAATCCTGAAATCTACATCACCGAGGTGAACGACACCGCTGGTGTCTCGCACGCGATCCATGCCTCGAGCTACAATCTCGTGGTCAACAATACGATTACCGAGACACAGGCTCCGGCAGCGACCTATGC
>JANLXZ010000265.1:0-4422 GCA_031365375.1 Hyphomicrobiaceae bacterium | reverse complement strand
AGGTCGCCCAACTCCTCGCGCAGGTCGGCACGATTTTCGCGCGCGATCGCATCGGCGACCTCGTAAGCTTCTTCGATGGTGTAGGGGGCGATGGTCTCGAACGTCTGTTCGAGGTCCCATGGGCAGCCGGTGATTGGCGTGCGAAGTGCAGCCATCACCGTGATCAAGTCTGCGATAGTTTTTTGCACTGGCTCGGACATGCAGGCTCCTTCGACGAATTGCGCGGCAATGGTATCATACGAGCGGAATCAGTAAGGAAGCCGCGATGATCCGCGTCACACCCAACATCAGTCTGGATCCCTCGGAAATCGAGGAGGAATTCGTTCGCTCGTCGGGGCCCGGCGGGCAGAACGTCAACAAGGTATCGACGGCGGTGCAGCTGCGCTTTAACGCGCGCCAGTCGCCTAACATCCCGCCCGCCGTGAAGATGCGGCTGCAGGCGCTGGCGGGCCACAGGCTCACTAAGGACGGCGTGATCATCATCGAGGCCAGCCGCTTTCGGAGCCAGCTGCGAAACCGAGTCGATGCCTTGGAGCGCCTAGTCGAATTGATCAAGGAAGCCGCCATACAACCTGTCCAGCGGAGGGCGACGAAACCGACGTACGGGTCGAAGCTGCGGCGGCTCGACGGCAAGAAAAAGCGCTCCGGAACCAAGGCGCTGCGCAGTGGCAAACCGGATCTAGATTGAACCTTTCCCGAAGGAAACGATCATGCAGGCGCGCAGAGTGATCACGGTCGTGGGATGTCACGCCGAAGGTGAGGTCGGCGATGTCATCACCGGTGGCGTTCTACCGCCTGCCGGGGTGACGATGCTGGAAAAGAAACTGACGATGGAGCGCGAGCACGATCATGTCCGTCGGCTGTTGATCCAGGAACCGCGCGGCTCGGTGGCGCGTCACGTGAACCTGATAGTGCCGTCGACCCGCGCCGATTGTGCAGCCGGTGCGATCATCATGGAGCCGACCGAGTATCCGCCGATGTCCGGCTCCAACACGATGTGCATCGCGACCGTGCTGCTCGAAACCGGCATCGTCGAGATGGTCGAACCGGTGACGCATCTGCGGCTCGACATGCCAGCCGGCCCGGTCGACGTAATCGCCGCCTGCGACAACGGCAAAGTCCGCAGCGTCACCATTCGCAATGTGCCCTCGTTCGTCCTGAAGCTCGACGCACCGTTGGAGGTGGAAGGTTTCGGTACACTCAGCGTCGACATTGCCTATGGCGGCATGATCTTTGCGATCGTCGACGCCAAGGCAGCAGGCTTCGAGATTCGCGCCGATGAAGCCCGCGATCTGGCGATTTTGGGCGAGAAGGTGCGCATCGCCGCCCGTGATCAGCACCCTGTATCCCACCCGCTGCATCCCGAAATCAGCGCGGTCTCGATCGTGCAGTTCGCCGGGGAATTCAACGGCGCTGATCAGGTGTCGCGCAATACCTGCATCGTCTCGCCTGGCCGCTCCGATCGCTCGCCGACCGGCACTGGGACGTGCGCGCGAATGGCAGTGCTGCATGCGCGGGGATTGCTCGCGGTGGGTGAGGGCATCATTCACGAGTCGATCATTGGCTCGCGATTTACTGGCCGTATCTGCGGGGTGACGACCGTTGGCGATAGTGCCGCGATCGAACCGGAGATCACCGGCCAGGCGTGGATCACCGGCCTCCACCAGTACTTCGTCAGTCCGACCGATCCATGGCCTGAAGGGTACGTGGTCGCCGATACCTGGGGCACCAGCGGCACCATGCGCCAACTGCGGCCAAACCCCGCCGGGGTATGAGGCACTTTTTCGTTGGGTGCAAGCAAAGCACGCGACCCATTACGGGACTTAACACGGCGGGCCCCGCTCGTGATGTCCATTGTAGCTGGTAAACGTGACCCGCCTCCCTCCACCGCGTTCCCGGCCAAGCGCGGCCACGAATGAATGCTCGATTTCACGAGCCAACACGCCGGGCTCAGCTTGCGCAGCTACCCAAAACCGGTGTCATCCTCGGGCGATGACGCGATGCTTATCGCGGCATCGTTCCGGGGACCCATTGTGCCACGAACTCAGGTGGCCGCGTTCAGTGTTCGAGATCGCCGTCGGATGGGTCCCCGTGATCTGGTCTCGGCCATCGCCAATCCCAGCGACGAGGATGACAGTTTAAAGTTAGTGCCATACAAACATCCACGGGCGGTGGGTATCGTGTTGGGTCGCGCTTCGCTTGACCCACCCAACGAAATTCGGGCCGCCTCTCTCAACCGCGGTCGCGGCGCTCGCCGATCCTCTATCCTGCGGCGTGGAAATGCTGAAGTGCGGATGGAGCCAACTTTTACGCATCATACGAATACGACGTTAACGGAGGGGCGTTAGAGTGCTGCGACGCACTTCGGCCGAGATTATTACTGGGGAAAACCGATCAAACGTAGCAGCCCGTCAAGTCCGCTCAACCCGACATACGGCGCAGCGCGCGACGGTGCGGGCGTGGTCAACGTCGTAACGCCTAAGGCAGCGGCGGATTCCGTGCCAGCGCCCCCCATGAAAACACTCCTAAAGGCAATCGGCTGGTTCTTCCTGTTGCTCATTGCGATCCCGGTCGTGTGGCTTGGCAGCGGCTTCGCTTACGAGACCTGGCAGACATATGTGCATCGGTTTCGGCTGACCATCGAAGTTGAAACACCGGATGGCCTAAAGAGCGGGTCGGGCGTGATGCAGTCGGCCTGGACCATCAAGGCCAGCTGGATACCGCAGACCGGCGGCGTGATCCCCAGCCTGCGAGGCGATGCCGTGTTCGTCGATCTCGGCAACGGCCGAAACGCCGTTGCGATCCTAGGCATGGGGCCTACAGGTAGCCAGGATGGCATCGCAAGCCTGGCCGCCCTCGCGTTCGGCCGCGCCAAACCTGATTGGTTCATCGACGCGCCGCACTGGACCGGGTCTGCTGAACTTAATTTTGAAAGCATACCGACCTTGGTGACGTTCACCGACCTCAACGATCCTAACTCGGCGAAGGCGATCTACGCCACAGAGTCCGTCTTCGCCGCCTGGCCGAGACGTCGTGTTACGTTGGATGAGTTCGCGACGACATTCGGATCAGGGTTTCGCTTGCGTCGTGCGACCGTGGAGATGGTGCCCATCCGCAGCTGGCCTTTGAGACTGCTGGGACTCGGTGGCGAGCCGATTACGCGCGGGATCGAGAAACAACTCGCATGGATCACACAGATTCGAGGGTATTTGAACGGCAAATTTGCGTGCAATCCATCAATCGAATCGTGCCTTGAAGTTGGCCATTTTAAGAGGAATTGAGAGATGGCGGTCTCTGAGAATCTGATGTTAGCCATACTGGCGATGGATTCATATAATCGCGGTTATGGCGCAGGCATTTCGACTCTACCGAACACGGGACAACTGGGTACAGCCACTTTAACCGCGCAAAAGGGCGATCAACAGGCTCAAACAGCCTCCTTCTTTGCACAAGCCTACACCCTTCAGAGTGGCCAAACAGTCATCTCATACCGAGGCACTGATCAGGCGTTTCCGTCGTGGCAAGAAGGCACGCTCGGCGATGTTTTGAATGGCTGGACCGCCGCAGCGGGTTTCTCAGGTGTGACCCAGGCCTTACCTACAACCCCTTCGCATCGACGAGCGCTGCGAGGCTGGCAAACTCGGCAACGGTCAGACGTTCAGCGCGCAGCTCCGGATCGAGGTTTGCTTCGCGTAGCAGCAACTCGGGCATCGGCGTCAGCGACTTGAGGCTTTGGCGCAGCATCTTGCGGCGTTGGCCAAATGCAGCTGCCGTCACGCGGCCAAGCGCTTTCACTGTACAGGCAGGCAGCGGGGTCTGGCGCGGGCGAAACACCACGACTGCGGATGAAACCTTCGGTGCAGGCGTAAACACTTCCGGCTGAAGCGTCATCGCGATGTGCGCTTCGCAGCGCCACTGCGCGATCACCGCCAGACGTCCGTAGGCTTTGGAGCCGGGCTCGGCGGTGATGCGCTCGGCGACTTCCTTCTGGAACATCAGCACCATCAGGTCGAACCACGGCGGCCACGGCTCGGTCTCGAGCCAGTCTATCAGCAATCTGGTTGCGATGCCGTAGGGCAGGTTGGCGACGATCGCGGCTTTCTTCTCGTAACCGCCGAGCACCGATTTCCAGTCCGTATCGAGCGCGTCGGCGGGATGCACGGTAAGGCGCCCCGGATAGTGCGCCGACACTTCGGCGAGCGCTGCGATACAGCGATCATCGCGCTCGATCGCGATCACGTGCGCGGCGCCCTCCAGCAACAGTGCGCGGGTGAGGCCACCGGGACCCGGCCCAACCTCGACGACAGTGCGGCCCTCGAGCGGGAACGCCTCGCGCGCAATCCGCCGCGTCAATGACAGATCGAGGATGAAGTTCTGCCCCAGGCTCTTCTTGGCGGCGAGGCCGTGCGTACGGATAACGTC
>JANLXZ010000254.1:0-35536 GCA_031365375.1 Hyphomicrobiaceae bacterium | reverse complement strand
GCGGCTCGTGCATTAGCGATAAAGGCGCGGATCAGGTCGGCATCTTTTTCGCCAGGCTGGCTTTCGACGCCTGATGATACATCGACTAGGCGAGTGCCGGTGAGGCGGATTGCCTCGGTGACGTTGGCCGGCGTCAACCCGCCAGAAAGCATATAGGGGACTTTCCCCTTTACGTCATCGAGCACGCGCCAGTCGAAAGGCAGCCCGTTGCCTCCTGGCAAGATGGCACTGGCGGGCGCTTTCGCGTCGAACAAGATGAGATCGGCAATGCCAACATAATCGAGCGCAAGTGCTGCATCGGCGGCGGTTTCGACTTTGATCACCTTCATGATCGTGGCGCCGGTGCGCCGCTTGATCTCCGCGACGCGGGCAGGTGTTTCGGAGCCGTGCAGTTGTAGGATGTCGGGCGCGACATAGGGCATGATGCGGTCGACCATGCCGTCACCGGGATCGACCAGCAGTACGACGATTTTCGCGCGGCCACTGGCGAGGTCGGCGAGTTCCGCCGCCGTCTCGATGGAGACATTGCGCGGGCTCTTGTCGAAGAACACCAGGCCGACGTAGTCCGCGCCCGCGTCGAGCGCCGCGATCATCGTGGCCGGCGTTTTCAAGCCGCAGATTTTTACTTCGATGGTCATCGGATCTTTCGTTGGTCGCCGCTCAGGCACTCTCGTAAACGGCGATCGCGGCTGCGAGATCCTCGATCGAGGCGCCGACTGATTTGAACATGGTGATTTCGTCGTTCGAGGTGCGAAGCGGTGCCTGCCCGCGCGCTAGTTCGTAGAGATCGCCCAGTACGTGCGCTTCGGTTATCACGCCGGCTTTGAGCGGCATGACGACGTCACCCGCTTCGTTCATGCCGCCGACACGCGTGTCGACCCAAAGGCGGGCGCGACGCACGCAGTCGTCATCGGCCTCGCGCATGTCGGGGCGAAAGGCACCGACGAGATCGAGATGGCTGCCGGCTTTCAGCCACGCGCCGTTGACCACCGGCGTCGAGGAAATGGTGGCCGTCGAGACGATATCGGCTTCCCGCACCGCCGCTTCGAGGTCGGTTGTGACGGTGAAAGTGAGGCCGGTATCCGCCAGCTTGGCAATCATCGCTCTCGCGTTCGCCGGTGTCCGGTTCCAGACCGCGACTGACTTGATCGGGCGCACCGAGGCATGGGCGCGGATCAGATATTCAGCCAACGCACCGGCACCGATCATGACCATGCGCGATGCATCTGGCCGGCTCAGATAGCGGCTCGCAAGCGCCGATGCAGCAGCCGTGCGCCAGACCGTCAGCGCCGGACCGTCGATCAGTGCCAAGGGTTCGCCGCTCTCCGACGACAGCAGCAGGTAGATGCCCTGGATCGCGGGTTTACCGAGGCGCGGCCCGTTGTCGGGGAATGCTGTCACGATTTTGATGCCGATGTACGGACCAGCGGTCGCCGCACCCGGTGCGGAGGCCGACCACGCAGGCATCAACAGCAACATCGCCTCGGGACGATTTTCCAACGCGATTTTGTGATGATGCCGCAGCGGTGAAATGGCGCCAACCCGGAAAGCCTGATCGAGGATGTCGATCAAGCCGGGATAGGAAAGCGCAGCTGAGACCTGCGCCGAATCGATGAAGCGCATGACGGTCTGTCCTCTCAGTTGAATTAAACTCTATTAGCGCAGTCGAGCTTGGGTGCCGCCTGCAACGGCCAACTGTTTGCGCGGATGGACGGCGGCGGTGGCTGCTGCTGCCGCTTCCCGCTCACGCGTCAGGCGCTCGGCCTCGGCCCGCCACCGGGTCGTCTCATAGGTGCGATTGCGTGCGGTGCGGCGCCATTTGCCTTGGCTCATCCATGTGGTGAACCCGCCTAACATCACGCCGGCGATCAGCATGGCGAAGAGGTAGGCGTAGAACGGCAGGTCGGTCGATATGGCCGGGTTCTCCGGGTTGAACGGATCGAGCACAAGCCGCACCACATGCCGGTTGGCAATGGCCAATGATACGAGGAAAATTGCGGCGAACAGTCCGCTGACCAGTCCGATGATACGCCCGAGCACGGGGGTCACTCCCAGATAACTTCAGTGGTTGACAGTCGGCACGTGGTTACGTCAAGCAGCGCCCGTGTTCAACCGCTCACGCAGTTCCTTGCCGGTTTTAAAGAACGGCACGAATTTTTCGTCCACCGGCACCGACGCACCAGTGCGCGGGTTGCGGCCGACACGGGGCGCCCGATGCTTCACCGTGAATGCACCGAAGCCGCGTAACTCCACCCGGTCGCCACGTGCCAACGCCTCGATGATCTCGTCGAAGATGACGTTCACGATCCGCTCGACGTCGCGGTGAAACAAGTGCGGGTTCGTCGCCGCGATTTTTTGGATGAGTTCGGACTTGATCACGTCGGGGCTGGCTCCAGTGGGTATCTCTATCGCGTAGAAAAGGAGGGCGTCAGAGGATAAAGACGTTGTAATACCTTAATTTTTCCCAGGGTGCCAAACCGAGACGAGGCCGTCAAGGCCAACGCTTCCAAGACTTGGATCTTGCACCAACCGGGCGCCCAGATTGCCGAACATACGGCCGGCCAACCAACCGAAAATGCCGGATTCGGTGGTGCTCAACGACCAATCGGAGTGCCGGGTCGGTTTCCAATCCACAATTTTCAAATCTTTCGGGACGTTGCGCTTGTCCTGCAAGTAACGCCTTGCCTCTGTCTCGCCACCGATCTCATCGACGAGTTTGTGCGACTGTGCCTCGCGCCCCGAAAAAACACGGCCTTGCTCGAGCCCGGGGATTTCGGCGGTTTTCACATTGCGGCGCGTCGTCACGAGGTCGAGAAACCAGCGCTGGCCCTCCGTGATCATCGCCTGCGCGACCTGCCGGCTGGGTTCGTCGATCGGCTGGAACGGCGATGGTGATGCCTTCAGCGGGCCGCTCTTGATTTCGTTCATTTTGACGCCCAACTTGGCCAGCAACTCTGAGACTTCGGGCCATTGCATGATGACGCCAACCGACCCGGTGATCGAGTTCCCGCGCGCCACGATGTAGTCGGTACCAAGGCCTGCAATGTAGGCCGCAGATGCAGCGACAGTGCCGAACTGAGCGACGAGGGGTTTTTTCTCGGCCAATCGACGCAAAGCCTCGAACAGGGCCTCGCCACCGGTGGTCGTTCCGCCAGGGCTGTTGACGAACAAGATCACACCGTCGACGTGCTTGGCCTCGGCGACGCGATGTAACAACTCGAGCTGCGCGCGGTCTTCGGTGATCATGCCCTCGATGCTGATGCGAGCAATGTGGCGGGGTTGCACAAAACCGACCTCCCCGTCGCGCATCGAGAACATCACGCCGAGCGCGATCACGCCGGCTAAAACGGCAAGCGAGCGCCACAACGAAAGTTTACGGCGCAAGCGGCGACGATCGAGAACTGTTTCGGTTTCAAGAGTCATGGGGCGACCTGTGTAACGACAGCATCGAGTGCCATCTATGGCTGGAACACTAAGCGCTCGACCGCCCGGCATCAATCCGCAACTCGCCGCATAACGCAAACGGCGCGGCCCTTTCGAGCCGCGCCGCTTTTCGGCGATGGTGTCTGACCCTTCGGGTCGGACACCTAATCGATGCTCAGCTATCGCTGCCTTCACGCTTCTTGATGGCGGCCTTGAAGATGTCGCCGAGCGAAGCACCCGAATCCGAGGAGCCGTACTGGGCGACGGCCTGCTTCTCTTCGGCAACTTCGAGCTGCTTGATCGAAACCGAGATGCGGCGGGCCGCACGATCGACGCTCAGAACCGATGCATCGACCTTGTCGCCGACGTTGAAACGCTCGGGGCGCTGTTCGGTGCGCTCGCGAGACAGATCAGCACGACGGATGAAGGCGGTAAGTTCGCTGTCGGCGACCTTCACTTCGATGCCGTTCTCTTCCACCTTGACGACGGTGCAGGTAACCGCATCGCCCTTCTTGTACTTGCCGAGCGCGTCGGCCGGATCGCCGCTGAGCTGCTTGACGCCGAGTGAGATGCGCTCCTTGGAGCTATCCACGTCGAGCACCATGGCCTTGACGTTGTCGCCCTTCTTGAACTCCTTGATGAGTTCTTCGCCGGGCTTGTTCCAGTCGAGATCCGACAGATGGACCATGCCGTCCACACCATTGTCGAGGCCGATGAACAGGCCAAACTCGGTGATGTTGCGGATTGGACCTTCGACGATCGAGCCCTTCGGGTGGGTCGTCAAGAAGCTGTCCCATGGGTTGTCCTGGGTCTGCTTCAGGCCGAGGCTGATGCGGCGCTTGTTGCTGTCGACTTCGAGGATTTGCACATCGACCTGCTGGCTGGTCGACACGATCTTGCCTGGGTGGATGTTCTTCTTGGTCCAGCTCATTTCGGAGACGTGGATCAATCCTTCGACGCCAGGCTCGAGCTCGACGAACGCACCGTAGTCGGCAATGTTCGTGACGGTGCCCTTGAAGCGGCCCTGGACCGGGTACTTCGCTTCGATGCCAGACCATGGATCGGACTGCAGTTGCTTCATGCCGAGCGAGATACGCTGGGTTTCCGGGTTGATGCGAATGATCTGCACCTTCACGGTGTCGCCGACGTTGACGATCTCGGATGGGTGGTTGACTCGGCGCCAGGCCATGTCGGTGACGTGCAGCAGGCCGTCGATGCCGCCCAAGTCGATGAAGGCACCGTAATCGGTGATGTTCTTGACGAGGCCGTCGATGACCTGACCGTCGGCGAGGCGGGCGACGATTTCGGTGCGCTGCTCGGCGCGGCTCTCTTCGAGGACCGACCGGCGAGAGACGACGATGTTACCGCGGCGACGATCCATCTTGAGGATCTGGAACGGCTGCGGCTGATGCATCAGCGGACCGATGTCGCGAACCGGGCGAACGTCGACCTGGGAACCAGGCAAGAACGCCACGGCACCGTCAAGATCGACCGTGAAGCCGCCCTTGACCTTGTTGAAAATGACGCCGGTGACTTTTTCGCCAGCCGAGAACTGCTTCTCGAGGCGGGTCCAGCTCTCTTCGCGCTTGGCCTTGTCACGCGATAGGACGGCTTCACCGAGGGCGTTCTCGATGCGCTCCAGGTAAACCTCGACCTCGTCGCCGACCTTCAGATCCGAAGGCTGGCCCGGCAGACCGAATTCCTTCATTGCAACGCGGCCTTCCATCTTGAGGCCGACGTCGATGATTGCCATGTCCTTCTCGATGCCGACGATCTTGCCGCGAACGACGCTGCCTTCGAAGGCATCGTCGGCGCCGAGGGTCTCGGTCAACATGGCGGCGAAGTCATCGCGGGTCGGATTATATTCTTTGGAGGTTGGGGCTGTTGCTGTTGCGGTTGCCATTAAATTTCCTGTTAGGGTTCATCGACTGCGGGGGACACCCGCGGCGGGTTGGTTTCGAAATGCGAAGGCTACTTCCCGTGTCACGGCCACATCGGTTGCGACGACATTGCCGGACACGCAAGCGTGGCCGGCTGGAGGGAGCCAGCGCGCGTGTTGAGTTTGTTCGAATGCCGCCTGCGGAGGGTTTTTCCCACCAACGAGATTGGAGTTCCGTGTACTTCCCGGTCACCGTTCGAGGCACCCAGTGAAGTCGAAACCCTATTGGCCAACCGTCCTCTTGATCAGTCCGATGGCGGCGTCGAGTGCGCTGTCTATATCTAAATTGCTGGTGTCGAGCAACAGGGCATCTGCGGCGGCCTTCATCGGAGCGTCGGCCCGGCCGGCATCGCGTTCGTCGCGGCCTCGAATGATTTCGAACACACGTTCATAGGGGACGTCTTCACCACGGCCGGACAACTCGCTGAAACGGCGTTGGGCGCGGATTGCGAGATCGGCCGTCACGAACATTTTCACGTTGGCATCCGGACATACAACTGTGCCGATGTCGCGGCCGTCAAGCACGGCGCCCGGTGGGCGGTGGGCAAACTCGCGTTGGAACGCGAGTAGGGCTGAGCGGACCGCTGGGAACTTCGCGACGATCGATGCTTTGTCGCCCACACCGGGGGATCGCAGGCCCTCATCGTCAAGCGTTTTAGGGTCGAGCACACGCGCAGCCTTAGCCGCTGCGGCCTCGTCTTCCAGGTCAGCTCCCGCCGCTATCACATCGCGGGCGACTGCCCGGTAAAGCAGGCCGGTGTCGAGGCAGGGAAAGCCGAAATGCGCGGCGATCCGCTTGGCAAGCGTGCCTTTGCCGGAAGCAGCGGGCCCATCGATGGCGATGATCATGTGCTCGACCTTAGCGTTCGATCTCGCGCGTCCAGCGCTTGTTCCATTCGGCGCGCGCTTTGTTGACGGTGTCCCAATCGATCGCTTTGAGCTGTTTGACTTGATCGCCGTAGGGTAAGCCTTTTTGCTGGTCCGGAGTAAGTTTTACCGTGCCGTTGGTCGGCCCGAAGCCCGCGCCCTTGGCCATGATCACCTGAATCTCCGGCGTGAGCATGTACTGCACGAAGGCCTGCGCCTCCTTGTCGTTCTTGGAGCCGGCGACCGGACATGCGGCAACGCCGAGTGCCAAGCCGCCCTCTTTCGGATAGACGAATTCGGCCGGGAAGCCGGTATCGGCAAGCGCCTTGGCCCGGCCCGAGCCCCAAACTGCGATCACCGCCTGGCCGCTTTGTAGCAGCTCGGTCATCTTGCCCGGTGACGGCTCGTAGGCCAGCACATTCGGCCCGATCTCGTCCTTGAAGGCTTTGAAGCCCGGCTCGATGTTTGTCTCGGAGCCGCCACGTACAGCCGCAGCCATCACCAACGTGTGCAAACCATAAGTATTGTTCAACGGCGGAATGACGAGCTTCTTTTTGAATTTTGGGTCCTGCAGATCATTCCAGGACGAAGGAGCCGCCCACTTGTTCTCGTCGAATACCTTCTTGTTATAGAGAATGCCGGTGCCGACCATGCCGATGCCGACGGCCTTGTTGGATTTGAACGTCATGATCGAGTAGACGTCCTTGTAGACGTCGGCTGCCGCCAAATCCGCACAGAAACCGAGCTCGACTGCCTGGTACATCGGGCCGTCGTCGACAATGATGGCGTCGATCACCTGGTTGCCCTTCTGCGCCTGCAACTTGGCGAGGGTGTCGGTCGAGTTACCGGCGACGTACTCGACTTTGACACCGTGCTTGGCTTCGAACGCCGGGATCACTTCCTTGCGCATCGTTTGCTCGAACGAGCCGCCATAGCCGCCAAGCGTGAACGTCTTTTGCTGGGCAGTAGCCCCACCGCACGTCAGCAATACTGCTAGCGCAGTTGCCGCAAGGCGCCGCTTAACCGTCATTGCGCTACTCCCAGAGATTGATACGTATTGGATTTGGATGACACAAAATCGTCGCACGCGATCGCAGCGCGCGTCAAACGGGCAATGCACTTTATCAGCCGCCCTTGACCGCACCGGCAGTCAGCCCCGCGATGATCTGGCGCTGGGCGAACATTGTAAGCAGCAGCACCGGCAAGGTCACGAGCAGCGCGGCGGCGGCGAGCGGTCCCCAGCTCAACTGGTCGAACGAGATCATATTGTAAACTGCGACAGGGAGTGTGCGCGTCTCGCGTCCCGCAAGGACGATGCCGAACACGAAATTGTTCCACGAGAAGATCACCGCCAGAATGAACGCCACGGCGATGCCAGGCTTGGCGATCGGCAGCGCGACATGGCGGAACACTTGCCAGCGCGTCGCGCCATCGATGCGGGCCGCTTCCTCGAGTTCGAGCGGCGTCGTCTCGAAATAGCCGATCATGATCCAGATCACGATCGGCACCGTGACCACGAGATGGATGACGATTTGCGGTACTAGCGTGCCGAGGAGGCCCAGCCACTGGAACAAGAGGAAGAGCGGAATGAGATAGGACAGGCCGGGCGTGATTCTGGCGATCAGAATGACGATCGCGGACTTGTGCGCCTTCATGCGCGCGATACCATAGCCGGCAGGCACGCCGACGAGCAGCGCCAGAAGCGTCGCGGAGCCCGTCACGATCAGAGTGTTCATGAAGTACGTGAAGAAACGGTTCGACGCCAAAACCTGCGCGTAGTTGTCCCAGGCAAAGCGCTCGGGGATCAATATCGGCGGATAGGACGCGTTGTCGATCTCATACTTCAGCGACAGCGAGATCATCCAGACGAAGAACAGGATGGCCGGGGAGACGATGACGAAGATCGAGAACGCCAGACCGATCTTGCCGAGGATTTGCTTCAGGCTCATGCGCCGCCCCCGGCTTCGTTCCAATGCATGCGCTGGCGCGCATAGAGCATGACAGCGGCGAGCATGATGATGATGATGAAGAACACCAACGCGATCGCCGAACCGTAGCCGATGTCGTAGTATACGAATGCCACGCTATAGAGGTAGACGTTGATCGTCTCGGACGC
This sequence comes from Hyphomicrobiaceae bacterium, assembly GCA_031365375.1. Classification (GTDB taxonomy): domain Bacteria; phylum Pseudomonadota; class Alphaproteobacteria; order Rhizobiales; family Hyphomicrobiaceae; genus JAKFWF01. The sequence goes on along the minus strand of JANLXZ010000254.1, from coordinate 27,191 downwards.
GGATCCAGGTCCTCCCTGGGTGATCGCGAAAATGATGTCGAATGATTTCACGGCGTCGATCATGCGGATCATCGCAGCAATAAATAGGAACGGCGTGATCAGCGGCAGCGTGATATAGCGGAACATCTGCCAGACGGTGGCGCCGTCAATCAGGGCACTTTCATAGGGCTCTGACGGGATCGCGGCGAGACCTCCGAGCACGATCAGCATGACGAGCGGGGTCCACTGCCAGGTCTCGACGAGGACCAGCGATGGGATCACGGTCGCTGGGTGGAACGCCCACAATTGCGGGCCGATGCCGACGAACGACAGCAGATAGTTGAGAACGCCCAGCTGTGGATGGAACATCATGGTCCAGATCAGTGCGATCGCGACCGGGGTCGCCATCATCGGCATGATGACGAGGCCGCGCAGCAGCCCGCGCAACGGAAATTTCTGATGGAACACCACGGCCGCGAACGTGCCGAAAATCATCGGTAGTACCACCGACAGCGTTGTGTAGACGAGTGTGTGACCGATCGACTCGACAAAGCGCGGGTCGTTTGGCAACCGCATATAGTTGGCGAAGCCGACAAATTTGGTCGCCTGGCCGACTTTCCATTCGTGCATGCTCATCCCGATCGTGAACAGCCACGGGAATACGATGACCGCGAGCACAACGATCATCGCAGGAAGGACGAACGGCCAATACGACGGCGGCCGCCATTCGCGAGCCTGATATTGCATCACGGCCACAGGAGTTTCTGCGGCAGGCACGGACTTTACCTCGGCATCCATACTTGAGTGCGCCTCGCGATTGAAAGATTGCCGGGCACCCCCTACGTCGACGGCCCGGCAAGACAAATCGTGCGTAAATCAGGCTTTCTCGCTACGCTCCAGGATCGGCCGGAACTGCTCGTGCGCCTTTTTCAGCTCGGTTGCCGGATCGGCGCCCGAAAGTGTTGCGGTGACGGCGCTGCCGACTAGGTCGCGGAATTCAGCAACGGGAATGATGGTCGGCAGGCCGAGCTTGCTGATCTTGCCAGCGTCGATGACCGATTGCAGCCACTCCTTCGGCAATTTAACGCCGGCGCGCGTTTCCGCATCGTCGAGCACCGAGTTGCGGAACGGCACGCCACCACCCGCCTGCAGCAGGCGCGAGCCCATCTGCTTGGAGACCGCCCATTGGCAATAGAGGTAGGCCGCTTCCTTCTTGGTGCTGGCCGCCGCAATGCCGATGCCGTCGCCATAGGTCGCCGAGTACTGACCCTTGGGGCCGGCTGGAACCATGGCGTAGCCGACCTTGCCGACGATGCGCGACGAGTTTGGGTTCTCGACGCCCGGCGCCCAGCCCACGCCGTCGACCCACATGGCCGCGCGGCCCTGCGCGAAGCTCGCAAGCGCCTCCATCCAGTTGAAGCCGGCGACGCCCGGTGGTGAGGATTTATTCGAGCGCACGTAACACTTGGTGGCCTCGATCGCTTCGGGACCGTCGGTCAGGATGTTGCCCTTGGCGTCGAGGAACTCGCCGCCGTAGTTGAGGAAATAGTTGGTCCACAGCGTCATGTTGGCGTTCTTCAGGCCGCGTCCGACATAGCCGTGGATGCCGGCCTTCTCGTCGGTGAGCTTCACCGCGAGCTCGTTCATTTCGTCGAGCGTCTTCGGCACCGAGACCTTGTTCTTCTCGAAGATTTCCTTGTTGTAGTAGAGGATGAAGTAGTCCACCGACCACGGCAGTGAATGCATCTGCCCTTTGTCGTTCTTGGCATAGGCGAGGCCAGCGGCGGAGAAGTCGCTTTCGGCGAGATCCGGCGCAGTGAGGTTCGCGTCCTTCATGAAGGGCGTGAGGTCGGCGAGCCAGCCTGCCTTCTCGAACTGCCGCTTCTGGACGTGATAGCTCAGGTGCACGACGTCGAAACTGGGCTTCCCGGACGCGAGTTCAATGACCGCTTTCTGGCGCTGCTGCTGCTCGGGGATCGTTTCCGATTCAATGATGATGCCGGTGAGCTCGGTAAACTCCTTCGCATGCTTGGTGAGCAGATCGCCGCGCGGGCCCTTGATCAGGTTCGCCTCGAGCTTGGTGCCAGCGTACTTCTTGTAGTCGACTGCGGCCCAGGCTGCGGGAATCGGGATCAAGCCCGAACTGGCGGCAGCACTTGCACCCGCCACAAACGTGCGGCGCGATACGCCGTTCAATCTCGCCATCGTGTCTCTCCCTGCGGTCTCAGAATACGGGTCTCGTCGCCCGCTGGCATTCAGTGTCAGACAATACGAATGGAAAGACAAGATGCTACCCCGGCATCCCGCGCATACCGGTTCTACCCAAACGCCAACTGCACCTTCATCGATTTCGAGCGGTCGGCGGCGAGCTCAAATGCCTCGGTTGCGCGCTCGAACGGCAGGGTCGCGGTGACGAGCGGCTTCACGTCGATCAAGCGTTTGCCCATCAGCTCCACTGCCAGGGCAAACTCCTCGTGAAAGCGAAAGGTGCCGCGCAATTCAATCTCCTTGGTGACAATGGTGTTGATTGGCAGCGTCACCGAACCGCCGAGACCAACTTGCACGATGACGCCACCAGGACGCAGCACGTCGAGCGCGGACACCAGCGCCTGCTGATTGCCAGACGCTTCGAAGAGCACGTCAAATGTGCCCTTGCCGGCACCATAGGCGGCGAGCACGTCCGGCGAGGTCGCCACATTGATGGTGCGGTCGGCGCCAATTTTCTGGGCGATGGCCAAGGCAGTATCCGCAACGTCGGTCGCGACGATCTCGGCCGCACCTGCGCGGCGTGCTGCCATCATGCACAGCGCGCCGATCGGGCCCGAGCCGGTGACGAGTACACGTTTTCCCAGAAGTGGGCCGGCTTGTTTGGCGGCATGCAGGCAGACGGCGAGAGGTTCGGCCATCGCGGCTTCGCCAGCGGTCAGGCCATCAGCAACCGGGTGGCACTGGCCAGCGCTCGTCACCAGCCTTTCGCGGAACGCGCCCTGCACGTGAGGAAAGCGCATCGCGCTACCGTAGAATCGCATGTCGAGGCAGTGTTGCTGCTGGCCCTGCTGACAGTAGCGGCACTGACGGCAGGGCCGGCTCGGACTTACCGCCACACGCTGACCGGCCTTCAAGTGGGTAACACCGGCTCCTATCTGCGATATGACGCCTGCCACCTCATGGCCAAGTATCATCGGTTCCTTGATGCGAATCGTGCCGAAGCCACCGTGCTGATAGTAGTGCAGATCTGAGCCGCAGATGCCGCCGGTTTCGATCCGCACCTCGACATCGTCGACACCGAGTTCGGCGACAGCCGATGGTTCGACGCGGAGATCCTTGGGTGCGTGGATGACGACGGCGCGCATGTTGAACCTTTCTGTTTGGCGTGGGTAAGGAGCCAATCAATATGACAGGGCGCGGTTTGATGATACTCTCGAAATGCATCCGTCCTCGGCGTTCAAAACCTTGGCGTTCAAGGGCCACGCGGATCATCCGCGAAGTATTGTTTCAATCACCAACGGGCTTTGTCCAACGCAAGCCTAATGTCAGGTTGCGAATTATAGGCTCCTCGCTGCGAGCCGCTGACGATCGAAATCGAAATTAAGTTTCATAACGAGGCAGTGCAGGCCGGAGTATGCGATGGATTGGAGCACGAAAATCTTCGCCTATTGCGAACGTGGATCCGATCCGTCGTTCTGGGCCGAGCCGTTGAATGCGATTTCTAATCTTGCATTCTTAATTGCAGCACTTTCAGCTCTGTCTTTATGGCTCGCACACCGAAGTGAGGATAATGCGTTATCCGAACTTGCACTGATCGCTTTGGGCTTTCTGGTCGGCATCGGTAGCTTCCTCGTGCACACATTTGCGACGCGCTGGGCTATGCTGGCCGATACGGTGCCGATCTTTCTTTTCATGGTCGGCTACCTGGTTTTTGCGAACCGCCGATTCGTCGGTACCAGTTGGGTTGTAACCTTAGCTTCCGTGGCAGCATTCCTCGGCCTCGGCGCGGTGTTGGAAATCGATCTATGCGACGGTGGAAGGTGCCTCAATGGTTCGCTCAGTTATGTACCGGCATTGGCCGCGTTGATGATTATCGGTGGGGCACTTCAGGCGGCGGATCATCCGGCAAGTGGACCCCTATTGTCGGCTGCTGGCGTTTTTGCAGCGTCATTGTTATTTCGCTCGATTGATCTACTCGTTTGTTCGGCAACTCTGATGCAGCCAGGATGGCGCACGGGCACTCATGCAATTTGGCATGTTCTAAATGCGACTGTTATCTATATATTACTCCGGGCTGCGGTGCTTAATGGGCGATTATTGGTGAAAAACTCTAAATATAGTCATGATTTACACGTTTGAATTGAAGTTTATGTCTGAACAGCGCTTTTCATTTACCAAACGTTTGTCAATTTCACTTCTGATCGGGTTGTGCAACTGCCGTTTCACTGGCATTCGCATTTTTCAATCACCGGAGAGCACGTATGGTCGCCGTATTGCCTGCAGGCCTCGAAATATTCGGCATCGCGCTCATCGTGTTGTGCGCCGCAGCATTGTGGGCGACCGTGAAAGTCGTACCGCAGGGCTCCAACTGGACCGTCGAGAACTTCGGCCGTTATACGCGCACCCTGCAGCCGGGCTTGCACATTTTGGTGCCCGTAATGGAGCGAGTGGGCGCGAGAATGAATATGAAAGAACAAGTGATGGACATCCCTTCGCAGGATATCATCACACGTGACAACGCCATGGTGCGGGTCGACGGCGTCGCTTTCTATCAAGTTCTCAATGCGGCCAAAGCTGCCTACGAAGTGAACATGCTGGAGGTGTCGATCATCCAGCTGACGATGACCAACATTCGAACTGTCATGGGATCGATGGACCTCGACGAGCTGCTCTCCAATCGCGACAAAATCAACACGCGCTTGCTTCAGGTGGTCGATGCTGCGACCGAGGCTTGGGGCATCAAGGTTACGCGGATTGAAATAAAAGATATCGAGCCGCCGCGTGATCTCATCGACAGCATGGCGCGCCAGATGAAGGCCGAACGTGAGAAGCGTGCGCAAATTCTCGAAGCAGAAGGTATGCGTGCGGCCGCCATCCTGAAAGCCGAAGGCGGCAAACAAGCCGTCGTGCTGGAAGCGGAAGGGCGCAAGGAAGCAGCCTTCCGCGACGCCGAAGCGCGTGAACGTGCAGCCCAGGCGGAAGCCGAAGCAACCCGCATGGTGTCGGCCGCCATTGCCGCGGGCAACGTGCAGGCGATCAACTACTTCGTTGCCAACAACTATGTGAAGGCACTCGAATCGCTTGCCAAGGCGCCAAACTCGAAGATCATCATGATGCCACTCGAAGCGTCGAGCGTGATCGGCTCGCTGGCCGGCTTGGCTCAAATCACCGGCGAAGCGTTTGGCGGTGGTGCGGGTGGGGGGGATGGCGGCTCAAAGTCGGCATCGAAACCCGCGCAGCGCGGCCATATCCCACAGATCTAAGCCACCGGCTGCAAGTTGGTGTGAACGGAAAAGTCAGCCACCATTCGCAGCGTCGCCTAGCACCACGCGGCATTCCTGCGGAAGCATGTCCAGCGTCATTTGCGGAGGTGGCGGAGCCGGCTTAACTGGAACCTTGGGAACGGGCGCCGGTGGCGGAGCGGGCCGGCTGATCAGGGCCAGCCAATCCGCCAATTCCTTGCCACAACCATCATCGTTGAGGGTTGCGACTTGCGCCTTGCATTCGGTGCTATCGGGCGGGCAGCTCATGCGTGCGTGAAAATGATAATGGTGTCCCCAATAGGGTCGCACTTTCCATAACCACGCGCGATCGTCGCCCAGTGCGGGGGCAGCATCGCACAGCGCCTTCTTTATAGCCGGATGCACCAGAATCCGCTCGACTTCCGCATAGTTCGCGGCGCGCCGGATCAGCTTCGCGTGCTGCTCCGTCCATGCCGCCGGGTCGACGGTCACCGATTTTTCGTTGCCGCCAGGCAGCACGCTCGTTGCCGCTAGTTCTTCCCTCTCAGGTCGCGTAAGTCGACGATTCGGCATCGGCGTGAGCCAGATATCGGCATCGAGCCCGATCTGATGACTGGCATGTCCGGTCGACATCGGACCGCCGCGGGGCTGGGACATATCGCCAACCAGAAGGCCCGACCAACCTTCGAGCGATTGCGCATCGCGCGCGAACCGCTCGACCCACGCGGTCAAACTTGGATGTCCCCAATTTCGATTGCGTGACAGCCGCATTACCTGCCAAGCGGGCCCGTCGACAGGAACGGCTTTGGCGCCGGCAAGGCAGCCCTTCGAATAAAAACCGATGGCGCGCGCCTCGAGCGGCGCCGGTGTCTTCACTGCCGCGAATAAAATCTTCGCTGCGATCTGTGGTTTCTTGGGGGCAACGGGTGCGAGCGTCTCCGCCCCGGATGTGCCCGTCGCGACGGGTGATGGAGCGGCATCGTCGGAGGTCGACGGCAGCTGTTCGGCTTCATTGTGAGGGGTGGCCAGGGGAGCGGCCACCATCGGCGCGGCAAATCTCCCCACCCCGCTCGATTGCGCTAAGCTGATCGTGCTGCTGGCGATCAACATGATGAGGCTGGCGATAAGCCGCATATCAATCCTTGTTCGCGAATCTGAACAGCTTTTACTATAACCTCGAAGCACCTCGGTTGGGAATGTCACCCCTCACGCTTGGACACGTTCTTAAATGGCAACAATAAGCTCCACTTGAGTTTTGACGGCTCTTCTGTCTGATACTTGCTCAGGCCAATCGTCATGCCGGTATGACCCAGACTCGGTTGATCGACATAAGTTCCGAATGCCCGATCCCAGATCGATAAGTTGAAGCCATAATTGCTGTCGTGCTCGCGCCGAATGATCGAGTGGTGGATGCGGTGCATGTCGGGTGTCACGACGAGCGTGCGCAAGCTTCGATCCAGCCATCCCGGTAGCGCGACATTAGCGTGGCTGAACATCGCGCCGGCGTTCAGGATGACCTCAAACAGGACCACCGCCACCGGGGCCGGTCCCAACACCACGACCCACACCATTTTGTACAGCATCGATAACGCAATCTCGACGGGGTGAAAGCGAATTCCGGTCGTCAGATCGATATCGATATCCGCGTGATGAACTTGATGGAGCCGCCAAAACAGAGATACTTTGTGGGAGGCGACGTGTTGCATCCAAATCGCAAAATCGAACAGAACGATTGCCGCGACTATTTCGATCCATGCCGGAAGAGCGAGCCAATTGAACAATCCTATGCCACGGTTTTCTGCCCAAATCGCAGTCGCGACGGCCGCCAACGGCACAATGACGCTGCCCAGGAGTTGCGGTGCCAAAGCCATACCTCGGACGATCAAGCTGTCGACACCCACGATCGCCAAATTGGTGAACCAACGACGACCTTTCGGAGCCGACAATTTGCGCTTCGGGATGGCAAGCTCGAGCAGCGCCATGACCACGAATACGCCGGCGAACGCCGACAATCGAAGCACCGGCTCTGATATGGTAGCGAACACCTGCATCACTTGTCCTCGAAGGCGCGTATGACCGAATTCACATTCTTAGCAGATGGTCCACCCGACGCTGCGCGCACTCTGTTGTTGGCCCATGGCGCGGGTGCCGCGATGGACAGTCCGTTCCTTAATACGTTTGTCGCTTTGCTGACAGAACGCGGGATTGCGACGGCCCGCTTCGAATTCGATTACATGGCGGCCCGCCGGCTCAGTCCCAAGCGCAAACCGCCACCCAAGGCCGAACGGCTTATTCAACAATACGAGCGCGCGGTGGAAATGATGCGCGGCCGAATGACGCCGCGTGCAAAATTGTTCATCGGCGGCAAGTCGATGGGTGGGCGCGTCGCCAGCATGATCGCCGATCGACTTCATGCTGACGCGCTGATCAGTGGCCTCGTTTGCCTGGGCTATCCATTCCATCCGCCCAAAAAAACCGAGCAGCTTCGCACCGCGCATCTTACCGATATGACCTGCCCCGCAATGATTGTGCAAGGAGACCGGGATCCGTTCGGCTCGCGATCAGAAGTCGAAGCGATGACGTTATCGCCGCACGTTGCATTTCACTGGGCGCCCGACGGCGATCACGACCTTGCACCGCGCGGAGCGTCGGGGTTTACCCGTCGCGGCAATTTAGAATCGGCCGCGGATGCGGTGGTGGCATTCATGTCGTGACGACTTGACTGGTCGGCGCAGGCATCCGCTGTGGCAATTGCCATACCGCCAGCAGGATTAAAGCCGCGGCGAACGCCAGCACGCGGAACAACGCGTCGAAGCCCCAACCCTCATAGATGAAAGCGATGAGAGGAAGCGTGGCGGCGAGCACCGTAAAACTCACCACGTACCTGATACCATAAATGCGCGCCCGCATGTCGCCCTGCGCCATGCGGCCGATCATGTAGTCGTTGATTGGGATCTGACCGAATGCCGCCAACATGAAAGCCATCGCGCAAGCCAGCGCAGCATAGTCGCGCAAGCCTGGCATGATCGAAAAGAACAGGAGCTGTAGTCCGGCCGCCGCGATGAAAACGGTGCGAGGACCCAGCTTGTCAAGGTAATGTCCAACGATCAGTTGGCCGATTGAGGCCATGGCGAAGACCACAAATGCCAATTGCCCGAGCATGGTCGCCGTCAATTCAAGGCCCGCAAGTTTTTCGGCGAACACCTTCGGCAATGCGAATGTGGTGGACTGGAATACGATGCTCGATATCGCAGTGGTCAGGAACACGACGATCGATATGCGCAAGAGTATCGCCTTTGCATCCGGCGTGAGTGCCGCGGCACTTCCGATAGATTTCGCCGCACGTTTCGGGTTCGCGATGCTGTCCCACATCATGACGGTGTAGATCACACCGACGATGATCGAGATCACGCCCGGCACGATGAAGGCTGTGCGCCAGCCGCCGTGATCGATAAAGTAACCGGTGATCAGCGCGGCGCTCGCCACGCCCAGATTGCCCCAAACACCATTGACGGCGAGGCGCATGCCGGTGCCGCGCCATCTCTCGACGACGATAGCGAGGCCGACCGGATGATAGATGGCGGCGAAAATGCCGATCACGAAGAGTCCGATGCCGACGTGCAACGGCGTCATGGCATACGCGGTGGCAATCGACGATATCCCGATGCCGATGAAGAACACACTCATCATGCCATCGCGGCTCCACTTGTCGGCAAGCCAACCGGCGGGGAGCGCGAACACACCGAATGCGAAGAAGCCCGGTGCTGCGTATTTCAACAGATCGCCGTAGCCGAGACCCCATTCACGGCTCAAGGCCAGTGCGGCAACGGTCGCGAAAATGAGTGTGAACAGATGATCGAGAAAGTGCCCGATGTTGAGCAGTAGGAAATGTAGCCGGTCGCGCGCCATGGCAATTCTATCTGCATCGTTGATGAGCGCGCGTGAAGCTTGCCCGACGACCGGTAGCTTGGCGGGTCAGCGATAATTTTTCAACAAACTTGAGATTGCGGGACGAAAAAAACGGCTGGCGAAGCTGGTGGCCTCGACACCGCATCAAATGGCAGCCACGCCACACACTCTAATCACGGACCTTAAAGGAACAGATTTCGTCATATTGACCCGTTGAAGTGGTTTAGCCGGCAGGGAACTAAATTCCTTTTCGTTTCGTTGCGCTAGAAACGGTAGGAGACCCGCATGCAACTGGTCAAAATCTATGCGCACTTGAGTTGCTCGGATCTGAATAAAAGCATCGGTTGGTTCGCGACCTTGTTTGGACGCGCTCCGGATGAGCGACCGATGGCTGGTCTGGTCGAATGGCATCACCGGGGGGAAGCTGGGTTTCAGCTTTTCGAAGATGCGTCGAATGCTGGGCATAGCACACTGACATTGATCGTCTCTGCGCTTGGCGAAGAGCACGCCCGCTTACTCGATGCGGGGCTCGAGCCAGGAAACGTCGAGACGGCGGATTCTGTAAGTCTCCTCCGGCTGCGCGATCCGGACAAAAATTTGGTGGTGCTCGCCGAGCCGCGGTGGTGAGTTACTTTTTAATTTCCCGCCACTTTGGATTTGCCCTGAACACCATCTGGGCGCCAAAAATAACAATCGCCAATCGTACCAGATGGTGCAGCGCCGTGTACGCCACATCAAGGTTGAGGATGTAGGCAATCAAGTTCAACTCCGACTGGCCACCGGGTGCGTAGGCGAGCAGCACCGTCGTGCTGTCGAAGCCCGTCAACCGGGACACGCTAACGGCCACCAACCCCGTCGTGATCAATAACACGACCGAGAAGCCCGCACCCCACACCATAGTCGACGAAAACTCCTTCCACGTCAGTCCGCGGAACTGTGCACCCAGTAGAATGCCAAGAGTCACCTGGGCGAAGATCAATATCTCAAGCGGAATTTTTGCGGCGGTAAGCCCAACCGCATGAGCTAGTCCACTCAGGATCATAGGGCCTACGATCGGCGCTCCAGCGAGGCCGAAATACTCGGCGAGCCACCATCCGGACCATCCCAGGGCGACCAGCACCACCGCGTCAACGAGGAGAAATTGGTTGAGATGAACAGCGCCCGGCACGAAGATGCCGATGGTCCGCCCGCCAGCCCACTGTAGCCAGAACGGCAGCAAGAAGCAGATCAAAGTGATCCGCGTCGCCTGGATTAACGTGACGGTGCGGGGGTTGGCGCCGGCATCGGCTGCCATCGTCACCATGTCGGTCAATCCGCCAGGCACCGCGCAGAAGAACGCGGTGGGGCGATCGTACTTCGCAAAGCGCTCGAAGTAGATCATCCCTAGATAAATGATGGCGATCATGAACGGAAACAGCAGAGCCAAGCTCAGGGTCATGCTGCCAAAACGGGCGAGCAACTCTGGTGCAAATGCGGCACCGATTGCGACGCCGAGGACCGCACGCATCGGAATCGAAAGTTGGACTGGACGTTCGATCGGGGCTGCCAAAATCGATGCGATGATGCACGCCGTGAGGGAGCCAAGAAACCACGGCAACGGCAGATGCAACGCAATGAACGTAGCCGATCCGCCGAAGCCGATCACGAATGCCAGACACAATCGCGCGATGCCTACGCGGTCGAGGCCAATTTTAGCCAGCCAGCGATCGACCTTCCTGGTCGGCACCGATTTCTGCGGCCCTTCGCCCCCATCGGGCATTACGTTCATCCTCCAGATATGACACCGACGATCGCACCCGACAGACAGGTTGCGAGCGCCCCGAACAGCATCGACTTCGGAGCCAATTCGACAATCACGTCGCGCCGTCCTGGTGCCATCGCCGTCAACCCGCCGATCATGATGCCGAGCGAAGCCGTATTGGCAAACCCGCACAAGGCGTAAGTCATAATCAATCGAGAGCGGGCCGAGAGCAGCTCTGGCGGCATCTTTGCCATGTCGAGATAGGCGACGAACTCGTTCAGGACAATCTTTTCGGCAAGTAACCCACCCGCGGTGGCAGCCTCGCTCCAGGGGATGCCGATTGCCCAAGCCAGGGGCGCAGCGACCAGACCTAGGATACTTTGGAGAGTGAGGGTTAGGCCAAAAGGTTTGCCGATCAGTCCCAGCAATCGGTTGAACAGCGTGACGAGCGCCACCATCACGACGAGCATCCCGATCACGTTGGCGAGTAGGCGCACGCCATCGCCGGTGCCCTGAACGATTGCGTCCATGCTCGAGCGGGGCGGATCATCAAGCGTAACCTTGGCTGCCGATGGCCCTTCAGTGAACCCTTGCGGCACGACCAGCCTCGCAAGCATCAAAGCGCCCGGCACATTCATGATCGAGGCGGCGAGGACGTGGCCGGAGGCACCCGGCACGAACGGTTCGAGGATCGCTCCATAAAGCGCCATCACGGTTCCGGCGACCGTTGCCATGCCGACGACCATAATCGCGAAAATGCCGCCACGCCCCATGTCCTGCAGATAGGGGCGGATCAGCAACGGCGCTTCGACCATGCCGACGAACACTTTTGCCGCCGCCGCCGTCCCCAGTGGGCCACCGATGCCGAATGTGCCCTGAAGGACTTTGGCAAATACACGAACGATCGCTTGCAGCACGCCCCAATGGTATAGGAGCCGCGCGATTGCGCTTAGGACCATGATCAACGGCAGGGCCTGGAACCCGAGCAAAAACATGTTGTTGGGAAATTTAACTTCGTACGGTGCCGGTCCACCGGCCAAATGGCCGAAAACGACTTGCATGCCGGTTTCAGTCGCCGTGCGTAGCGATGCGAATGCTTGTCCAACCACATCAAAAAATGCTCGCGCGGCCGGAAGGCGCAGGAGCAAGAGCGCGATGCATGCTTGCAGGGCCAGCGCAGCAAGAACCGTCGAAGCCGCGCGCCGCAACGGCAACTCGGATCTATTTTCGCAGCAAATCCAAGCCAGTAGCGGAATCGCGGCGATGCCGACGAGCCCCTGCAACGCCAGCATAAGCGGTTCCCCCAGTAACTATCCCCGTAAGCGCTCGTAGAAGCATAGCTTGCGGCTTGAGATTCTGCCACAGACTGAGGCATTTAGTGGAAAATCCCGGGAAGTTATCCACGCATCCCCCGCTCGTGACATAATCCACCCGTAGACGCATGAACTCGAGATTCGTTGGATGATTTGGACCATATGACCGATCGCAAACCGCCCCCCCTTCCGCCTCGCCAGCCAACCCGGCCGCCGAGTTTGGAAGAATTTCGGCCGCACAACGAACGCACCGGCAGCCCTCTGCAGAAGCTGAGCCCGCCCGGCCGAAATCCGCAAGCGCTGAGCGCGTATCGATCAACGCAGTTTCGGCGTCAGCCCGAACAGCAGGGCCGGTCGTGGTTGATGTCGATCCTGATGTGGAGCGTACTGGGCATCGTCGGGCTGGTTGGAGCGGCGGTCGTCGGATTGACGATCTGGTCGCCAGCGGACCTCGTGCGCGACCAGCTTGTTGCCCGGGTCAAAGCACAGACCGGCCGCAATTTGCTGATTGCCGGACCGACGTCGCTTTCATTTTTCCCAGCTGTCGCGATTTCGATGAGTGACGTGACCCTTTCGGCGCCGCCCGGTATGGCAGGGGCGCCGATTGCGACGATGCAAGCGCTTGAAGCCTCGGTGCCGTTGCTGCCGCTATTGCAGAAACAGGTCAACGTCGAACGGTTGATCCTGCGCAAGCCGGTGATTGATTTGCGAATTGATGCAAGCGGTCGCCGGAGCTGGGACTTTGCCGCACTGGAGGTACCGCGCCGCATTCAGCTGGCGCAAGCCGGCACTGGCCGGCCGGGACACATACCGCGAGAGCTGCAAGAATTCGTCAAGTCGGCCAATCCAGATAGCCGCGAGGCCGTTGTATCGAAAGGGCCGCTGGGAGCGCTCGAGACATTATCGCTCGAGGACATCCGCATCGAAGGCGGCACGATCCGATATGGCGATGAGCGATCCGGTGTAAGGGAAGAATTCGAAACGCTCGATGCGCGCTTGTCCTTGAGCAGTATATCGAGCCCACTCGATGCCAAGGGAAGTTTGTCCTGGCGCGGCGAGCCGATCGCATTCGAAACGCGCTTGGCCACGCCCAAACTCCTGAGTGAAGAACGCCCCGCGCGCCTGACGTTGAAGGTAACCGGTCGCCCTGCGGATATCGACTACGACGGTGCGGTAACGCTTGGCCGCTCGCCGGAGGCTGAAGGCACGATCGCTCTCAAGGCCCCCTCTCTAAAAGCATTGTTGGCGCTGATGGGGGCAACCATTCCCGAGGTAGGCGGCGCCAATTCGGCCGCTCTCAGCGGACGATTGAAGGCTGGTGATACGGCGGTGTCGGTTTCGGATATGACGCTGGTGCTCGACAGCGTGACGGCGCAAGGCGCACTCGTCGTTGAGCCCCGCGGTGTTCGCCCGATGATCCGCGGCAATCTGCAGATCACCGAACTGGATCTCAACCGTTTTGCGTTTCCTACTGCCGGCGCTCCTGCCGTTGCCAAAGCGCGCGTGGTGCCGTCGCAGAAAATCACACCTGCCGCCAAGCCGGCTCAGTCGATCGAAGATTTGCTACGCGTCAATCCAGAAGCGCCGAAGGGCGGCGCCCGCGTTCAGGGCTATACGCGCCGTGCCGGATGGAGCGACGAGCCGTTCGATCTTTCTGGATTTCGTCTATTCGATGCCGACCTCAAGCTCGCGCTGGGAACTCTCATCTATCGCGGGATGAAGGTTGGCCAAACCCAGATGCGCGTGGGGCTGAAGGATCGTGCACTGACGGTCAATTTCGATGAGGTGCAGTTGTACGACGGTCGTGGCCGCGGCCTACTGACGATCGACGGCGCAGCGGCCGTTCCCGCCATTGGTGCCAACCTCGCCATCGATGGTTCATCGGCAGCACCCCTTCTCAAAGACGCGGCGGAGTTCGAATGGCTCTCAGGCGCGGCAAAGATTAACGTTGCCGTCGCAGGACAAGGTGCGACGGAGCATCAAATTATGTCGTCGCTGCAGGGCAAGGCGGACGTGAGTTTCAAAGATGGCGCGGTGGTCGGCTACAACGTCGCCAACATGCTGCGTGGTCTTTCACAAGGGCGCTTCTCCGGCTTGGAGCGCTCACCCAAAGAGAAGACCGATTTCAGCGAGATGGCCGCTAGTTTCACGATTCAAAACGGCGTTGCGCAGAATAAGGATCTTCGGTTGATCAGTCAGCAGCTGCGCATCACCGGCGCGGGCTCCGCCCATCTTGGCGATCGCACCATGGATTACATGCTGCGACCAAAATTGGTCAGCCAGGGAGCGGCGGAAGGAGCGGGGCTTGAAATTCCAGTGAAGCTCAGCGGCTCGTGGGATCGCCCAACGATTGCGCCTGACATCGATGGCGTTTTGAAGCACCCTGATCAGGCGATCGACACTATCAAGCAACTAGGCAAACAGTTCAAAGAGAACAATCCCGAGGCGATCAATAAGGCCAAGGATCTGCTGAACCAGTTTCTGAAGCGGTGATTGGTTTCCTCCTGCGATAGGCAGAATCGGGGGGTTCTTCGATCGTTGGCTTGATGCTAGCGTGCTGCTCGCCGCATTGGATATGGAGCATCACGTGCTGAAGATATGGGGCCGCAAAAATTCGATCAACGTCCAGAAAGTCATGTGGACCGTGGCCGAACTTGGCATCAGGGCCGAACGGATCGATGCCGGCATGAGCTTCGGGCTCGTCAATGAACCTTGGTATCGAAACCTAAATCCCAATGCCCGCGTGCCGACCATCGACGACGATGGCGTCGTGCTTTGGGAGTCGAATGTGATCGTGCGTTATCTGGCGGCGAGGCATGCTACGGGTACGCTGATGCCAGCCGACGCGGTCGCTCGCGCCAAGTGCGACATGTGGATGGATTGGCAACAAAATACGGTCATGCCCGGCTTGGGACCTGTTTTTCTGGGTCTGATCCGCACCCCCGAAGATAAGCGCGACATGGCGGCAATCGGCGCCGGTGCCAAGAGTGCCGAAGCCGCCTTCCGCATTCTCGACGCACATTTGGCCGACTCACCAGTGCTGATAGGCGACAGCCTGACAGTGGCCGACATACCGCTCGGATGCGCCGCTTATCGCTGGTATGCACTGCCGATCGAGCGGCCGGCTCTGCCCAACCTGCGCCGCTGGTACGAAGCGTTGACGAAACGCCCTGGCTTTGCCGAGCACGTCATGCTGCCGCTGACCTGAGCGGCGACATGTCAGTGTTCGACGAACTGAAGATCGACTGCCACAATCACATTCTCGATCCCGCGCGCTTTCCCTATCAGTTGAACACGCGTTATCGCCCCGCCGGGCATGAGATTGCACCGGCCGAACAGCTTCTGCGCGTAATGGAAGTCTACGGCGTTCGCCACTGCCTAGTGGTCGGGCCGAACTCCGGATATGGAACTGACAATCGCTGTCTGCTCGATGCCATTGCGAAGAGCGATGGCCGGCTAAAAGGCGTCGCGGTCGTTGCCCACGATATCAGCACGGCCGAACTCGCGAGCCTCAAAGCGCAAGGCATCGTCGGCGTTGCATTCAACACAGCGAACCTGGGGGTCGAGTTTTATCGCGATACAGCTGGTCTGATTTCGCGCATCGCAGACCTCGATATGATGTTGCAGATCCAGACCGAGGGCGATCAACTGTTGTCGCTGCTGCATTTGATCGAGCCATCCACCGTTCGGCTGTTGTTCGATCACTGTGGCCGGCCAGACGTTTCAAAGGGCATCGAGCAACCGGGGTTTCAAGCACTCCTCGCGCTCGGGCGGGGTGGCCGTGGTATGGTGAAATTATCTGGTTACGCTAAGTTTTCACAAGCACCACCGAACTATCGCGATGCGCGACCATACGTCGGCGCTCTGGTTGAAGCTTTCACGATCGATCGATGCGTGTGGGGCTCCGACTGGCCATTCATCCGCGCGACCGAGCGAATTGACTACGGTGTGCTGTTATCGGTCGCCGAGATGCTTTTTCCCGCGACAGATGATCGGCGCAAGTTGTTCTGGGACAACCCGGCCCGGGCCTTCGGGTTCGGCCAAGCAAGCAGCGGGCGTTGACGATGACACTGTTGGTGACAGGTGCCATGGGGCACGTCGGCTATGAGATCGTCCGGCAAGCCGTGGCGCAAGGTCTGGACGTATTGGCCCTCTACCGCGACGAAGTGCGGGCGGCAGAGGCTGAGGCGCTCGGCCCGAAAGTCAAATGGCGGTCGTGCGAACTGACTGATGCGAGCGCAGTTCGCAGCTTGGCGCAACACTATGAGATCGACGTTTGCATTCACGCGGCGGCGATCTCCAATGAAGCATATGCCAGGCCAAACCCGCTCGATGCGATCGCAAGTAACGTTGGCGCAACCGCGAACTTGCTCGACACGGCTCGCGTGGCCAATTGGCGGCGGTTCATCCTGGTCAGCACCGGTTCTGTATTCCAGAAGCGCACCGACACGGTCGGACAAATTTTCGAGGACGCCGCGCCGCAGCCGGCCAATATTTACAGCACGACGAAGTTCAATGCCGAACAACTGACCCGCATGTACCGGTCGGAGTTCGGGCTGTCGGCATCGAGCGTGCGGATTTCCTGGGTGTTCGGGCCGCCAGTCATATCGGAACAGCCAACGCGCGGGCCAATCCCGTCGTATCTTTTGAGGGCGTTGAGGGGAGAGACGATCCACGAGGGTGGCGGCGACTTTGCTGCAAGCTTCACGTACATCGCCGATGCAGCTGGTGGGCTGCTCGCGGCAGCATTGGCGCCAAAGTTAAACTTCGACGCCTATCACCTGGGCCACGGTGTCAACTTCACGGCACGGCAGGCGGCTGACGCGGTACGGAAGATTTTCCCGGCCGCCACGATCGACCTTGGACCAGGCACCGAGCCGTGGACCAGATTCACCGCGATCCGAGGCCCGTTGGCTGGCACCCGGCTGTTTGACGACACCGGCTTCTCCCCGCAATACGCACTCGAAGATGGCATTGCCGCATATGCCGATTGGATGCGCGCTCATCCGACGGCGTGGCAGGGCGTGTCGCGATCGATTGCGACTGCCACTTGAAGTATTATTTCCCTGCCCACTCATCCTTCACTTCCATGCACTTCTTGTCGACAAAGTCGTTGATGTCTTCGACAATGGTCGATTGCAGCACGTTGAAGGTGTTGTCTGTCGCGGTGGCCGTCCACATTGCGCCCTTGACCAAGGTGGGCGCTTCGATCTTGCCCCAGTTGAGTGTCGATTTCACAGCCTTGCCACTCTCAAATGATACCTTGGGCGAGAAGTCGAAATTGATTTCAGCCTTTGCTTCTTTTTCGCGGGCGACCTCGCATTTCACCTGATGCTTATCTAACGTCATTTCGTACTTTGGCTCGGTCATCGCCTTGATTATGTCGGCGCGTTTGAGCTTTACTTCAGCCACGCATTTGACCGGACCCCACGGCCACGAGACCTTTGCCTTTGCCACCATCTTGTCGAGCTGCTCCTTGCGCCAGCTCTTGAGTACGTTGCAGGAAACGTCCGGCCCTTCTGCCTTGCGATTGTGGAAAATCGAACAGATTGCAACCTTGCATTCCTTGCGCGCATCGCGCTCCAGTTTCTCGTCCGGCGTCAGTTCCTCGACCGGAATCGACGTGCCGGTGCTCTCGGGTTTTTTCTCCTGGGCGGCGATCGGCGTCGCCGCCAAAAAGCCGGCTAGGCTCAGAAGGGCAATCTTTGCTGAGACGCTCGAAACTGACATGGGCGCGTTCGTTCCTGTTTGAATGACTTGCGGTCCACGGCTATCGCAATTGAACCGTGCAGGATTGTGACGTCATCTGGGATTATAGATTGCCCCAAAGCAAACTGATGCCGGACAACAACAGAAGCGTCAGCACAAGGTGGTCGTACCGTTTGGCGTCGAGGCGGTGGTAGGCCCACGTGCCGAGCCTGGCGCCAACGATTGATGCCGGGATTGCTATCACAAGGGCGCGGCCGAACTCCCAACTCAGCAGGCCTTGAATCGCGGACGCAACGATCATCGCTGTCAGGATCGTTCCATTGAACATCAAGAACAGCACCCGCTTATCTTCCCTAGTGAGACCGCGCAACGAGGCCCACATGGTTGGCAAAGGGCCAGACAATCCAGCCAGCCCACCCAAGAAGCCACCGAGGAAGCCGACCACCGCATCTGCTGCCCAACCAGTACCTTTCAGGCGCTGACGACGAGGAGTCACCAGCTGGAATACGCAGAAAAGAATGATGACACAGCCGACCGTCAGCTTGAAAAGACGCGCATCGAGCAGTGGCAAAATGGTTGTGCCGAAAGGCACTCCAACGAGCCCGGCCAGAATGTAGGGCTGCACCTTTCGCCATTGTACCATTGGCCAAATCGATGGCAGCGCTTGTATTTGTCCGACGATCCCGCCCGCCGCGCCGAGCTGGGCTGCGACAACCGGCGATACGGCGTGGAGCCAAAACGGTAGCGCGACTAGGGTTGTCCCGAAGCCGGACAGGCCGTTGACGAAGCCGCCAAGCAAAGCGCCGGTGAGGATCAGGAGGATTTCGGAGCTCAAAGGTGGGTGACGCTCCGGTTGCGGACAAACACGCGTTGGTTCGACAGGCGGCGGGTCGGTAGTGGGTGTCCGTCTTGAAAGCGGTAGCGCAAGCCCCATATCGTGGCTAAGGAAGTAAAGCCAGCGCCGAATTGGGCTGGCGGTCGGAATGCCCCTAATGGGATTTCGGTTGATTTCGAGAAAATCGGTCGCTTAACACAAGGGCCAAAGCTATGACGCGAATTTCCATGCTCTCAAGCCCCATGATGTTGGGCTTTGAAGAGATCGAGCGATTGATCGACAGGGCCGGAAGGAGCACCGGCGACGCCTATCCTCCGTATAACATCGAGCGCGCGTCTCGTAACGGCGAAAAGCAGGAATTGCTGCGCATTACACTGGCAGTGGCAGGTTTCACACGCGAGCAGCTCGAAATTACGCTGGAAGACAGTCAGCTGATGGTCCGAGGTCGCCAGCAAGACGACAAGGGTCACGAATATTTGTATCGGGGAATTGCCGCTCGTCAATTCCAGAAAAC
Organism: Hyphomicrobiaceae bacterium; assembly: GCA_031365375.1. Lineage (GTDB taxonomy): Bacteria > Pseudomonadota > Alphaproteobacteria > Rhizobiales > Hyphomicrobiaceae > JAKFWF01. The sequence continues at coordinate 7,741 of JANLXZ010000254.1, read as the reverse complement.
CTTCGTATTAGCCGAAGGAATCGAGGTCATGCAAGCTGATCTCGATAATGGTTTATTGACCATCGATCTGATTCGGCATGAACCTGAACGCCTCACACGGCGTATAGATATTGGGCAGACGAGCTCAAAATCTAGGCTTGCTTAACAGTAGTAAATAGCGACGAATCACACGACCATGGTTTCGTCTTGGTTTGGCCGCATGAAGCGGCGATAGGCCAAGGTGAGCATGACGTGCTGGAACTCTGAAAAGGAGGTTTGCGTCATGGTAGAGCAGAAGCGCACGAAAAGTTCGAAGGCTGCCAACAAACGCCGGTTCAATGCGGCGCGGATCAGCGCGATCGAACTTGCTAAGCTCGGCGGTGGTAAAGTCGCCTACATCAAGATGCTGAGCTCGGATGAAGCCAACCGGATGTATCCGGCAGTGAAGGGTTTGCCGAAAGGCATTAGCCTGTATGCGTTGCACGCAGCCGATGGCACGCCACTGGCACTGACAGATAGTCGCCAAGCTGCTATCGGGCACGCCATGGGTGACAAGCTCCACGTCGAGAGCCTGCACTAAACTGGATTTGTATTCGTCGCACCGTATCGAATGCCGAACGCCCCAATCGCATGGTTGGGGCGTTCGATTGTGCGGCCACTCATCCGCGATAATGGGAATATTGTCCGCGAGCGCGAAAGCGTTCCAAATATCCCGGAACAATCGAGCCGACGGCATGTGGGGCGGTAATGCCAAGTGCGTTTAATGTGCGACCCTCGCGCTTTGCCAGGTCACTGACGACGTTGTCGGTTTGCAGAGAGCGTACCTGATCCAAGGTGATCGGGCGGAGTGCGTTCGGCAGCGGTGTCGTGATGATGGCCTGCAGCTTGGCCGCCCAGAACGGCAGCCGCAGATTTCCGCGGCTTCGGCCCGTCCAGCTCTGTGTCTTGTCCAGCAGCTGCTTGAATGAAAGCACTTCCGGCCCACCAATTTCGTAAATTAGGCCGGGTTTGCCTTTGCTGGCTGCCGCCGCCGCAAGTGCGTTCGCCAGGTCGCCGACGAACACGGGCTGGAATTTGGTTCGGCCACCGCCGATCAACGGCAGCAACGGTGAAATCCGCGCCATCGCGGCGAAGCGATTAAAGAATTGATCTTCCGGACCGAACACGAGCGACGGGCGCAAAATGATTGCATCCGGGAATTCTTTCAGCACGCCGGCTTCGCCTTGGGCCTTCGAGCGAGCATAAGCCGAGGCCGATTCCCGGTCTGCGCCGACTGCCGAGATGTAGATGACGCGCTTCACACCGGCTTCGCGGGCAGCCTTCGCAACTGCGCGCGCGCCGGCGACGTGCACCGCGTCGAAGCTCTGTCGGCCGCCGTTGACCAACACGCCGACGAGGTTGATCACGACGTCGGCGCCAACGCAGGCGGCGGCGATCGATTCCGGATAGCGTAGGTTAGCCTGCACCGCATGAATCTGGCCGACAACGCCCATCGGTTGCAAATGCCCGGCGAGATCGGGACGCCGCACCGCTGCGCGCACGCGCCATCCAGCCTTCGCCAATGCGCGTACGGTATTGCGCCCGACGAAACCCGAGCCGCCGAAAACCGTTACCAGACCTTCGCCGTCCCGCATCGAAATCATCGTTCGCGCCTTCTCGAAATCAAATCTGCTGGAAGATGCCATGTCCTACACGACAGCGGTGGCCGCTGGAAAGCGCCCATTGTGCGAGGGGTGCAATGTCAGTGGGTTCCGCCTTCCGCGACCTTCAGCGCTTCGACGCGGATTTCGTCAACCAGCCGCTGTTTGAGGGCGACGAATTCCGGTGCGGTCTTCAGCGTGTAGGGCCGCGGGTGTGGCAGCGTGATCGCGATATCAGCCTTGATCCGACCGGGGCGCGCCGTCATCACCACCACGCGCGATCCCATGAAGATCGCCTCCTCGATGTCGTGCGTGACGAACAGCACGGTCTTGCGTTCGCGCTCCCAGATGCCGAGCAGCATTTCCTGCATCAGCGAGCGCGTTTGATTGTCGAGCGCGCCGAACGGCTCATCAAGCAACAAAATCTTGGGGGTGTTGGCGAGTGCGCGGGCGATCGCGGTGCGTTGCTGCATGCCGCCCGACAGCTGCTTTGGCCAGTGGTTCTCGAAGCCGCGCAGACCGACGCGGTCGATATACCCCGCGACGATTTCGGCCGCATCGCGTTCAGGCATACCCTTTTCGCGCAATCCGAAACCGATGTTCTGCGCCACCGTCAGCCACGGAAACAGCGTGTAGGACTGGAACACCATGCCGCGATCCGGTCCGGGTCCGGTCACTTTGAGGCCGTCTAGCAGCACTTCGCCAGCCGTTGGCCGGTCGAGACCGGCGACAATCCGTAACAGCGTCGACTTCCCGCATCCGGACGGCCCGAGGATCGTGACGAAATCGTTGTGAGCAATGTCGAGGTCGGCTGGCTCCAACGCGCGCGTGGGTGATCCGCCTGCGTTTGCTGGCGGGAACACCCGCGTCACTTGCCGGATGCTAAGTTGGCTCATGCGAGCGACCAGGGGTAAAGCCGCCGGTTCATTTCTTTGAAGAAGAAGTCCGACAGCAAGCCGATCAGGCCGATGACGATGATGCCGAAGATGATCTGCCCGGTGTTGAGCAGTGCCTGGCTGTCAGTGATCATGTGGCCAATGCCAGCCGACGAGCCGATTAACTCGGCAACGATCACATAGGTCCAGGCCCAGCCGAGCACCAGGCGCAAGATCTCGGCGATTGCCGGCGCGGATGACGGCATCAGCACGCGGCGGATGACGCCGTGATCGGTCGCGCCAAGGGTGTAAGCCGCCTCCACCAAGTCGCGCCTGGTGCCACCGACGGCCACCGCGACCATCAGGATGATTTGGAATACCGAGCCGATGAAGATGACGAGCAGCTTCTGCAATTCGCCGATGCCGGCCCACAAAATCAGTAGCGGGATGAAAGCCGACGCCGGCAGGTAGCGCGCGAACGACACGAACGGCTCTAGCGCCGCCTCGATCGGCTTGTAAGCGCCCATCGCGATCCCGATTGGGACGGCAACGATCGCCGCCAGCACGAAACCGCCCACCACCCGCCAGATGGTAATGCCGATGTCATAGAGGAAGCCGTACTTGGTCAGCAGCAGCCATCCCTCGTGCAGCATCGTGATCGGATCGGCAAGGAACGTTTTTGATACGAACCCGCCGAACGTCGCAAAAGCCCACAGCCCCACGAAGGCCGCGAAAAAGGCGAGACCGTAGGTGATGCGCAGCGCAGGTGAGACGGGTTCTAACGGACGGGGCATCTGATCAGTTCGGGGTCAGCGGAAAAAAAGACGACTTAGCGGGATGATCAATGGCGAATCCTCGCCCGATCGCTACAAAACGAACGCGCGATGCCCCCGCTACTGCTTGAGCGGAACGGACAGCTCGAATTCGGTGCCCGGATCTCGGCGATGAACTTTGACGATGGCGTTTAGCTGTTTCGCAAACGAACTGATGATCCGCATGCCGAGCCCCTTGGCCTTGTTAAGATCGAAGTCTGGAGCCAGTCCGCTGCCCTCGTCGCGCACGGAAATCGTAAAATTATGATTGGCGGCTTTCGCGATGCGAATCCAAACCTTACCTTCGGCAGCACCGTCATATGCATACTTGGCGGCGTTGGTGATCAACTCGTTGACGATCAATGCGGTCGAGATTGCCCGGTCGGTCGAAATCTCGATGCCGTGTTCCACTTGCGTAATGATTTCACAGTTGGAAACACTCGCGTCCAAATCTTTGCAGATCGCTTCGATGTATTTGCCGATATCAAGCATTTCGATGTTGCTGCGGTGATATAATTGGTCGTGTGCCCTGGCAATCGCCGTCACCCGGGACGACGCCTCTGTCAGATGCATGGTGAGCTCTTTATTGTCGACATCGCGCGCTTGCAAACTCAGCATGCTGGCGACAATCGAAAGACTGTTTTTGACCCGGTGGTTGGTCTCCTTGAGAAGAAATTGATGGCGCTCCAACGCAGCCTTCAAACTACGTTCGTGCCGATCGCGCTCGATCGCCATGCCGAGGATATTGGCCGCCCCCTGCAGAAACGATAGGTCATGCTCGACGAACTCCCTTTCCGATCGGCTATCGACCTCGAGGACTCCGAACGGCTTGCCGTCGCCTTGTAAGATAACGTTCATCGCGCGCCGAATGCCGTGCCGCTGCAACATCTCAGGAGTTCTGAAACGCTCTTCGTTCTCGAGGTGGTTCGAGATCACAGGTTTGCCGGTACGCAAGGCAAATCCTGCCGGCGATTCCAGATCCGCGCCCACGCTAGCGATGCCGATTATTCCTGCTTGCCAACCGACACCCGCGCGTACGAGGAGCCGATTATCCGAGGCGATGAATTCGAGCACTTTGCAAAATTCTGAACTCAGCCCTTTGGCGGTGAGCCGCGCGGTCTCGTTCAACAGTTGATCGAATGTCGCACCTTGCAGCGCAGTCACGCCCAGTTCCGCCAGTATCTCCTGTTGACGAATGCGGCTCTGCAAAGCCTGCAACGTCATGGCGGGCTCCTCGCCTCCGGGCTGCTTTTCCACGATCGCCCCTTCGCCAGTTTCGGTGGCATTCATTATGGCGTTCCTCGCTGCCTTCCAGGCGCTGTTGTGTCGAAAAACAACGGTGCTAAAGCATTGCCACGCATTTCGTTGATTTCACCATTGGTACATGAGGCAGATGATCACAGGGCTGATCTGCCGGCGCCTCAACGTCCCCGCCGCGGCATTTCCGATGTGATCGTTCTTATGATGGCGCCTGCGCGTCGCCCGAGTGTCAAGCAACGCGCATTAGCGTTAATGCCACAGAGCATTCGCAAGCGTCGCGGCAATGTAGGCGATAACGGCGCAAACCGGAAATGTCGCCAGCCAGGCAAACACGATCTTGCGCAGTACACCCCACCGGACATCCGACGTTCGCTTGCCGGCGCCGGCCCCGATCACGGCGCTGGTGATCGTGTGCGTGGTCGATAGCGGCACGCCATAGGACGAGGCGACGAAGATCGTGCTCGACGCCGCCATCGTCGCGGCAAACCCCTGCCATGATGTGATGCGCGCCATCTTGAAGCCGACCGTCTGGATGATCTTCCAGCCGCCGAAGGAGGTGCCGATGCCCATTGTCAGTGCGCAGATTATGATAACCCACAACGGGATTTGGAATTCGCTCGTCATGCCCCCGGCAAGCAGTGTCATCGCAAAAACGCCCATGAATTTCTGTCCGTCGTTGAGACCGTGGTTGAACGCCATGAAGGCCGCCGACGCCATCTGTAGGCGGTCGAACCTACGCTTTGCCGTGGCCGGCGCGCTGTTGGCGGCAAGCGCCATGACCATCCGCCCCAGCAGAACCGCACCGAGGAAGCCGACGACGATCGAGCAAACGAGCCCAATGCCGACTTTCTGCCAGCCGTCCCACTGAAGCGCGCTCCAGCCGCCGCCGGCCAGCGCTGCGCCGGCGAGGCCCGCGAGCAGCGCGTGCGACTTACTGACGGGGATACCGACGCGGGCTGCAAATGCGCCCCAGGCTATGATCGAGACCATTGTCGCGGTGATTGCCGGCACCGTCAGCGCCGATGGAGCGACGATGCCCTTGCCCACCGTTGCTGCGACCGCCGTGCCAGCCATCGCGCCGACGGTGTTCATGATGACAGCCATCAAGATCGCCTGCCGTGGCGTCATCACGCCGGTGGACACGACGGTGGCAATCGCATTGGGCGCATCGGTCCAACCGTTGACGAACTCAGCAACGAGCACGGCGAACAGGGCGATGGCGAGCCCGATGGTGAGGCCGCTCATCACGCCTCCTTCCGTGCTAGCGAGAGGATCAGCTTGGCGCAGTGGTTGGCATCATCCGTCATTTGCTCGAGCAAATGGTACAGCTGATGCCAAGCAATGAAGCCCAAAGCGTTGGCGCCAGCCACCGAATAGATCGCGACGAGTTTGCGCTCGTAGTCCGACACCAGTTGATCGGCGCGCGATTCCGCTTCGTCGACTTTATTCGCGACCTCGCGCACACGGGCGAGCGACAATCTGGGCTCGGCCATCATCGCGACCAGCTTGTCGACATCGACCAGCATGTCCTCGGCCAGCTGCATCAGCTCGATCACCTCGGGACGGCGTTCGGTCAACAGCGGTTTGTAGGCATCCATATGCAAGGCGACCTTGCGCATGCCGTCGACCACGTCGTCGAGGTCATCGGCCAACCGCATGGTATCGGGGATGTCGAAGCGCATGATGAAAGACTTGTCGAGCAATTCGCGGATGTCATCGACAACGGCATCGGCTCTGTGTTCAAAATCGATGGTGCCCTTGAGGTCACGCCCGGCAGTCTCGCGGAAATGCTGAGCCGCTTCGAGTGCCGTTTCCGACAGCCGCTTCAGCAATTTAGCAAATTGATCGTTGCCCGAGCTTCCCAGGAGGTTGGCAAGCGCCCCCCGCATCGAATTCAACATGCAGTCTGCCCCCATGGGTTTATTGTGAGCATGTCACTAGGGCCATGAAGCTGCCCGGTAAAGCGGCATCGCGCCCGTCACTGCGGGCAACGGCTGTTTCAGGGCGCGTGCACGCCCCCTGGCCAGTCGCCCCTCGGTCTCGTAACATTGTGGCTTCGCTTGTTGCAGACCAACAGAGGCATCCCTCATGCATCGTATTCTCATCACAGCTACTGTCGCCGCCCTGGCGGTTTTGTCTCCCGGCGCCTCCGCCCAGGAAACCAAAGTTGCAATCGGCCTTTCGGGCTGGACCGGCTTCGCGCCTCTGACGCTCGCCAAGGAGGCAGGCATCTTCAAGAACAATGGCCTCGACGTGTCCTTGAAGAAGATCCCGCAGAAGGATCGTCACTTGGCGATCGCCTCGGGTGACGTTCAGTGTGCAGCGACCACCGTTGAAACTTGGCTCGTGTGGAATGCCAGCGGCGTCGCGACAAAGCAGATCTTCCAGCTCGACAAGTCGTACGGAGCCGATGGCTTGGCGGTGCGCAACGACGTGGCGGCGATAAAGGACCTTAAGGGCAAGACAGTCGCGGCGTCGGCCCCTGGCACCGCACCGTACTTTACTCTCGCCTGGATGTTGAAGAAGAACGGCCTTTCGGTGAAGGACGTGACGGTTGTGAACATGGAGCCGGCGGCTGCGGCGCAAGCGTTCGTCGCCGGCCAGAACGACGTGGCGATGACGTATGAGCCTTACCTGTCGACAGTGCGGGCGGCGCCAGACAAGGGCAAGATCATCGCGACGACGCTCGACTATCCGATGATCATGGATACCTTCGGCTGTACGCCGAAGTTCCTGGCCGATAATCCAAAGGCCGCCAAGGCGCTGGCCGACAGCTACTTCGAGGCGGTCGAGATGATCGCCAAGGAGCCAGCCAAGTCGAACGAGATCATGGGCGCCGACGTGAAGCAGTCGGGCGAGCAGTTCGCGGCGTCTTCGAAGTATCTGCGCTGGCAGGACAAAGCCGCCAACCAGAAGTTTTTTGCTGGCGAGCTGCAAGCGTTCTCGAAGGAAGCCGGCGAGCTGTTGATGGAAATCGGCATTATCAAGCAAATGCCGAAGATCGAAGATGTGATGGATACGAGTTTTATCAAGTGAGCAGCAAATGTTCGCACGAAAGGGCACGAACGGGGACAGTTACCGATCTTACCAGTCAGCCAGAAACGCGACGGCAGTGGCGATCGGTAACTGTCCCCGTTTTTGCGTTTTTGAGTTCATCAGTTACCAATTGTTTTTG
>JANLXZ010000115.1:0-11370 GCA_031365375.1 Hyphomicrobiaceae bacterium | reverse complement strand
CGATTGGTCAAAAATCGATGTATGCACTTTCTCGTGGCAAAAAGTGCTGGGTGGGGAAGCAGCGCACGGCATGCTGGTTCTATCGCCTCGCGCGGTCGCCCGCCTTGAATCCTATACACCCGCGTGGCCGCTGCCGAAGATCTTCCGCCTCACCAAGGGTGGCAAATTCATGAAGGAAGTCTTCGAGGGCGAGACGATCAATACGCCGTCGATGCTCGCACTCGAAGACTATCTCGATGCGATGAGTTGGGCGGAAAGCATCGGCGGCCTCAAGGGACTTATCCAACGGGCCGATGCCAATGCGAAGGCGATCTTCGATTGGACAGAGCGCACTCCGTGGATCGGAAATCTCGCGGTCGAGCCTACAACGCGCTCAAACACGTCGGTGTGTTTGCGCTTCACCGACCCGGCGATCACCGCACTGACGCAAGACGCGCAAGCGGCGTTCGCCAAGCAGATCGCCGGCAGTCTCGACAAGGAAGGTGCGGCCAACGACATCGCTTACTATCGTGATGCGCCGCCGGGCTTGCGCATCTGGTGTGGATCGACCGTCGAGACAGCCGATGTGAAGACACTGCTGCCATGGATCGAGTGGGCTTACGCAACTGAGCGCAAAAAACTCACCTGATACTTGCCCTCTCCCCGCCACTCAGGGGGAGAGTGCAGAGGCACGCCCCACTTGGCGGGCCGAGGGTGAGGGCGGCCGCTTGCTCGGGTCCGCGCCCGTCCGCCTTTTACCGAAACCGCCGTGGCTTCGATCTTTGTGTTGCTGCCCCTCACCCTACCCCTCTCCTCCTGAAGCAGGGGGAGAGGGGATAAAAGGAGATCCCCATGCCCTCAACGCCCAAAGTACTCATTTCCGCTCAGCTGTCGCCCGCCGCCCTGCAGATCTTCAACGATCGCGGCGTTGCAGTCGATGTGAAGCCCGGACTCTCAAAGGACGAGCTCGAAAAGATCATCGGCGACTACGATGGCCTAGCGATCAGGTCCGCCACCAAGGTCACCGAGAAGTTGATCGCGAGCGCCGAGCGGCTGAAGGTCGTCGGCCGTGCAGGCATCGGTGTTGATAATGTCGATATCAAAGCCGCGACTGCCAAGGGCATCATCGTGATGAATACGCCCTTCGGCAATTCGATCACGACGGCCGAGCACGCGATTACTTTGATGTTGGCGCTCGCTCGCCAGATCCCGACCGCCGACCGCTCGACGCAAGCCGGTAAGTGGGAGAAGTCGAAATTCATGGGCGTCGAGATCACGGCGAAAACGCTCGGTGTGATCGGCTGCGGCAACATTGGTGCGATCGTTGCCGAACGTGCGCTGGGTCTCAAGATGAAGGTGATCGCATTCGATCCGTTCCTCACTGAGGAACGCGCACTGGCGCTAGGCGTGACCAAGGTTGAGCTGGGTGAGCTTCTGCGCCGCGCCGACTTCATTACGCTGCATACGCCGCTGACTGACAAGACGCGCAACATCATCGACGCCGATGCACTTGGTAAAACAAAAGTTGGCGTGCGTATCATCAATTGCGCGCGCGGCGGGTTGATCGATGAGGCAGCGCTCCTGTCTGCCCTCAATTCGGGTCATGTCGCCGGTGCTGCCCTCGACGTTTTCTTGGTTGAGCCCGCAAAAGAAAACGCGTTGTTCGGGCACGCAAACGTCATCTGCACGCCGCACCTGGGCGCTGCGACGATTGAAGCGCAGGAGAACGTCGCGTTGCAGGTCGCCGAGCAGATGTCGGACTATTTGCTGACGGGCGCGATCACAAATGCCATCAACTTCCCCTCGATCTCGGCGGAAGATGCGCCGAAGCTGCGACCTTACGTAAAGCTTGCCGAACAGCTCGGCTTGTTCGCCGGACAGTTGACCGAGACCGGTATCAAGTCGGTCCGCGTCGAGTACGCCGGCGAAGTCGCCAAGCTCAACGTGAAGCCGCTTACCGCTGCAGCAATTGCCGGCGTCCTTCGCCCGCTCTTGTCCGACGTCAACATGGTCTCGGCCGGCATCATCGCCAAGGATCGTGGCATGGTCGTCGAGGAGGTCACGCGCGGCCAGGAAGGCGCCTATGAAAGTTATGTTCGGGTGACGGTGAAAACCGCCGTTCAGGAACGCTCGGTGGCCGGCACCGTATTCTCGGATGGCAAGTCACGCATCATCCAAGTCAAGGGCATCGAGATGGAGGCCCAGTTCTATCCGCACATGCTGTACGTCACGAACAGCGACAAGGCTGGCTTCATCGGCAAGGTCGGCGTGCTGATGGGCGAGGCTGGCATCAACATCGCACGGCTTAACCTCGGCCGGGACAAACCCGGTGGGGATGCCATTGCTTTAATTGCTATCGATAGCCCGGCTGGCGACGATGTTATCGCCCGCATCAAAACATTCGAACACGTCAACCGCGTGCAGCGATTGGAGTTCTGAGGCTTGGCAACACTTAATGCGTGCTTCTAGCGGTTGTTGCGGCATTGTGCATAATGCTGCCGACGATAAGAAATCGATGGAGGAAATGCCAATGATCTACGCTCCGAACCGGCGCGCAATGATTGCCGGTGCGATCGCTGCAAGCGCTTTTGCGGCGACATCTAGCACCGGATTTGCCCAGGAAAAGATGGTGCTGAAAGCGACCGATGTCCATCCGCTTGGCTACCCCACGGTTGAAGCTGTCGTGCGCATGGGCAAGAAGCTCGAAACTGCTACGAACGGCCGCTTGTCGATCCAGATGTATCCAGCGATGCAACTCGGCGGCGAGAAGGAAATGATCGAACAGGCCCAGGTCGGGGCACTGCAGATCGCGCGCATCTCGGTTGGCCCGGTCGGCACCATCGTCGACGATCTCAACGTCTTCAACATGCCCTTCGTGTTCCGCGACTCAAAGCACATGGAAGCCGTGATCGACGGCGAGATCGGCGCCGAGCTGCTGGACAAAGTTTCAAACGAGCCGAAGACCAAACTGATCGCATTGTGCTGGATGAATGCTGGCTCGCGCAACGTCTACAACTCGAAGAGGCCAATCCGCACCCTTGCCGACCTAAAGGGCATGAAGGTTCGCATGATGGGTAACCCGCTGTTCGTCGATACCATGAATGCGCTCGGCGGCAACGGCATCGCGATGGGCTTCGATCAAGTCTACAACGCGATGCAGACTGGCGTCGTCGATGGTGCCGAGAACAACCAGCCGAGCTACATCGCCCAGAACCATTACCAGGTGGCGAAATTCTTCTCGCAAACCGAACACTTGATCATCCCCGAAATCCTGGTGTTCTCGCGCGCATCGTGGGAAAAAATGTCAAAGGAAGACCAAGCATTGATCAAGAAGGTCTCGAAAGAGACCCAGCTCGAACAACGCGAGCTGTGGTACGCGGCCGAGAAGGAAGCCGTAGAAAAGATGAAGGCTGCGGGGATCGAGATCATCACTTTCGCAGATAAGAAACCATTCCAGGATGCCGTGAAGCCGGTTTGGGAAAAGTACGGCTCTAAGTACACGGCGCTCGTCGCGCGCATCCAAGCGGTGAAGTGACCGGGCGATCACGGATTTGGTTCGAATTTGGTGGCGGTGCCGAAAGGCGCCGCCAATGCTTTTTCCAATCTGGAAACTGACGGTAACTTGGCATACGCTCCAGCACCACTTGTAATGGAGGAGCGTACATGTCGACACATTCTGGCGAATGCTTCTGCGGTGCTGTTCGTATAGAGGCTTCTGGCGAACCCGAGGGCATGGGTTATTGCCATTGCCGCTCCTGCCGCTCCTGGTCAGGCGGACCGGTCAACGCTTTCTCGCTCTGGAAGCCCGAAGCGGTTCGGGTCACAGCGGGTGCCGAGCATATCGGCACATTTACAAAGACCCCCATGAGCGAACGAAAATTTTGCCAAAAATGCGGCGGCCATCTGATGGCCAACCATCCGCCGCTCGGACTGGTCGATGTGTTTTCCGCCACGATCCCGACACTGAAATTCGCGCCCGGCCTTCACGTCAACTACGCGGAGACGGTTCTGCCGATGCGCGATGGGCTACCCAAGTTCAAAGACTTTCCATCAGAGTTCGGGGGTACGGGCGAGAAAATTTCAGAATAGGCTGCTGGTACCGCCGTGACCCTCGCTCAAGTCCCGATCCGCAACGGCTCGTTGATCTTGCGCAGGGCGGCCAGCACCGACTGCGCAGTGATGCGACCGGTCTTGGGGTTCTCTGATGGCACGTTCTCGATTATGACCGAGAAGGTTGCGGCATCCGAGATCACCTCGATTGAATGACAGTTGCGGGTGACGGTTGGGTCGGCCCAGATCTCGATCGTAGTGCGATCGGGGCCGATGCCAGCGAGCGACAATGCCGCTGCAACGTTGACGTTGGCTGGAAATCCAAGTGCTGCTTCCCGCGCATTGCCGGAGAAGACGAGCTTCGGTGCGGTCAATCTCTCCACCGAGATGTTGTTACGCTCCAAGTGCGGCGCGCCGGCGAGCCCGCCGGGTGGTTTGCGCGTGATCATCCGCACCGACTTGATTGTGCCTTCGGCCGCCGCCGTCACGGCGTCGAGACCCAAAAGCGCGCCGCTCGGCACGATGATCTGGCCGCCGTGCACGCGAGCGAGCTCTATCAACTCGGGACGCGACAACAACGCCGCCGCCGACAGCACCATCACGCGACGGCCGGCCGTGAGCATTGGCGTGCAGATCTCGCTCAAGATGGCGCCCGGTGCGCATTCGACGACGAGATCGGCGTGCTTTGGAAACGCTTCCAAAGGCACGACAGCGGCATTGACGTTGTGCGCCGCTAACCACACACGCGCCTTTTCCCGGTCACGAGTGGCAACAGCTGTGAGCGTCAAGCCAGTCATACCCTTCGCCAAGGCAATGACGATCGCCTTGCCGATGGCACCTAGTCCTGCAATCCCAACCCGCATCTGAGACATCATGCGACCTTTCATTGACACGACCGCGCTGCTTCAACTCGCCACAGCGAACCTTGATTAACTCCTAGTGGACAGGTCGGGTATTTAAAATCATACTTACGTAGTCAACTTTAATTCCCCAACCGATCGATACGGAGTTACACCGCAATGTCGTCGAAAAACATTGGCCGTCGCACGTTTCTGGTAAGCGCATCGGGAATGGCCGCGACCCTTGCTGCACCTTCAGTCCTGCGCGCGCAGGAGAAGGTGGTCAACCTTTACTCCTCGCGCCACTACGACACCGACGAGCGTCTCTACAGTGACTTCACCAAAACGACAGGGATCAGCGTCAATCGCGTCGATGCGCAACCTGATGCGCTCATTGAGCGGATGAAGGCCGAGGGGGCCAACAGTCCGGCCGACGTTTTCATTTCGGTAGATGCCGGCCGTATCGAGCGCGCCCGTGAGATGGGTTTGCTGCAGCCACTGAATTCCAGCGCTATCAAGGCCGCTGTTCCGGCAAATTTGCGGGATCCGGATGACCACTGGTTTGGATTCTCTTCCCGCGCTCGCGTGATCATGTACAACAAGGATAAGGTCAAGCCGACGGACATCACGACCTATGAAGACCTGGCCGATCCCAAGTGGAAAGGCCGCGTTTTGAATCGTTCCTCCAACCACATCTACAATCAGTCTTTGACGGGTTCCATTCTCGCCGCATTGGGAGAAGCAAAAACCGAAGCTTGGTGCCGTGGTCTGGTCGCAAACTTTGCGCATCCACCAAGGGGCGGTGATCGGGACCAAATCCGCGGGTGTGCGAGCGGCGAAGCTGACCTGGCGGTGGCCAACACGTACTATCTCGGTAACATCATCCGCATGCCGGAGGCCAAGGATGCCGCCGTGCTCACAAAGATAGGCGTCATTTTTCCGAACCAGGCCGATCGCGGTACGCACACTAATATTTCTGGCGGCGGCATGGCTGCTTCGTCCAAGAACAAGGACAATGCGATCAAGTTCCTGGAGTACTTGGTGACCCCGGCCGCGCAAACGTACTTCGCCGAGGGCAACGACGAGTATCCGGTAGTGGCCGGCATGCCGGCACCAAAGAGCATCGCAGCTTTTGGCACATTCAAGCCGGACCAGCTCAACGCGCGGGTGTACGCTCGAAATAACGCTGAGGCATTGAAAATCATGGACCGGGCCGGTTGGAAATGACAATTGGTGTCAGGCTTGGACTTGCTCCGGGCATGAGTTGAAGGCCCAGGTTAATGCTCCAATCACCAACGCCGATCGTGCGCCCGCCGCCGGACCGTCTTCCGGTCTGGCAGCGGCGTCCACTGCGTGAATGGCTCGGCGACAATCCCCTGCTGTTGGCCGGCGCGATCGTTTTGTGCGCGCTGGTCGCATTGCCGATCCTATCGGTGTTGGGCAATGTCTTTCGCAGCTCGAACGGCACCATTGCCCATCTCGCCGCTACCATCCTGCCCGAAATTCTGCTCGATACGATCGGCCTACTAATTCTCGTTGGCGCTGGCACTGCGGTGGTCGGCACCACCTGTGCCTGGCTCGTCACCATGTACCGCTTCCCAGGGAGCCGCACGCTGGGCTGGCTACTCCTACTGCCGATGGCGATGCCGGGTTACATCATCGGTTATGCCTATACCGATTTCCTGAATTATACCGGGCCGCTGCAGAGCGGCTTGCGTGCGTTATTCAGCTGGCAACGCAGTGACTATTGGTTTCCCGAAATTCGCACATTGCCGGGTGTCAGCTTGATGCTCACTCTGGTGCTGTATCCTTACGTGTACTTCCTCGCCCGCACGGCGTTTCAAGATCAGTCCTCAACAGCGCTGGATGTTGCCCGTACGCTTGGCCACGGCGGTCGCGATCGCTTTTTTCGGGTTGCCCTGCCACTTGCTCGGCCGGCCATTGCAGCTGGACTTGCACTTGCCTTGATGGAGGCACTCGCCGATTTCGGCACCGTTCAATATTTCGGGATCAACACGTTTACTACCGCGATTTATCGCACCTGGTTCGGCATGGGCGATCGGGTGGCGGCCGGGCAGCTGGCCAGTGCCCTCCTGATGTTCGTGGCCGCGCTCGTCGTTCTCGAACAGTGGGCGCGGCGGCAGAGCCGCTTTCACCGTGGCGGCGCCAAGGATCATGCCGTGATACCGGCGGATCTGGCAGGATGGAAAGCGTGGTGCGCCAGCGCGTTGTGTGCGTTGCCGATCGTGCTTGGATTTTTGCTGCCTGTTCTCATCCTGTTTCGTTTACATCTCGACGGCGGTGACGACCTGCTCGGGAGCCGTTTTGTTCGGCTCGCTTCGACCACCTTTGGTCTGGCGACCATGGCGTCGATTTTAGTTACCGCCGCCGGCCTTTTCGTCGCCTATGCGATGCGGCTTGCCAAGTCGGGCGGCACTCGAGTTTTGTTACGTCTCGCAACATTTGGTTATGCGTTACCTGGTACTGTCATCGCCGTTGGCGTGTTGGTACCGCTGGGTGCTTTTGACAACGCGCTCGATAGTTCGATGCAACGCGCGTTCGGCGTATCGACTGGCCTGCTGTTCAGCGGCACGGTCGCCGCACTCCTGTTTGCCTATCTCGTCCGGTTTCTGGCGATTGCCTCGGGCTCGCTCGATGCCGGGCTCGGCCGAATTCCAACGAACATGGACCAAGCGGCGCGCACCCTCGGCTGTACAACTGGACAAGTGATGCGTCGCGTGCATTTTCCATTACTTGGCCGATCCGTATTGACGGCAGCGCTCCTCGTGTTTGTCGATGTGTTGAAAGAACTGCCGGCGACTCTCATCATCCGGCCCTTTAATTTCGATACATTGGCAATCCGCGTGTACCAGCTGGCGTCGGACGAGCGATTGGCGCAAGCCTCAACCGGTGCTTTGGTGATCGTTGCGATCGGATTGGTTTCTGTCGGTCTCCTGACTGGTCTGGCCGGCCGGCCTTCGCGACGCCAGTGATCGAGCGCTATCTTTTCTTGATCTGCACTTCATCTGGCACCGCTCCTCAGCCTGCTCTATAAGCTGTCCGGTATGACGACTTTCGGCCACGCCGCGCCGCCGACGTTTGGAGATATTTCAATGGCTGCAACCTGGACCCCCGATACCTGGAGATCAAAGCCGATCCAGCAGGTGCCTGAGTACCCGAACGCCACCGTTCTCGCCGAAGTCGAAACAAAGCTCGCGACCTTTCCGCCGCTCGTTTTTGCCGGCGAGGCCCGCCAGCTCAAGCGCTCGCTTGCCGATGTCGCCGCTGGCAATGGTTTCCTGCTCCAGGGTGGCGACTGCGCCGAAAGCTTCCTGGAGCATCGTGCTGACAACATCCGGGATTTCTTCCGGGTGTTTCTGCAGATGGCGGTCGTGTTGACCTACGCTGGCGGCTCGCCGGTGGTGAAGGTTGGACGGCTTGCTGGGCAGTTTGCCAAGCCGCGTTCGTCGCCGACCGAAAAAAAGGGCGCGATCGAGCTGCCGAGTTATCGCGGTGATATCATCAATGGACCGGAGTTCACGACGGAAGCGCGTACGCCCGACCCGCAACGCCAGGTCGAGGCTTACCGGCAGTCGGCCGCCACCCTCAACCTGATCCGCGCGTTTGCGATGGGCGGTTATGCCGACCTCGAACGCGTTCACCAATGGAACCTGGGTTTCGTCAAGGATAGCCCGGCGGGCCATCGTTATCAGGAGTTGGCCAACCGCATCACCGAGACGATGGGCTTCATGCGGGCGTGCGGGATTACTTCCGACAATACGCCGCAGCTACGCACGACCAACTTTTACACCAGCCACGAAGCACTGTTGCTCGGCTTCGAGCAAGCGTTGACACGGTTGGATTCGACGTCAGGCGACTGGTACGCGACATCGGGCCATATGATTTGGGTCGGTGATCGAACGCGTCAGGCCGACCACGCCCACATCGAATTCTGTCGCGGTGTGAAGAACCCGATCGGGCTGAAGTGCGGGCCATCGCTCGAGCCGGATGGGCTTTTGCGTCTGATCGATATCCTCAATCCGAAGAACGAGCCGGGCCGGCTGACACTGATTTGCCGGTTCGGTGCCGACAAAGTGGTGCATCAGTTGCCAAAACTGATCCGCGCCGTGACCAAGGCGGGACGGTCGGTGGTATGGAGCTGCGATCCGATGCATGGCAATACGATCAACGCCGGGTCCGGCTACAAAACCCGTCCGTTCGATCGCATCCTGTCAGAGGTCGAAACATTCTTCGCTGTGCATCGCGCCGAAGGTACCCATGCGGGTGGCATTCATATTGAGATGACCGGTCAGAACGTCACCGAATGTACCGGCGGTGCCGGAGCAATCTCGGATGCCAACCTGTCGGACCGTTACCACACGCATTGCGATCCGCGGCTCAACGCCGACCAATCGCTCGAATTGGCTTTCCTGATTTCGGAGCGATTGAAACTGGAGCGCGCCGGGGCAATCCCCGCGGAAGCTCTTGCCGGATGACTACGTTTTGCAGGGCTTAGCGGCTGGGTCGCGCTGCGCTTGACCCAACCTAGATTCGAATGCGATGACACGGGTCAAAATGGGGATACTCATCATGACGTCATTACTACGTGCCTTCTGCTTTATGATTGCTTTGCTATCCGCGACATCGCTATCTGCGCAAACCATCGCCTCGGCCCCGGCTCCAGTTGCTCCCGGGTCCGCAATGCCACGAGCTGCCGTCGCTCCAACGATGGAGCCGACAAGAAAAGCCGTACTGCCCGCGAATTGCATGCGGCTGCCGCTCTCGGATGTCGCCTTCGGCACCGAAAACGCAACCGCTGCTGCCCGGGTCAAGCAGCAGGAATATGCCGAGACGGAAGCGAAAAAACGAAAGTGGCCCCTCACCAAGCCGATGGTGAAGAGCAACGAGACGGTCAGCTGCACGGTCTATCTGAACTTGGGTCCAATCGGCACCGAGTACCGCTGCCTCGTTACCACGACTTTTTGCCAAAAATGACTACACTTATTGCGTCTTAGGCGCAGTGGCATCCTTGCCCCAGAGAGCTTCGAGGCGGGCGTCGCGACCGCATCCTGTGCGGTAACTCTTATAGTGTGCGGCGTTCTTTTTGTAGTACTTCTGGTGATAGTCTTCCGCCTTCGTGAACGTGCTTGCCTCCGATATCGGAACAATCACCGGCCATTCCAGCTGCTTTGACGCATCGAGCTTAGCCTTGCTCGCCTCGGCCAATTTTCGTTGCTCTTCGCTGTGAACGAAAATCTCCGGCCGATAAGTGTCGCCACGATCACAAAACTGGCCGCCCTTGTCCACCGGATCGATATTCACCCAAAAGGTGTCGAGCAGCTTGTTATACGGGACCTTGGCCGGGTCATAGGTGACTTGAACCACCTCCGCATGGCCGGTACCGCCGCGACTTACTTGCTCATAGGTGGGGTTCTTGGTTTTGCCGCCCATGAAGCCGGAATAGACGGAAAACACACCATCAATTTTGTCGTACGGCGGTTCCATGCACCAGAAACAACCGCCGGCGAATGTTGCCACAGCGAGCGCTGCCGGCGCAGCCGGCTGGGTCGTTTGTGCCATTGCCGGTTGACCGAACACCAGGGCAGCGCCAACAGCCAAAAACCTCAAGATATTCAGTCGCATGTGATATCCTCGATGACGGATCTATTAGCTCAGCTTGATGCTTTCGGGACGAACTTCAGTGCAACGCCGTTGAGGCAATGCCGATCGCCAGTTGGTTTCGGTCCATCTGGGAAAATGTGCCCTTGATGGCCACCGCATCTGCGGCAATGCACTTCCGTGCGGGTCGTGAAGAGGCTGTTGTCGGGCTTGGTGCCGACAGCGTTGTCCATCGCCTTCCAGAAACTTGGCCAACCGGTTCCGCTGTCAAACTTCGTTTCCGACGAATAGAGGGGTAGGTCGCAGCCCGCGCAGTGATAAACGCCGGCAGAATAGTTCTTATCGAGCGGGCTGCTACCAGCGCGCTCCGTACCGTGATCTCGCAAAACGTAATACTGCTCCTTCGTGAGTGTCTTCTTCCATTCTTCTGGCGACTTGGTGATCTCGAATGTAATCTTTGGACCAGCGGCTCCCGCAATGTTGTTTCCCGAAATTAAGGATGCTGCGAAAGCGGCAATTCCAGACGTGCCGACGGTGCGACGGGTCATCATAGCCAACTCCTTCATGGGCTGGGATAAAGTGAAAAGCCTGTGCTCTGAATATGTGGACGATGTTGCTTCGCGTCCAGTCACACCTCATCAAAGGTACGTCATTACTTGGCAAGAGGTTTCACGCAACGAATTCCACCCGTCGATCAAGCAGGATTCCGTTCGCACTGATGTGGCACCGGTAGGCTATGGATTCCACTCCAGCTGCTTTGGCGCCGTCGAACGCTGCCGCATAAATTGAATCTATATCGCGGGCCAGCGCGAACGATTTCGGGCTAGCCATTTGAATTAGATACAACATAACGGCCCGATGACCGGCAGCAACCATGTCGGAC
>JANLXZ010000108.1:0-13935 GCA_031365375.1 Hyphomicrobiaceae bacterium | reverse complement strand
CCGTCTGGGTCGTCGAGCCGCCGTTGCCATCCGCGATTTTGACTTCGAAGCTGTCGGCGCCGTTATAATTCGCGCCCGGCGTGTAGGTATATGCGCCGGTCGCCGCATCCACTGCGAGCGCACCATGTGCCGGGCCGGTCGTCACCGCGTAGGCCAGCACATCGCCGTCCACGTCGGTCGCGACGACTTGACCTTTGACAACGACGTCTTCGTTGGTCGTCAGCGCAACCGTAGCAGCCGACACCGGAGCGTCGTTCACGGCGGCGACGCCGACGGTTACCGTCTGCATCACCGTAACGCCATACGTATCGGTTATCGCTACCGAGAACGCGTCCGATCCATTGAAGTTTGCGCCGGGCGTGTAGGTGTATCCCCCTGTCGCCGCGTTGATCGAGAGCGCGCCGTGCGCCGGGCCAGTTTGCATCGCAAATGCGAGTGCATCGCCGTCGGGATCCGTGGCCGCGATAACGCCCGTTACGGGGTGATCTTCATTGGTTGCAATCGAAACCGCTGCATCGGCAACCGGGGCCCGGTTGATCAAGGCTGTGATCGGCGTGTCCACACCATCGACGAGGATTTTTACAGTTTCAATGTTGCTCAGCGTCACTCCCAACGCCGACAGCTGCAAAGTTGCACCGGCGGTTTGAGTGCTCAATGCTGCGGTCGAACCAGCGGCTGCAAGCTGATTGTCCATGAAAGTCTTCAGCGTTGCTAAATCGGCGCGCACGGCCGCAGTCAAACCCGAGGAGGCGAGTTCCAGCACCACGGTGTCGACGCCTGAACCACCGTTAAATGTGTTGACACCAACGCCGCCGCTCAAAGTGTCATTGCCGGTGCCGCCATTCAGCGTGTCGTTACCGGCGCCGCCATAAATGACATCGTTGCCGGCATCGCCGTACATGACGTCATCGCCGTTTTCGCCGTACATCGTATCGTCATTGCCGCCGCCGAAGAACCCGTCGTTGCCCTCACCGCCATACAGAGTATCATTGCCGGCATCACCGGTCAGGGTATCGGCACCCAGGCCGCCGTAGATCACGTCATTGCCGGCGCCACCATTGATGCGGTCGTTGCCAGCGCCGCCATCGATGACGTCATCCAGAGTAGTGCCCGTAAGTACGTCGTTAGCCGCGGTACCGTTGATCGTTGCCATCGCCACTTAAGCCTTAATCCGAGTGCCAATTCGAGAGTGCGGGTCGCAATTCAATTTCATTTGTCGAGGATTAGCAGAAAGATGAAAAACTATCGTTCAGCTGTCAGTGCAAATGCAGATCAAAAATATTTCAATTCCGCCGATTCCCGGCAACACTTTGATAATAATTCACCAGATAAATAAAACCGTCGCTCAATCGGAGCGACGGTCCCAACAATACTTCGTTCAATTATGCCGTCTTAGGCCAAAATCATTCCATCCGATGCCCACGCCGACGCGCTACCTCCTTGCACACCGACTAACAATGCCACGTGAACAAACGCTTCGCCGATTTTGATGGAGAGCACCGAGTTTGCCTCGCCTTCGTGCCAGTTGATGTGCACCACATCATCGATGTTATCGACCTGGCCGTGCGTAAAATTGTGAAGATCGAGGGTCTTGTTCGAGCCGAAATCCGTAATGATATCCATGCCTTCATAAACGCCGGCCGGCATCACATCCGCAAGATAAAAAGCGAACGTGTCATGAGCATCGCCGCCGGTCAGAATATCGACACCGGCACCGCCACGAATCTGATCGTCGCCAGCGCCACCGGCGATCAAATCGTTGCCACGTCCGCCGTTAAGAGTGTCATTACCCTCGCCGCCGTTCAGCGAATCGTAGCCCGCGCTCCCGTTCAGCACGTCGTTGCCGGCACCACCTGACAAAATGTCATCGCCACTGTTGCCATCGAGATTGTCGTCTCCGTATCCGCCCGCCATAACGTCCGCACCCTTGCCGCCCGTCATCAGATCGCTTCCATCGCCGCCATCGAGCCGGTCGTCACCTTCGCCGCCATAAACTTCGTCGTCACCCGAGCCGCCCGCAATGACATCATTGCCCGTATCGCCAAAGAGCACGTCGTTGCCGACATTGCCGCTCAACCGGTCGTCGCCGGTTCCGCCACTCACGAGGTCGTCGCCTGCTCCGCCATCGATCGCATCGTTACCGGAACCACCGAACAATTGGTCGTTACCGAGATGCCCCTGGATGACGTCATCACCGCCGTTACCGATGATTTTTGTATCAACAGCCGACGCAGTGATTGTATTGTTGGCCGAATTCCCCATGATGATGTCTTGCAGTGTTGCATCAGTGCTAAGTGCCATTCGATTTCCCCACCTTATTCTTGTTGTCACCAAGACTACGATTTAGAACCGTAGTTACTTCCAAGCTCCACGAAGATTGTTGTATAATCGGCTCTAATCCAATCACCGATATTATTACCTTAG
Source organism: Hyphomicrobiaceae bacterium (assembly GCA_031365375.1). Lineage (GTDB taxonomy): Bacteria > Pseudomonadota > Alphaproteobacteria > Rhizobiales > Hyphomicrobiaceae > JAKFWF01. The sequence continues at coordinate 11,511 of JANLXZ010000108.1, read as the reverse complement.
CAAGGAGACTTGAAATATTTCCCTACTTCTATTGTCGAGTTTATTTCAAATGCCATACATCTCCATTTCACCTATAAAAAAGGCGCGATCATAATGATCGCGCCTTGATTATTTCCGTGGTTTTTAATTGATATATTTATCGGGAGGCGAATTGGAGCGACTTAACTCCAAATCGCCAACCCTGAGCTTTCGACTTACGCCACGAGAAGCATGCCGTCTTTCATCATGTCCGTTGCGGTCAGACCGTGGACGCCGTCAAGCACTGCGACATCGTGGAACTGGCCGCCAAACTTGACCGACACTGTTGTGCCATCCGCACCATCCGTAACATGCACCAGGCCTGCGATGTTCGTCGTGCCGGCCTTGAAGAAGCCTGACATGTCGAGTGTATCGCCGACTTGGAAGTCGGTTACGTGATCGGCCCAGCCTTCCTGCGCCTTGGTGTTGTAGACATCGGATTTCGACCACGTGAACGTATCGTTGCCCGATCCACCGCTAAACGTGTCGTTGCCCTTGCCGCCATGGATGACGTCGTTGCCAGCTCCACCCTCGAACACGTTGTCGTGGCTGTCGCCAGTCATCACATCGGCAAACTCCGACCCGATGATCTTTTCGAAACCATTGATCGTGTCGTTGCCCATGCCAACTGCGACGTGCTTGGACATATCGATCATCATGCCATTCGACGAAACCGAGAAGTCGAGCGTGTCGAAGCCCGAACCGCCGGACATTTGGTCATCACCAGCCTCACCATTCATATGGTCGTCGCCGGAGTTGCCCTTCATGACGTCATTACCTTCGCCACCGGAGACGAAGTCATTGCCGCGACCGCCGGAAACAAAGTCATTTCCAAGATCGCCGAACACCTGGTCATCACCCGAGTTTCCGTAAACGACGTCATTGCCATCGTTGCCGTGGACAATGTCATTGTCGGCGAAAGTCGTGATGTGTGCTGGTGCGCCGGTTGGTACGCCACCACCATACAGGACGTCATTGCCGGCGCCGCCTGTGATGGTATCGTTGCCACGTCCGCCAACAACGAGATCTTCGTTGCCGTTATCGAATGAGACATTGATATCGGCGTGTTGCGCCATTACGGCACCCGACAAATCGGTTGCAGTTGCGGTGACGGTCAACGTGAACCTTGCACCATCGTCTGCCGTGACTGACAGATCCTTCAGATCACCGACAACAAGCGACCAGGTGCCGTCACCATTGTCGTGACCTGCCGAGAGCGTGGCGCCCTTTGGCACACCAGCAATCGTCAGTGACAAGGATTCGGAGTTGTCGGCATCCACCAACGAGACATCAATGGCAAGCTTGCCCGTCGCGCGGCCATTGTCGTCGCCGTTGAGAACGTCGTTGCCGTCTTTGCCCCAGACTTGATCGTTGCCAGCGCCGCCCGAGATTGCATCGCCAGACTTGCCGCCGAGGAGAACCTCAGATGTGATGCCTTTCGACACGTCCGCTGCGTGCAAAACGAGTTCATCGTGATGCTTGGCAGCTTCGAGCGCATCTGCTGCGGCCTTGTCGGCTGCTGCTTGCTCAGCCGCTGCTTTGTCGGCAGCAGCTTGCTCGACAGCGAGCTTGTCCGCGGCAGCCTTTTCGGCGGCAGCAGCTTGCTCGACAGCGAGCTTATCAGCGGCAGCCTTCTCGGCGGCAGCAGCTTGCTCGACAGCGAGCTTGTCCGCGGCAGCTTTTTCGGCAGCAGCAGCTTGCTCGGCAGCGAGCTTGTCCGCGGCAGCCTTCTCGGCGGCAGCAGCTTGCTCGGCAGCAAGCTTATCAGCGGCAGCCTTTTCAGCAGCAGCAGCTTGCTCGGCGGCGAGCTTGTCCGCGGCAGCCTTTTCGGCGGCAGCAGCTTGCTCGGCAGCGAGCTTGTCCGCGGCGGCCTTTTCGGCGGCAGCGAGCTTGTCCGCAGCAAGCTTATCAGCGGCAGCCTTTTCGGCAGCAGCAGCTTGCTCGGCAGCAAGCTTATCAGCAGCGGCCTTCTGGGCAGCGGCAGCTTGCTCGGCAGCGAGCTTGTCAGCGGCAGCCTTTTCGGCAGCAGCAGCTTGCTCGGCGGCGAGCTTGTCAGCGGCAGCCTTTTCAGCAGCTAAACGATCCGCTTCGGCTTTCGCAGCGGCTTCTTTTTCTGCCTTCTTCACCGGGCCTTGGCCGTTGTCGTCGTGACCATCGTCGTTGTGATCGCCATCGCCGTGGCCACGACCATCATGCTTGTCGTCATCGCTGTTGTTTTTGTCGGAAGCAGCCTTTGCGGCGGCGTCGTGCTCGGCCTTGTCCTTCGCAGCCTTATCGGCGGCGTCGTGCTCGGCCTTATCTTTCGCGGCCTTCTCGGAAGCGTCGAGCTCGGCCTTATCTTTCGCGGCCTTCTCGGACGCGTCGCGCTCGGCCTTATCTTTCGCAGCCTTATCGGCGGTGTCGTGCTCGGCCTTATCTTTCGCAGCCTTATCGGCGGCGGCGCGCTCAGCCTTATCCTTCGCGACCTTTTCGGCGGCGTCGTGCTCGGCCTTATCCTTCGCGACCTTTTCGGCAGCGCGCTTATCGGCTGCGGCTTTGTCAGCGGCAACCTTTTCAACTGCTACACGTAGAACTTTATCTTTTTCGGATTCGTTGCGACCATCGTCGCGGTCATCATCTTGTTTTTCGTTACGGTCGCTCATGTTGTGCCCTGCCTATATTACCCCGGAAGTCGGGGATCCCACGCCTATTCCTTCGACGAGATGCGAGTCGACGCAATTCGCCTACAATTCAAAGACTGCCATAGACTTTTCAAGTTCTCGTGCAAAAGGGTTGCAAAAATTAATGCGTATTTTGCGCTAATTGCGAATTTTGAATAAACCAATTGATAACTAAACAAAACGGGTCATCCGATACAACAGAAGCCGCGCGATTGGATCGCGCGGCTTTTTCACCAAATCGAGCATCTTTTAATTCTACCAGGCAATACCCTGATAGTTTGCGTCATTCTCCGGCAACACCGGGAACAACCGCGCTAGATCGAGCACATGTACATTTGGAAGGCGATTTTTAACTGCGCTGCGAAATTCTTGAGTTGAGTGCGACACGACGACCACGTCACTATTCGCCATCACCGCATCGATATCGGCGACCGTGAGCGACTTGAGTTCATCCATCAGGCGAGCTTGGCTCGGACAAGCGTGGCGAACGTAGTCGATCTGGCTCTGCAGATGTGGGCCTTCCGCGATGTTCGGATCATAAGCAATGAGTGTTTCACCCTTTGCCCGCAACCTTGCCATCAATTCCAACGTCGGACTTTCACGTAGGTCGTCGGTCGCTGGCTTGAAGGTCAGCCCGAGGAAGCCGATCCGCTGGCCTTCGAAGGGCTTCAGCAACTCGACTGCCTGGGCGACGTGACGGTCGTTCGATGCCGTCAGGTTTTGGATGAGGGGAAGTTCAATTCCAAGATCCTTCGCAAGGTGGGCGACCGCGCGCACTTCCTTCGGCAAGCACGAGCCGCCGAATGCAAACCCGGGCTTCAGATAATATGGCGACAGGTTGAGCTTGATGTCCTTGACGAACACATTCATCACTTCATGGCTATCGATCTCGAGCGCTTTGCAAAGCCGGCCGATCTCATTACCGAAAGCGACTTTCGTGGCATGCCATACGTTGTCGGCATACTTGACCATCTCAGCGGCCGCAATCGACACGAACAAGATCCGCTCATCGACCGCGGAATAGATGCGCGAGACAATTTCCTCCGACCGCTTGTCGGACGAGCCGACCACCGTCTTCGGCGGCGCATAGAAGTCTGCGACTGCCACGCCTTCGCGCAGAAATTCGGGGTTGAAACAGACACCGAAATCAACACCCATCTTCTTGCCCGACGCGGCTTCGATCTCCGGCCCCACGACATCCAGCGTCGTACCCGGCGGGACCGAACAGCGCATCACGACAACATGAAATGTCGATTTGAGCGCCAGCGCCTGTCCGATTGCCCGGCTGGCTTGGCGAACGTAGGTAAGATCGCAATCGCCATTCGGTGAAGTTGGCGTGCCTACCGACATAAACGTAACGTCAGTATTGAGGACGGCGGCAACGAGGTTCTGCGTGGCGTCGATCAATTCGTCCTTGACGCCGGCACTCAGCAGTTCACCAAGTCGAGCTTCGACGATCGGCGACCGGCCTTCCTTTATCGCGCGAACTTTGTCGAGCGACACGTCCACGCCCACCATGCGGAAACCTAGATGCGCCAGGCACGCCATAGACACGGCGCCGACGTAGCCCAAGCCGATGACACTGATTGAAGGTTTTTCTTGAACAGCTGGAATATTGAACACGCTTTCCAGACGCGCGCTCTCGGTCCCCACCAGAGACATATTCATTTGAGTTGACGCTCCCACTACGCTGAACCCGGATTGGGCTCTCTGTTGACGCACACGTCGCGCGTGGGTATCGGTCGAAGCTGCTTTGCGATGTAGAATGCTCAATTAGGCATTCTTCGCACCGATGCAGCCTTCTTGCCCCTTCACGATCTCCGTTTCCGGAGGTCGTTTTCCCGTCGTCGCTCGATGACAGATTGGCAAAAAGAGATGGGAGTATGCTGAAATCCGTCGATACAATTTTATCTATCTCACGAATTCAGCATCGCCATTATAAAGCCCCAACTTGGGACGGTTACGAGCTTTGTATAAATCACGACGCAAAGGAAGATACTGGCAAATGAAAGCAGGGTCAGCCAAACCGCCATTATTTCACGCGCTCGTGCGACCCAGCCCGGACCGGAAAAGCCCTGCTTCTGATTACCTCGATTGGTCCATTTCTGCTTGGCGAGGCGCCAAAGCATATAAACCTTGACGATCGCATTCACGAGTTGGTTGACGTAAAGTGTCCAGATAAAATTCAAATCGACACGGTGCGCATACGTGAATAATACAATTGCCAATAGACCACGCGTTATCGCAATATAGACGAAATAGGAAATAAGAAACGGCACTCCCATCTTTATCCCGCCGGCGATTGCCAACATTGGCGAGAACAGCATTGTCCACATGGCGATCCGCTGGTCGACGCAGCACCACCAGATGAACAACGGCATACGGGTCGGACCGAGCCTGATCGCACGCTGGCCGTTCCGCAGCATGTTTCCCGACCATCGACGCAGGTTTTCGACCATGCGCTTCTTGGCCGAACCTTCGATTATTTCGATCGTGTACCCGCACGCATCGGGGACGTAGAGCATTTTTACGTTGTGCTGTAGAAGCGCGAACCATGTGCTCTTGTCGTCGCCGGAGAGAAAGCGAAATTGCCCCCAGAGCCAGTGATTGAGAAAATCTGCTTCCTGTAGGCGAATGAAGTCGTGGCCCGTCAAATGGGTTGCACGAAAAACAGAGAAGCGCCCTGTCAGCGTCAATACGCGCCCTGACAGGGCGTGGCTCTGCATTGCCAGCCGACGCTGGGCGAAGCGCATCGACAACCACGACTGCATCCACCACGGGCCGTGCACGATCACGTCCTCGTCGGTCGTAACCGCGTGCAACTCCGGATCGACAGCGAACAACGGCAGACAACGCGTCAGGGCGCCGGGGGCCAGCACGAAGTCGCCATCCATGAAGGCGACGATATCGTTCGGACCCAGCCCTTCACGCGACATTGCGCGCAGCAACAGCGCAATCGCGATCCGCTTACCAGGCTGGTTCTGCCTGATGATACGTAACTCGATATCGAGATCTCCGCCGACGAGCTTGAAGTGCCGGATCAGCGTCTCTTCATCCTCGCGCTCACTCGACCCGAGCCAAACCGTTGCCGGCCGGCCGGCCTCGCGGATCTCCCCGCAAATGGAACGCACCACCGCCTCGGCCGTGGTGCGCGCTTCGCGGAATGTCGTCATCATGATGTGAATGCGTTCGGGGCGCCAACCTGATTGCCATACGGCTTGGCCCCGCGCCCGAATGCGGGGGTATGCGACCCGCTCGTAGATCTTTGCTCTGATCCAGTGGTTGAGCCACCACCCATAGCGCCAGATGCCGAGGATACCGATGACGTAGGTAAATTCGTGCGCTGTCGGATCCCAGATCGAATTGGGAAGAAGAGACAGTGCGATGAAGCAACAACTGAAATAAAGCAGCAGTTGTAGCTGAACCAGCGGCGACCATTTCTCGAGAAACGAGAGTTTCTCGGAAGGGTCGCTGAGCCTCTGCTCGAGTGGCCGTGGCGCCATCTTAGGCAGTGCGCGCGGTGCGTTGTGAGCCGCAGTCGGAATCCCGATCTTCGACGCCGGGGCGGCCTGTCGCATCATCGAGGAGCTCTGCTGTGGTCGTGTCACCATCTGTTCAAGTGGCCGAACCTAGCCGGACGAGGTTTGACCGCCGCCTCCTCAAAGTGACATCAAAAACTTCTGTTTGATCGATGTGAGCAACGCGTTCGTCGAGCGTTGCGGAAATACGACGACGACCGGCAGGCCGGACCGGTACTTGTCCTGGTCCGCCACTCGCTTTCCGTCTTCAAAACCGATCGTGACCTTCGCCGAACGATCCGTTGCGCCGCGCCAGTTGTAGCCGGGCGTTTGGCGCTGATCCTGTTCGTGGATGAAACCCGACGTGCGATCGATCTTCGTCACGCGGCCTTTGAGTGTCTCGCCAAGGGCTGGCACGAAAACCGTCGCCTCATCGCCCAGACCGATCTTCAACACTTCATCTTGATTGAGATACGCCGTTACCTGACGACTTTTGCGCTGTTCGACTATCGCGATAATATCGCCGCGCCGGACGCTCCCCTTATCCACCCGTGGCAAATCCAAGATGTTGCCGTCGAATGGAGCTCGCACCGCCATCCGCTCGCGATGATGGAGCAGAGCGCCGTGCTTTTGCTGGGTGATGGTCACCTCATGTTCAGCGAGGCGGACTTGGGCTTCGGTCTGGCCGACGTCGCCAATCAGATTGGTGCCGTTGTAGAAACGCTTGCCGACGTTATCGCCCGCAAGCTCGACCCGAGCGTTCAGCTCGACGTGTTTGCCCTCGAGCAGCTTCTTCAGGCTGATGTACTGCTTTTCGGCATTTTCCAGCAGGGTATCAGTGGTGAAGCCCTTATTATGCAGAAACTTCAACCGTCCATGCTGCTGCTCGGCAGCCTTCGCTTGTGCCGCCAAGCTCTCGAGCTCGAGACGGGTCTGCTCGAGGTTTTTCATCTCGACACCGGCGAAACCCTTGAGGCGCTCCAGTTCATCGGCGTGGCGCTGTTTGGCAAACAACAGTTGCGCCTTGCGTTCCTTGATCGCGATTTCGGCGAGTTCGATCTCGCGCTCCAGTTGATTATCCAGGACGTCGAGGATGATCTCCCCCGTTTTTACTTCGTCACCCGGTTTTTTGGTGGTCCAGCCAACCCGGCCGTCCACTTGCGCAGCGACCGTATCGACCGGCGCGGAAATGACAGCCGTCTGCACCTCCATGCGGTAGAAGTTGGTGTAGCCGAGCAACCCGGTGTAGCCGAATACGACGAGGCCCAAGACGCCATAAATCGTCGTCATGACTACGGTTTTTACCGGCCAGCGACGGAGCGGCAGCTGCGATGCCGGACTAGCGTCTGGTTGAAGCGCTGCGGGCGTTACCGGGACGTCAATGCGTTGGATCGTGTCTTCGACGTTCACCATCGAGCCGCGAATGAGCTCCTCGATGAAGTGTGACATCAACTCGCGTTCCCGCTCGCCCAGGACGGTGAAGCGGACCGAGAACATACCGGTAGATACATCGGTCCGAACGCACTCTGACTTGGCGTCGAATGATACGTCGAACCCTTGGAACGGCAGAGTGAGCTGAAGCAGGACTTCGTCGCCGGCAGACGGCATAGTGCCCGGATAGGCGTCAATCCGGAGCCCGCCGAGGCTCCAGTCGGCGGCACGCATGCGATGGCCGTCGATCGTCACAAAAATCGGCGCAGTCACGCGATGATGGCGACGCTGGTCAGCCCTCTCGCGTTTGACTTTTACCGACATTTTTAACCGTACCCGCACACGCACTTCGAACGTCTGCACGCGGCAATTGATGCGCGCACCCTTCCGTTCTCACACATCGGTGTTAATAATGACTTTGCGTTAGCCGAGCGCTCAAAGCTCGACGGGCAGGATCTTCCCCGGATTGAGGATGTTATCGGGGTCGAACGCACGTTTTATCTGGCGCATCAAAGCAATGCCGGTGCCATGCTCCGCTAACAGATACTTGGCCTTGCCTTGACCGACACCGTGTTCGCCGGTGCAAGTCCCGTCCATGTCGATGGCCCGAGTGGATAATCGCGACAGGAATTCTTGGACAGCGGCGATCTCTTTTGCGTTGCTCATGTCGATCAGCGGCTGGCAATGAAAATTGCCATCGCCGACGTGGCCGGCAATCGGTGAGATGATACCTAACTCTTTGATATCTTGTTGAGTTTCAGAAAGACAATCGGCAAGACGGGAGATTGGAACGCAAACATCAGTTGCGATGGCTTCGGCACCTGGACGCAAGTTTTTCGTCGCCCAGTAAACATCGTGGCGAGCTTTCCAGAGCCGGCGCCGGTCTTCCTCTTTTTCCGCCCAAACGAAACCGCCAGCCCCTTCACTTTCGGCGATCGCTTGAAACTGTTCGACTTGATCGCGCGCCGAAACTTCAGTGCCGTGAAACTCCAAGAACAGCGTCGGCTTCTCCTCAAGTGTCATTTTCGAATAAGCATTGATGCCTTTGATCATCAGCTCGTCTAACAATTCCATCCGCGCGACGCCGAGGCCCAGTTGGATCGACTGAATGACGGTATTGCAAGCGGCCTCGGTACTGTCGAACGTGCAAACTGCGGCTAGTATTTTCTCAGGAATGCCATACAGGCGCACGGTCAATTCGGTGATGATCCCGAGCGTGCCTTCCGAACCGACCAGCAATTTGGTCAGATCGTAGCCAGCCGACGACTTTCGCGCCCGGCTTGCGGTTTTAACTACCGATCCATCGGCCATAACGGCCGTCAAGTTCAAGACGTTCTCCCGCATTGTCCCGTATTTGACCGCGTTCGTGCCGGACGCCCGCGTCGCCGCCATGCCGCCGAGCGTCGCTTCTTCGGCGCCAGGGTCGACGGAGAAGAACAATCCCCGATCACGCACATAGTCATTGAGCGCCTTACGTGAAATGCCGGCTTGAACGACGCAATCCAGATCACGGTCATTCACTGCCAAGACTTTATTCATGTTTGAGAAATCGATCGACAGACCACCCTCTGGAGCATTGGTGTGGCCCTCGAGAGAAGTACCCGCGCCGAATGGGATGATCGGGACGCGATACTCCCGGGCGACCTGAACGATTTCGCGAACTTCGTCGGTGTCGTTGACCCAGACGACTGCGTCCGGTGGCTGATTGGGCAGCCATGTCAGCGTATGGGCATGCTGACGGCGGATCGCTTCGCCGGTCTGCAATCGATCTCCAAAACGTTGCCGCAAGATAGAGATTGCGGTTTCCGTGGTTGCCGCACCCGCGCGGCTCTTGATGTTTTCAACGGTCGCGGCCATCGCAATCTCACCGGTTTTCCCAACGTTCGTGCCGTCGATCGTAGGATGTCGATCGCGCAGACGCAATTCCAGCGGTACGCATGGCGGCTAAGCCGGATTCCAGCGAATCGAACCGAGAGAGCCTTTCGAGCACCGGTCAACAGGTTTTCGTCAGGCACCCGATTTCAATCCCTTTACTTTTCATTTACGAAACAGCGTTGGAGCCGGGGGCTTCGCTATTTAAGAAGGGAGTTCTGATCATGTTTCGGAGGCTGTTCGTGGCGTTTCTTGCCATGGCCGCAGCTGGCGTAATCGCCACGGCTGATGCCCAGCAAGGCAATGACAATTGGGTGCTGCTCAGCACCAAGGATGTAGACCTGAGAGCCGGCAACGACACCATCGACGTGTCGAAGGCCCGCGGCAACTACAGGGCGGTCCGCATCAGGAATACCGGTGATGACATTGTCATCAGTAAAGCTCGGATCGTTTATTCAGACAATTCATTCCACGTCGAAGATCGCACAATCAACCTGTTGGGTGGCGAGCGCTCGCGCCCGATTGATCAACGCGCGGATGGCAAATTCGTCGATACCGTAGCACTGACCTATGGAGCAAACTCCCAAGGTGGCACGTCCACGATTCAAGTCTGGGGCCTGCAAAATGACGGGCGAGCAACGCGTGTTGCCGGCGCAACTTCGCCGAGTTCAAGCGCTTCTGCAATGTCGACGCAACCGATCACACCCCAACCAGGTGGTTCCACGCCAATTGGTTCAGCACCCGGCACTGTGACAGCCGGTGGTGATGTGCTGTTTGGTACGCAAAATGTTGGCTTTGGCGTTGATCGCGACGTGATCCGTGTCGGGTCCGAGATCGGCAAATTCGACAGAATTCGCCTTCGCGTTCTCGACAACGATATTTTTCTCACCGAGCTGAAGGTGATTTACTCGAACGGTGAACCAGACATTCTCGCCGTCAACGCTGAGATCAGGCAAAATCAGCGGACGAACTGGCTCAATCTTAAGGGTGACCGGTTCATCAAGGAAATCCAACTCGGCTACCGTTCGCGTCCGAACTTCAAGGGCCAGGCCCACGTCGAAGTCTTCGGCCAATATGCCGAAGGCTGGCTGGCGCCCACCGGCGAAGGCCGAAAATACAATCAAGGCTGGGTACTGCTGGGCGCTCAAACTGCCGATTTCTTCAAGATCAGCAGTGGCAAGCCTGGTTTCGACCGGGACATTGTCTCGGTAGGCAAGAATGAGGGTGGTTTTAAACGGATCCGCGTCCAAGTTCGCGAACGAGCCATCACACTAAACGAGTTGCGGGTTGTTTATGTCTCGGGCCAAGAAGACATCATCCCGATCAAAACTAAGGTCGAGGCGGGCTCCACTTACGGGCCGATCGAACTCAAGGGTGGCACGCGCGCCATCAAGGAAATTGTCGCTTTCTACCGCTCACGCATCTTCGACAAGAGCGCACTAGGCAAGGGTAAAGCGGTCGTCGAGGTTTGGGGTCTGCACTGATCTTCAACAGCCAACGCGAAATTGCACAGGAACAGGGCCGCAAATGCGACCCTGTTTTTTTTGCTCACAACCAGCTGCCAACTCAGGCGTGATGGGATGTGCCGCATCGACTGCGCTAAGACACTTGTGTGCGGCCGCAATTACCCTTATGCAACCTGCATCGAACGCGAAACGCGTTCGGCCGCAATAGCTCAGCCGGTAGAGCACGTCATTCGTAATGACGGGGTCGGGGGTTCGAGTCCCTCTTGCGGCACCAACTAAAATCTCATTAAAATCAACGGCTTAATAGTATGTTAAACTAGGCCTGTGAGTCCCTGCCTGTTAGTTTTAAGCACTTCAGTGCCGCACCTGTGCCGCATTCGTCCTTTCAACCCCGTACAAATTTGTTGCAAAAGTGATGGTGCCTTCCTCCTGAGCATTTTGGATCAGGCGGAGGGCGAGCGTGGCTATGCGGAGCAAACGGAAGCTGCTGACTCGCCTTGCCACCCGCCGCGGCGATGTCTGCTCGCGGCTTCACGAGGCAGCCGA
>JANLXZ010000008.1:0-27179 GCA_031365375.1 Hyphomicrobiaceae bacterium | reverse complement strand
CCAAGCGCGACTGTCGATTTGCCGCAACCGGATTCGCCGACGAGGCCGAATGCTTCTCCCGGCGCAATCGAGAAGCTGACATCCTGCAATATGCGACTAACGCCCTGGCGTCCCCGCGCCTCGACCGTCAGTCCCTCAATGGTGAGAATCGCAGTCGTGGATTTTCCGGACGCGCCGTCAGGCATGGGCGCCCTCAATCACTAATCGCCGACAATGCACGATGCCTGTAGGTTGGGTTAGCGCCGTACAGCCAGGGGGCAACCTCTTGGAAGTCCCCTTGGGGGAATCCACCCTTCCGCCCACTGCCAAAGTTGTTGGGTGACGGCCGCGAAGGCGCGACCTGGCCCAACCTACGGCACCGGCGCTTGCCGTTCGATCACGCATCTTGCCCGGCCTCTTTGAGACCTGTCGCCAGGAAGTTGAAACCGATCACCAAGGTCGAGATCGCGAAACACGGAATGAGGGTCATGTGAGGATACACGAACAGCATGCCATAGGTTTCTTTTACCATGCCGCCCCAATCGGGATCGGGCGGTGGCAAGCCGACGCCGAGAAAACCGAGCACGCCAATCGCGATCGTCGTGTAACCAAGACGCAAGAAGAAATCGACGATCAACGGTCCGCGCACGTTCGGTAAAATTTCCACGAGCATGATGTACAGCGCACTCTCACCACGCATTTGCGCGGCGGCAACGTAGTCGCGGTTTTTCACATCGAGGGTCACCGCTCGCACGATGCGGGCGATAATCGGCGCCGAGGTCAACCCGATGACCGCGATGATGTTGAAGGCCGACGCGCCAAACTTGGCGATGATGATCAGGTAGAGAATGATCTTCGGAAAGGCCAGTAGCGTATCGCCGACGCGCATGATCACGGCATCGAGCCAACCGCCGCGGTAACCCGCGACTAGTCCCAGGAAAGAACCGAGGAGCGCTGCGCAAATGACCGCCAGGGGCGCAACGGTCAACACCGTTCGCGCACCATAAATGATCCGCGCCCACATGTCGCGACCGAGGTTGTCGACACCCAGCCAATGCTGTGCGGATGGGTAGGGGTCGATGATCAAAAGTGGGTCGATCTTGTTCGGCGGATAGAATGTTATCCAAGGTGCAAGCAGTCCGCACACTGCCCAGAACAAAATGATCGACGCCCCAATCGTTGCCATCGGCGATGCGCGCAGCAGTGCGAAGGTGCGCCCGATGGTTCCGCTGCGTCGCATTGCGACACCGCTGGCGTCGACGTCGATCCGTGGCAAAACCTCCGTCATACGCGGATCCTCGGGTCGAGAGCCATGTAACCGAGATCGCCGAATAGTTGCGTCAGCATGGTGACGCCCACCGCAATCAGAGTGCCTGCTTCCACGATCGCAATGTCCTTGGCGAGTGCCGCCTCGAGCATCATGCGACCGAAGCCTGGATATGCAAAAACTGTCTCGACCACTACAAGACCTGACACCAGGTAATTGAGCTGCAGCAGGATTACCGTAAACGGCGCTATCAGCGCGTTTCGCACGGCATGGCTCATCACCACTTGGCGGAAACTCATGCCCTTTAACGTCGCGGTGCGGATATACGGCTGCCGCATCACTTCCACCATCGACGCACGGATCATCGAGATCAAGTATCCGGCGTCATACAGAGTTACGACGGCAACAGGCATGACAAATTGCATCCACACCGGCCAACCGCTGTCGGCGCGCAACGGCGACGTTCCTGGCAACAGGCCAAGCCAAACGACGAAGATCGCAATGAGGAACACGCCCATCGCAAATTCCGGAATCGATGCCGTGATCGACGAAAACACTGAAACGGCACGATCCAGGAAACTTTTCTCGCGCATACCTGCCAGCACGCCGAACAATATCGATAGAGGCACGATCACCGCGAAACTGATTGCGGCCAGCAACAGCGTATTGCCGAGCCGGTCCCACAATATGTTCGCGACTGGCTGACGATAAACGATCGATTGGCCGAAATCGCCGCTCAGCGCACGCCCCATATATTCCGCGTAGCGCACCAGAGCCGGCCGATCGAGACCCATCTCTGTGGTAACTTTCTCAACTTGATCCTGACTGGCATAGGGTCCGAGCAGTTTTGAGACGACGTCGCCCGGCGTCCATTCGTTCAGCATGAAGACGAGCATCGACACGGCGAGCAGCGTCAGCGCCATGTTGATCAGTTGCTTGATAGCGTATCGCTGCATTGGCGCGGCTATCTCCCAATCGCTCTCACTGGTCAGACTAACCGCGCTCAGCCCGGCCCGCAATGATCGCCGTGGACAAATTGCAACCGGCTTGATTAAGCAAGTCAGCTAGCCGCGATTCCCGCAATTTTTGCGGCGACCGTGGATCGATCCAGGTCACTCGAACACGCGGTCGACTTTGCTGACGACCGACTTCGCGCGGATGCCCGCGATGATGCGATTGAGATGCTCGAGATCCCACACCTCAAGTTCCACGACCATGTCGGTGAAATCGGAAGCGCTGCGCCGCATATGGAGATTGTCGATGTTACCATCTGCCTCCCCGATCACTTGAGCGATCTGGGCAAGCGTCCCGGGTTCATTCAACACGGTAACAACAATCTTTGCGCGAAATCTTTCCGGACTTTCCGGATTGATGTCCCACGTCACATCGATCCAGTGTTCGTGCTCGAACGCTGCAAGTTTAGGCGAGTGGATTTGGAAAATCCGAATGCCGTCACCTTGCGTCAACACACCGACGATACGGTCACCTGGTATGGCACCGCCCTCCTCGAATTTGACCGGCAGATCACTCCTCATCCCTTTGATCGAGATGGTTTTGATCGCATGAGGATCATCCGGGTTTGGCTCAGCTCCGCTTGCCGGCATCCGAAATTTTAAACCGAACACCTTAGCTAAATTGAACCAACCCTCTTGGCCCTGACCATGGTCATGCCGGTTTTTTTGACGAGCAGGCGTTGTCGCGGCCGGCGCGTCGACGGCATCTGGAGCCACGGCACGCAGCACTTCGGCAGTCGTCAACTCATTGCGCCCCACGCCGGCAAGGACGTCATCGACAGCGCGCTGCCCCATTCGCGACAAGACACGTTTTACCTTATCGTCACTGTAGACGACGCCCGATTTTTCAAAGCGGGCAACGAGCAGCCGGCGCCCCAGTTCTGCATATTGCTTGCGCCGTGCATCGCGCCCCGCCCGCCTGATCGCCGCCCGCGCCCGCCCCGTCACGACGAGCCGTTCCCAAGCCGTTGGCGGCGTTTGGCTGCTCGCGGTAAGCACTTGCACCTCGTCACCGTTGCGCAGCACCGTCGACAGCGGCAGTTGCCGCCCGTTGATCAGTGCTCCCACCGTCGAGTTGCCGACATCGGTATGTACGGCGTAGGCGAAATCGATCGGCGTCGCACCGCGCGGCAGCGCAATGAGACGCCCCTTCGGCGTGAAGCAGAACACCTGATCCTGGAACAATTCGAGCTTGGTATGTTCGAGAAACTCCTCGGGGTTCGAGCCCTCGAGCAACGTTTCGACAAGCCGGCGCAGCCACATATAGGGCCCGCTTTCTTTATCGTAGATATCGACGGGCATGGCACCATTCGAGGCGCTCTTGCCTATTCCTCGCAGGGCGTCCTTCGAACCAATGTCCTTGTAAATCGCGTGAGCCGCGACCCCATCCTCGGCGACCCTATGCATCGCGCGCGTGCGGATTTGCAATTCGACGCGCTGATGGCCTGGGCCAACGATCGTGGTATGGATCGATCGATAGCCGTTGAGCTTTGGTGTCGAAACATAATCCTTGAAGCGGCCAGGCACCGTGCTCCATGTCGTGTGCACGAGGCCGAGCACCCGGTAGCAATCGTCCAGATCCTCGACAATCACGCGAAAAGCATAGATGTCCGACAATTGCTCGAGCGAGATCTGTTTATTCTGCATCTTGCGCCAAATCGCGTAAGGCTTCTTCTCACGGCCGGCAACCTCAGCTTTGATATCGCCGGCAGTCAGCTTCTCACCAAGCGCTACCCCGATCCGCTCGACCAGGCCTTTGTTCTTCGAGCGCAGCACCTGAAGCCGCTCCGTCACAGCTTTATAGGCGTCGGGATGCAGCCAACGAAAAGAGAGATCCTCCAATTCCTCGCGCAGGGTTTGCATACCCATGCGACCGGCTAACGGCGCGTAAATATCGAGCGTCTCTTCCGAATTCCGCTTTCGGCTTTCCGGATTGTTGTGCTCGAGCGTCCGCATGTTGTGCAGGCGATCGGCAAGCTTCACCAGGAGGACCCGAATATCGGTCGAGATGGCGATCAGCAGCTTGCGGAAGTTTTCTGCCTGCTCTGCCTTTTTCGAGACGAGATCGAGCCGCTTGATCTTGGTTAGCCCATCGACAAGGGCACCGATTTCAGGCCCGAACAATTGGTCGATCTCGGCGCGGGTCGCGTCGGTATCTTCAATCACGTCGTGCAGGAGGGCGGTTGCGACGGTCGCATCGTCGAGCCGCAAGTCCGTCAGGATCGCCGCCACCTCCAAAGGGTGGGAAAAGTACGGGTCACCGGACGCACGCTTTTGATTGCTGTGCGCCTTCATGGCGTAGACATAGGCGCGATTAAGTAGCGCCTCGTTTGCCTTCGGGTCGTACTTGAGCACGCGCTCAACGAGCTCGTACTGGCGCATCATGGCGGGCATTTCACTTTGGTTGCGGTCATCATCCGAGCGCAGTCTAACCGTACCTGCGACAATCCTCGCAAGTTAATTTCGAATTGCCCGATTTAGACGGCGTAAGGAGCGATTACAAACCGCCGCGACCGCCACCATTGCCGCCGATCGCCGCGGAGGGCTCGGTCGGCGTCATGCTTTCCATACCGCGTAGCAACTGCTCTTCGGTCATCACATCAACCGAACTATCGGAGGATTGATCATCGCGACCGAGCATCGGACCGCGGCGATCGTGAGACAGCAGCGGTGCTGCCTCAGCTTCGGGCTCGTCAACTTCGACATTCTTCTGAATTGAATGGATCAAGCCTTCGAGCAAGTCTGCCGGCGGAACGGTCCTTTCGGCTATTTCGCGGAGTGCTACGACTGGGTTTTTATCGTTCTCTTGATCGATCGTAATCGGACTGCCATTAGTGATCGCTCGAGCGCGATGGGCCGCCAATAGAACGAGCTCAAAGCGGTTGGGGACCTTATCAACACAATCTTCGACTGTGACGCGTGCCATAAAGCCACTCCTGATAAGTTTCCGACAACGGCAAAGACCGCGAAAGCCAGGCTCCACTCAAGAAGCATGGCTCGACGGTCGTGATAATATCATCTTACACGAAAGCAGCGCTCGATCAAGCGCTTCGGTTGTTGGCGGCTCCCGAAACGACCCGCTTTCTCGATGTCGGGGACAGACGATGGAGCAGCTGGCGTCCGGTCGCGCGTAAAGCTGGGTGCCACCAATGCGGCTCGATTTGCAATAGCGGCTCCAACACAAATCGGCGCAAGTGCGCTTGCGGATGCGGCAAAATCAGATAATCCGGACGCCGCGATAAGCGCAGCTTTTTTTTCTGTGCATACCAGCCATTTACACGATGGCCGTGATCGACGATATCGAGATCAAGCGGCCGCGGCCCCCACCGCCTACCAGCACTCGCTCGTCTACCCGCTTGACGCTCCAAACCTTTCAGAATTAACAATAATTTGGCTGGAGGTAGACGCGCCTGAATGCGCATGACAGCGTTCAGAAATTTCGGCTGGCGAACGGAACCAACTGGATCGGTCACAAAAAGGGTCGAAACAATCGTTTCTCCGCCAAAAACGAAATTGAGTTCTGCGATCGCGCGCGCTAAACAATCAAGGGGCGGACCCCAATGTCCTGATGCGTTACTGCCGATAGCGATCAAGATCGTAGTTTTGCTTGCCATGCATTTCTGATTTGCGTAGATTTGGTAAAATCGACCGTTTAAGAGATGCGATAGTCGCCGTTAATTTAACTTCCTATTAAGGGTCGAAGTCCCGCAAGCAAGCAATTTTTCCGATCGTGTCGTGACAGCACTCGAGAATTCTATATCCCAGACTAGAGCGAGGTTCATACATGCATTTCTATCCAACCGAGCGCACGGCGCTCTTCATTGATGGCGCGAACTTGTACGCGACAGCTAAGGCGCTTCAATTCGATATTGACTACAAGCGGCTACTGACGCTGTTCCGTCAGAAAGGCCATCTTGTGCGCGCGCTTTATTATACTGCGCTGGTCGAAGACCAAGAATATTCGTCGATCCGACCGCTTGTCGATTGGTTGGATTACAACGGTTACACCATGGTGACGAAGCCGACGAAGGAGTTCACAGACTCCATGGGCCGCCGCAAAATCAAGGGCAACATGGATATCGAGCTTGCCGTCGATGCCATGCGTCTATCGGAAAACCTTGATCATATCGTCCTGTTTTCAGGCGATGGTGACTTCAAGCCGCTCGTCGCGGCTCTGCAGCAAAAAGCGAAACGGGTGAGCGTCGTCTCCACCCTGCAGACGCAGCCGCCGATGGTCGCTGACGATCTTCGCCGTCAAGCCGACCAGTTCATCGACTTGGCCGATCTCGAGCAGATGATTTGTCGTGACCAGGGGACGCGTCCGGCATTGCCGACGTCTCGCCCAGTTGCGGATCGGCCTGAGCGAGTAGTGGAACGTGCCTACGCCGGCAGAGGACGTGAAAGCGTGGCGCGCGTGGCGGCGGAAGCGCCTGCTTATGGAGATCCGGAAGAAAGTTCTCGGAGTTGAGTTTGACGCTAGGCGAGTGATGCACTTTGATCGGTCGCAATGACGTGATCCTCGAGACATCGGATGAGCATGCCGGTGTCGAAGCTCCCTTCGACTGCAGTTTGTGTCCGCGGCTGTGTGGGTTCATTCGAGCGCAGCGCGATCGTGAACCGACTTGGTACAATGGCCCAGTGCGTTCGTTTGGGCCAAGTGATGCGAAACTGCTAATCGTCGGCTTGGCGCCGGGTCTCAAAGGCGCCAACCGCACCGGTCGTCCGTTTACTGGCGATTACGCCGGCAATCTACTGTACGCTACATTGCTGGAATTCGGGCTTGCCAGTGGTGTTTTCGAGGCGCGCGCCGATGATAGCCTGCGCCTCGCCGACACGATGATCACCAATGCTGTCCGCTGCGTGCCACCGGAAAACAAGCCTACGCCAAACGAGATCGCGACTTGCCGTCGATTTCTCGCAGCGCGCATTGCCGGCCTGCCTCAACTGCGAGTGATTTTAGCGCTCGGGCGCATAGCACACGACTCGGTATTGTCCACCTTCGGGCAACGAAAATCGGCGTTTGCTTTTGCACATGGCGCGCGTCACGCCTTGCCGATGGCCCAGGGCCGCCAATTATTGTTGCACGACAGCTATCACTGCTCTCGGTACAACACCAACACTGGTCGCTTGACGACCGACATGTTTCGCGACGTATTCCGCTCGATCAAAGCCGATCTCAACGCGGGTTCCGCTTGAGCCATTCGAGCACATCTCCAGCATTTCGGTCCGGTGGGAATACTGGGTAGAAGATTTGCGTGATCCGGCCATCATCGACGATGAATGCCATTCTCTTGATGAGCGTCAGGCCGGCCACGTCCAATGTTGGCAGCTCCATCGCTTTGGTGAAATCCAGCGCGTTGTCCGACAGGATTGGAAAGGGCAAGTGCAAGCGCGTGGCGAGTTCGCTTTGATACGCGGTATCCTGCGTCGACAGACCAAAAACGCGCGACGCTCCGGCGGCCTCGATCTCGGCATACAAATCACGGAACGCGCAACTTTGCGGCGTGCATCCACGCGCCCCCGGGATCAGATCCCAACCATCGACGAGACTGATTTGTCCTGGCGTACCCGTGCGTGGATAGGCGAACACAACCGTGCGGCCGGGCAATCTCGCAAGGCAAACCTGCGATCCGTCAGTGGCCGGTAGCGAGATATCGGCGAGCTTGGCGCCCAACAGATGTTTGGCTGCACCATCATCAAGGGGTGCGGGTATCTTAGACCAATCGACCGACATTAGATCAGGCTGCGTAGTGCTGACCATTGACCCACCTCAAGCGTTTTTGTCCTGGTCGACCAGTGCGACCGAGTTCTTCATACACGGATTGTGGTTCGAGTTCTGCTTCAACCAATTTTGATATAACCAAAGCCCTTTGATTGGAGAGCAGCAACTGTTGCAACGCCCGATGGCACGAAACTGATGAATTCGGCATTGCGCACCTTGGCGCGATCGAGTTTCAACCGTTGGAAAGTAATGTCGCACAGGTAGACTTTGAGCCCGTCCTTGGCAACGTTCTGGACACGCTCAAAGATGCCCGGATCGAGCGCTTCATCTTTCCAAGGCGATCCAACCCAGTCAGTCAGGAAATATCGAACACCGGCGCTGTGAGCGACGATCGCCAGTTGGACTTCCAACGGATTTCCGTAGACCGAATAATGGTTCGAGATATTGTTCAGCACCTGCGCAAAGCGAGGCGTCTCGCCGAAGTCGCAGTGATAAACGCACGCGACATCGGCTTCTTTCTTGATGTCGGCGAGCTTGAGCATGGAGGGAGCCGCATTCGCGCTCGTCGAGACGGCAGCGAGGCCAGCAACCGTTAGTCCGCCGACGACGGCACGCCTATCGAAATCTGTCATGGTCTGTTCCTTCAGTCCGTTGCCTAGCTGAGCGTACAGCAAATCGCGAAGTAAGGCCGCCGTCATCAATCGACTTTCGGACCGGTTTTGCTGTCCGGCGTGACAGCCAACGTTTGTGCCCGATTGAGCACCACCGTTTCCGTCTTGCAGTCTTTCATGCAAGGCTTGCGATTCCAGAACTGTTTTTCCGCCACTTCCCGATCGTCGTCGTAGAACTGCTCCGCATTCGGCATTTTGATCGCCGGTAACGTCTCGCGATTGAGTTCGAACTTCGCATCGTTGATGATGTCGTTCAACTGCAGCACGTAGGCTGTTACGGCGTAAAGCTCGTCGTTGCTCAATGATTGAGCGTTACCGAACGGCATGGCGCGCTTGATGTAATCGAAAATGGTCGACGCGTAGGGCCAGTAGGAGCCGATCGTCTTTTCCGGACGATCATGTGTCATCGTGCCGACGCCCCCCGCCAGCACCGGCCACTTGTCGCGACCTTCGCCGAATTCACCGTGGCACGAAGCGCACTGCGACTGAAAAATCTCCTCGCCTTGCGCCGCAGTGCCTTTGCCCGACGGCAAACCTTGACCATCGGGACGCACGTCAATGTCCCATGCCCTTATCTCGTCCGATGATGCCTCGCGTCCCATGCCGAGCTTCTGCGCCGATGCGACATCGACCGCGCTCAGGGCGAGAAGCAAAACCCAGGCGGCTGCGCTAAGGAGGTCAAGAAATCTCGACATTTTCCGTCTCCCCGTTTGCACGCACGAGCCAGGTTTGAATGCCATTGTTGTGATAAATGTTATTCACGCCGCGCGCCTGCCGCAGCTCGTCCTTGGTCGGCTGCACATAGCCGGTCTCGTCGTGCGCGCGCGATTGAACGAGCAACTCCTGTCCTTGCCAATCGAAGTCGACGTAAAACCGCGTCAGTGACTTGTCGAGCACCAGGCCGTCGATGCGGGCTTGGCTCCAATTCTTACCGCCATCGAGCGTGACGTCGACCCGAGATATTCGGCCGCGTCCCGACCACGCCAATCCGGAAAGGACGTTGCGTCCCTTGACCAGGAGCGGCGCTTCGGGCGACGGGTTGGTCACCACCGACTTTGCGTCCATGACAAAGGTGAAGCGGCGGGCGCGGCCATCCTCCATGAGCGTCGTATACTTCGAGGTCTCCTCGTGCGTGTGCCATGGCTGGTCGCCAACTTCGATCCGGCGCAACCACTTGACCCACAAATTCCCTTCCCAGCCCGGCACGACGAGACGAAGCGGATAGCCCTGCTCGGTCCGCAGCGCCTCGCCGTTCATTTTGAAGGCGACGAGGCAATCCTTCAGCGCCTTCTCGATCGGAATGGACCGGGTCATGGCGGCAGCATCGGCACCCTCGACGAGCAGCCATTTGCCGGTTGGCTTGACGCCCGCTTCATCCAGCAACGTCTTCAGCGGCACGCCGGTGTACATGACGTTGTGGATCATGCCGTGCGTGAACTGGCAGCTGTTGAGCTGGGCGCCGCGCCACTCCATGCCGGAGTTGGCGGCGCACTCGAGAAAGTTCACGCGATTGGTGCGCGGCATCCGCATGATATCGCCGACGGTGAAGATCAGCGGCTTATCGACGAGGCCGTGGATCATCAGACGGTGATCGGCCGGGTTGATCTCGGCCGCCCCGCCGTGGTGACGCTCGAAGCACAAACCGTTCGGCGTGATGATACCGTCGAGTGCATGCAGCGGCGTGAAATTCACTGAACTTTCGCGCGACGGCGTCAGCCACTCCACGTCGCGGCGCACGACGTGTTTTTCAAACTTCGATGGCATGCCGTAGGGGTGGGCAGCAACACCATCGCCAAGCACCTTTGACCAATCGGGTACGTTCGGCGGAAGGTTTTTCGAATTTCCGGAAGGGATAGACTTGGCGGGGTCTGCCGCCTCGGCAACCGCTGCACCGGCGGCGATGCCGCCGATAGCCGTGCCTAGGAATGTGCGTCGCGAGGAGCTGAAAGTGACGGTCTCGTCTGCCTCAGTCGGCTTTGCCACAACACATCTCCCTGGTTCAGATTCCGACGAGCTTCACCGCGTCGTTCGGCTTGATGTCGACAGTCTTGACGTTGGCCAAGTGCTTCTCGACCACCTGCCAGATCGGCGGACCTTCGGTGCCTTCCGTGACACTTGCCCAGCCGGCGACTACGTACTCGCGTGACGCATCGATCGGCTTGCCCGACTTGAGATGGGTCATGTTCGATATGCGCCGTCCAACGCCGGCCGCCACATCGAGCGTAAAGCCGAGGCCACCCGTGCGCACCATGTCGCCGCCCTGTTGGTAATAGGGGT
The DNA here is from genome assembly GCA_031365375.1 of Hyphomicrobiaceae bacterium. GTDB lineage: Bacteria > Pseudomonadota > Alphaproteobacteria > Rhizobiales > Hyphomicrobiaceae > JAKFWF01. The sequence goes on along the minus strand of JANLXZ010000008.1, from coordinate 16,250 downwards.
CCGGGTTGAACAGATTGTCCGCCACGTCCTCGAGAATTTCTTTGAGACGTCCACCTGACATCTTGGTGCGATAGCAATTCGGGTAGCTCACGGCGCAGCCGTTGGTGACATCCTCGAAAGTAATATCCTGTCCCGGCAAAATGCTGTTGCCCCAGCGAATACCGGGTGACAACGAAATCTCGGCGTCACGCTCGGCGAGCATGGCACTGCAATAGAGTTCATCGAGCGTACCGGAGATATTGCCGCGGCGGTACAACAGGCCGCTCGTGCGTCCGAGCACGCGTGAAAGATCCGCCACAAACGGCTTGCGAACTTCCGTAATCTTGGCCGCCATCTCCGCATCGGGCGTAATCCAATCGGAGAAAACCGGAATAAGCCGGAATCGGAAATCCTTGATCGACTTGCCCTGCACGTCGAGATCGAGGCGGGAGACGAACTTGCCGTGACTTCCAGATGAGACGAGCAGTGTCTTGCCTACCCGGATTGCCTCTGGGACTGCATCATGCGTGTGCCCGGTCAGGATCACGTCGATGCCTTTGACGAGGTGCGCCATCTTGCGATCGACGTCGAAGCCATTGTGCGACAGCACGACGACGAGCTCGGCACCGGCTGCCCGCACCGCATCGACTTGCTTCTGCATGTCCTCGTCGCGAATGCCGAAGGTCCATTTCGGGATCAACCAGCGCGGATTAGAAATCGGTGTGAACGGAAACGCCTGCCCGATCACAGCGATCTTCACGCCGCCACGCTCGAAAATCTTGTGCGCCTCGAATACCGGATCGTTGAACTCGGACTCGCGCATATTCTGCGCCAGAAACGGAAACCCCAGTTTACCCGCAATCTCTTGGACGCGCTTTTCACCGAGCGTGAATTCCCAGTGTCCGGTCATCGCGTCTGGCTTCAAGAGCGCCATGCATTCGACCATATCCTGGCCCTCGGACTGCAGCGCCGACCAGCTGTTGGTCCAGGTATCGCCACCGTCGAGCATGAGCACCTTGTCGCCGCGCGACGCACGGATCGATTTGACGACTGTCGCGATGCGGTCGAGGCCACCCATGCGGCCGTAATGTTTCGCGAGCTCCGAAAAATCTTGATCGGTGAGCGCATGGGCCAGCGCGGTTTTCGGCTGTATGCCAAACGACTTCAGGAAGGCTTCGCCCGTGAGATGCGGCACGAGCCCCTTCGCCTCGCCGACGCCGACATTGACGCTCGGCTCCCGGAAATGCAGCGGCATTAATTGCCCATGGATGTCGGTAATGTGCACCAACGTCACATTGCCGACCGCATCGAACTTCAGCAGTTCGTCTTGCGTCAAGCGACCCTGGGCGGCTACACGTCCAAGCGACCCGATCCCGGTCAACGCAATGGCCGATGCGGCAAGTGCAGCTTGGGTAAACTCCCGTCGCGTAATCATCGACTATCCTAGCATGAAACACTCAACCACATGCGCATACTTAAATGTTTGGAGCAACAAAAAAGCCTGACAACCGACGCTGTCAGGCAGATGGCCAATGTCAACCGATCGCGACTTTCTGCTCGGCTTTATAGATTGAACCGTCATCGTCGGTCCAAGTGAATTCGAACGTGCCGGCCTCCGGCACCTTGACGAAAAATGACTGATATGGATTTGCCGAGATTGCCGGATGCCAATCGGCGCGGAAAATTTCCTTGCCATTGAACTTTGCCGCGAACGCCTTGATGATCTTGCGCGGGATTACCTTGCCGTCCTTGTCTTTCCGATTCCCCGATTCCATCTCGTGGCTGATCAGGGTCTTAACTTCGATCACTTCGCCGGCTTTGGCGGTTGCAGGCATTCTAACGCGGGGAGTTGGGGCTGCCATGGTGCAAGTTCCTCAGATGAAGCGTTTCGACTAGATCACATGGGTGCGCCGGACCTAGCCGCCACAGCCGCCGATCGTCACCTTCACTTCACGCTTCGTCGTAAACAGTTTGCCATCTGACATCTCCGCCACCGCGATGATGTTCTGCGTCTGCGCCAATCGCATGCGGATCTGCACGATTGCCTTCGGCATCATTGGTGTAAAGTAGAACGAGGCTACACCGGGATTAGGATTGCCGTCGGCGAACACATGCACCGCCTTGACATGATCCGCGTCGGTCATCGGACTTTCGACCTCGACGCCGAGGGGAACGACCAATCCATTCTCCGCGATCGAGGGAAGATCGAGCTTGATCTTACCCTCGACCAGCGCCTTGCCCGCGTACAGCTTTTGTATTTCAGCTTCCACTTGCGCTGGTGCCGCCATGGCGAGGCGGGGGCCGATTAGTGCCATCACCGCGGCTAGGCCGCCGGTCATCAACACGCCCCTGCGGTCTAGATTCAACTGATCATGCGCCATCAAGGTGCTCCCGATCGCAATCGTTTTGAAGTCCACTTGGCCGACGGTAAAATGTCGACCTAGCATCTCTTGTCATATTCATATATTTAAATGTAATGTTTGCTAGAACGCAAGCGCAAAATGGCGAATTCGTTGCGGCTGATCGCGAATGCATCCCACGTAGCGAACCGACAAGAGGAGAACTCATGCGACGGCAACAAGGCGTGACGCGGATCAACAAGTTGTGGCGCCGCGCTGCGATGCTTCTCATCTCGACGGTGCTGTCGACCGGGCTCGCTCGCGCGCAGGCAACGACGCAAGATAGCGAAAAAGAGATCGAGCGATATCGCGCAATGATATCCGATCCATTTTCCAACCCCGGGTTTCTCAACGTCGACCGCGGTGAAATCCTTTGGAAGAAACCTGGCGGTTCGAAGAACGTGTCGCTAGAGGCATGTGATCTTGGTCTTGGAGCGGGCAAGCTCGACGGCGCCTACGCCAAGCTGCCACGCTTCTTTGCCGATGCCGACCGGGTGATGGATCTCGAGCAGCGACTGCTGTGGTGCATTGAAAAGGTGCAGGGCGCCGACACCAAGGATGTGATCAAGCGGCGCTTTTCAGGTCCAGGCATTGCTTCGGACATGGAAGATCTCGTGGCCTTTATCGCCAACAAATCGAACGGGGCGAAGATCGAGCCGCAACTCAAAAATCCCAAAGAGGAGGAAATGCGCGCGATCGGGGAGGCCATGTTCTACCGCCGCTCGTCGATCAGCGATTTCTCGTGCGCGACCTGCCACGCCGAGGATGGCAAGCGGATACGACTGCAAGGACTTCCGAATTTGGCGAAGCCTGGAAAACAAGCACAAGAAACCATGGGCTCGTGGCCGACGTACCGCGTGTCGCAAAGTCAATTGCGCACCATGCAGCACCGGCTATGGGACTGCTATCGCCAGATGCGAATGCCCGCGCCGGATTACGCATCAGATGGCCTGACCGCACTTACCCTCTATCTGAATTCACAAGCCGCCGGGGCCGAGATTACCGTGCCCTCAATCAAACGCTAAAGGCGGAGGAACGCAGATGAACAAAACATTTCTCATAATGTCAGCAGTGTTGTTTGCAAGTTCGGCGCAAGCCCAGCAAACGGTCAAAGTCGACCCCGCCGTGGTCGATGCCACAGTGAAAGCGACCTTCAAATCGGCGCCGGATGCCTGGCAGGCACGGGTGAACCAAGACGAAACCCAAAATGTCTGCTCACAGTACCGCAACGATCTTCCTGCCGCCGAATTCGAAAAGGTCAAAAAGCGCGAGGAAGCGACCGTCATCTTTCCTGCCGATGGCAATGTGCTCGGCGATTGGAAGCGCGGCGAAGCGGTCGCGCAAACGGGCGTCGGCGGGCAGTTCTCCGATGGGCCGGATACGGTTGCTGGCGGCAACTGTTACGCGTGCCATCAAATGAAGAAGGCCGAGTTGAGTTACGGAACGCTCGGGCCAAGCCTTCTCGAGTATGGCAAAAACCGCAAGTTCGATGCGAAAGAGGCCAAGCAGGCTTACGCCAAGATTTTCAACGCGCAGTCGGTACAGCCGTGCTCCAACATGCCCCGCTTCGGTTTCCACAAGTTTTTGACCGAGCAGCAGATGAAGGATGTCACGGCGTATCTGTTCGACGCTGAGAGCCCGGTCAACAAATAGCTCGCCAGACGAGGTGCCTCGAACAACCGCTGGCAGTGGCAGACGGAATTACAATGGTGAAACCCCTTCCCCAGCCAATCGATGGTGCAAAGCCGAGCAGCCGAACGGTTTCCGCCGAGCTCCAGAGCATGATGCTGAAGGCGCGCAAAGCCAGTGATTTTCTCAAGGCACTGGCTCACGAGAATAGGTTAATGATCCTATGCCTGCTTGCTGAGCGGGAGCGGTCAGTGACCGAGCTCGAAGGACTGCTCGCGTTAAGCCAGGCGACCGTATCGCAGCAATTGGCCCGCCTGCGGCATGAGGGGCTCGTTGAGACGCGCCGTGATGGGCGCGCGATCTACTACAGTCTGCCGGACGACTCCAACCGCAAATTCATTCAAGTGATCTATGACAAGTTCTGCGGCCCCTGATCGCTAACTAAAGCTCGATGGGCAGCTGAATTTCCAGAGCAATAAGCGACGCCGGAGAAGACTGAATGGATCTTTCGAAGTTGCATGTGGGCCTCATCGGCGTCGCTGAACTTGTCGTCGGGCCGGAACATACTGCGCCGCACGTCGGCAGCGGCAGGGTTGCCGTGCTCGCAACACCCATCATGATCAATGTTATCGAGGCCGCCGCACTCGCCACGGTCGAAGATTTATTGCCCACCGGTTTCCAAAGTCTCGGCATTCATCTCGATGTCCGCCATTTTGCAGCGACCCCTGTCGGCATGACGGTTCGCGCCACGGCGGAGCTGGTCGCGATCGAAGGACGAACACTCTCGTTCCGCATCGAAGCGCATGACGATAGAGAAGCTATCGGCGACGGCAAGCATCAACGGGTTATCGTCAACGTGGCGCGGTTCGACGAACGCGTACAGAAAAAGTTACGCACGCCAGCGTGATAAAGGATGGGCGATTCTACCTCTCGAGATTCCAATCGCAGGCGTTAAGCTCTCAACCTGACGATCCATGACAGGCGTCGCTGGCCTGCAAAGACAGAGAGGGAGCCTCCGATGCCGTCGCAGCCTGAGCCGCGAAAACGCAAATTGAAATCATATTTCGGTTTTCTTGGGCCGGGCCTCGTTGCGGGCGCGGCTGACGACGATCCATCGGGCATTGCAACGTATTCGCAAGCTGGCGCGCAGTTCGGCTATGGCATGTTGTGGACCGTCGTTCTGACGTGGCCATTCATGGTCGTGGTGCAATTGATCAGTGCCCGCATCGGACGTATCACCGGCAAGGGTATCGCAGCGAATATCAAACAGACGATGCCAAAACCGGTTTTGCTCGGGCTGGTGTCGCTGCTGGTGATTGCCAATACGATCAATATCGGCGCCGATATTGCCGCGATGGGCGAGGCTTTGCGGCTCGTTGCCGGCGGAAGCGCGCACACCCATGCGTTACTGTTCGGTTTGGGCTGCGTATTGTTGCAAGTGTTCGTTCCTTACAAGTCCTATGCGCCGATACTCAAATGGCTGACGATGGTGTTGTTTGCCTACGTCGCGACCATCTTCACTGTGCATGTGAATTGGGCGGACGCGATGCGCGCAACCGTGTGGCCTTCGATTTCGTTCAAAAGCGACTATTTGCTCGTCGTCGTTGCGGTTTTTGGAACGACCATCAGCCCTTACCTGTTCTTTTGGCAGGCTTCGCAAGAAGTAGAGGAAATGGACTTGCATCACCACAGGCCGCTCAGAGATCTCAAACGGGGTGGTGGCAGAGAGATAGAGCGCATCTCGATCGATACCGCCGTGGGAATGGCATTCTCCAACGTGATCGCGTTTTTCATCATTTTGACGACAGCTGCCACCTTGCACGCAAACGGGACGACGGACATTCAAACCTCCGCCCAGGCGGCGGAAGCGCTTCGGCCGCTGGCAGGGGAATTCACGTTCCTGCTCTTTTCATTGGGGATCATCGGCACTGGACTGCTCGCGGTGCCGGTATTGGCAGGATCAGCTGCGTATGCCCTCGCCGAAGCGCTTGGCTGGAAAGCGACACTCGCCGCCAAGCCGTCCGACGCGCGCGGATTCTACAGTATCATTGCAATCGCAACATTTATCGGTGTTCTGATCAATTATACGTCGCTCGATCCGATCAAGATGCTGTTTTGGAGCGCAGTCATCAACGGTATTATCGCAGTGCCGATGATCGTCGCCATGATGGTTCTCGTCTCCAATGCCGCACAGATGAAGCGATTCATCATTCCAGATAGTTTGCGATATGCCGGATGGGCCGCCGCTTGCCTGATGCTGCTTGTCTTGGTTGCGCTGTGCTGGGCGACGTTCTTATCGTGAGTGAAGACCGACCCTGGGAGCGATCTCTTTGAACAAGGCATTGGAGGAGACCTCAGGCGGCCAGTTTTTTGCAGTATTCTCGACAATCGCTCTGCCGATGTTCCTGGCCGTCGTCGACCAAACGATCGTGTCGACCGCATTGCCCTCAATCGCTGCCGAGCTTGGAGGCGCAGAGCGGATCTCTTGGGTCGTGGTCGCCTATTTGGTGGCAACAAGCATCGCAGCTCCCGTCTACGGACAACTGCGCGATACCCATGGCAGCAAGAAGATGATGTTGATCGCCTTGGGCATCTTCATCTCAGCGTCGTTCTTATGCGCCGCTGCACGCAGCATGGAGGTGCTAGTTGCTGCCCGCGTATTGCAAGGGCTGGGCGGCGGCGGGCTAATGACACTGTCGCAGGCCCGCATCGGTGAAGCCATTCCACCGCGAGAACGTGCACGCTACCAAGGATATCTCGCGGCGCTGATCGTCACCTCGAGCACGTTTGGCCCCGTTGCCGGCGGCTTTCTAACCCATCAATTCGGGTGGCAAAGCGTATTCCTGATCAACCTTCCTCTGGGCCTCGTTGCCGTCCTCCAGGCTTGGCGTATGCCGATTGCTTCGTTTGCCGGAGCGCGCAGCGCCTTCGACTTCAAAGGCCTCGCCTGTTTTGTGATGTTCATCGTGCCGCTGTTGAGCGCACTCGAACTGTTCCAGCGCAGCTCAACGGCCAACTCGGCACTCGCCGCGATTCTGCTGACGGCATCTGCAAGCGCTGCCGGTTTGCTTGTTCTTCAGGAGCGGCGGGCGGTTCGGCCGTTGTTTCCGATATCGTTGCTGGGCCGGCCGGCGATCTGGCGCAGCGATCTGTTGGCGTCATGTCATGGCGCTGCATTGGTGTCACTGGTGACCGTGTTGCCGCTCTACACTCACTCGATGATGGGATCGACCGCTGCCGAAGCCGGTTTGTTTCTCCTGCCATTGATGATTGGCTTGGCCATTGGATCTACCACGACCGGCCGCCTCATTTCAAAGACCGGATTGACGACAATCTTTCCCTCGATCGGCTTGGTGGTCGCGACACTGCTCCTGTTGGCACTTGCAATCGGGATTGGGACGCTTGGCCGAATTCAGCTCGCCGCTTTACTACTGGCCCTCGGTTTGTCGATGGGCACCGTCATGGGTGTCGTTCAGATAACGGTCCAAAATTCGGCAGGTACATCGATGCTCGGCTCCGCAGCAGCTTCCGTCCAGCTGTCGAGATCACTCGGTGCGGCGGTGGGTACTGCAATCGTCAGCGCCATATTATTCTACGTACTATCGATCAATAACTACGATGCCGCGAGGCTGTTCGCCCCGATCTTGCTAGGCGTCCCTACCCCGCTCGCACCGGTGGACAGCGTTGCCCTCACGACCGCGTTCAGATTTGCGTTTTTGACGATCGCTGCCTACGCCGGCTTCGGCATTACAATGGCGATATCAATTCCGATCAAGCGTCTGTAATCGTAAATATTTTCGAGCGCTGCGAATCGCTCTGGACACACTTTCATTCCTGGCATACCAGTCTTTCGCCGCTCACCCCTTCATTCCGAAGGACCAGCGGATCGCTTACAAAAAGAAGCGTCGAAAACGCTCCGACCAACACAAGGGATGAAAAATGCTCATACGTAACGGAATTCTCGCAACTGCGTTTTGCGTCGTGCTGGGCACTGCCGCACATGCACAGCAAACAGTCAAGATCGGCATCAGCGGCCCCTTCACCGGTGGTTCTGCCGCGATGGGCGTCAGCATGCGCGATGGCGTCAAGCTCGCCGTGCAAGAGATCAACAAAGCGGGCGGCGTTCTGGGTAAGCAGATTCAGCTGATCGAGCGCGATGACGAAGCCAAGAACGAGCTTGGCGTACAGATCGCCCAAGAACTGATCAATAAAGAGCAGGTTGTCGCAACTGTCGGCTTCATCAATACCGGCGTCTCTCTGGCCTCGCAACGCTTCTACCAGGAAGCCGAAATCCCCGTCATGAATAACGTGGCGACCGGCTCGCTGGTAACGAAGCAGTTCCTGCCGCCGGACCACAAGGCGAACTACATTTTCCGCAATTCTGCCAATGACACGATCCAGAGCAGCATGATCGCCGATGCCGTGAAGAAGGGTGGCTATTCCAAGCCAGCGATCATCGCGGATTCGACCAACTACGGACAGCTCGGCCGCGCCGATCTCGAAAAAGCATTGAGCGAACGTGGATTGAAGGCGGTCGCCGTCGAGAAGTTCAACATCGGCGATACCGACATGACCGCACAGGCGCTCCGTGCGAAAGATGCCGGCGCCGACGTCGTCCTCACCTACGCCATCGGACCCGAGCTCGCACAGACCGTAAACGCCGTCGTCAAGCTTGGTTGGAAAGTGCCGGTCATGGGATCGTGGACGCTGTCGATGGCAAGCTTCATTGACTCTGCCGGTGCCAACGGCGAAGGCGTGATGATGCCCCAGACCTTCATTCAGTCACCATCGACGCCGAAGCGCAAAGCCTTCATCGAGGCCTATCAAGCCGCCTACAAGGTCGATCGCATTCCTTCACCGGTTTCGGCCGCACAAGGTTACGACTCGATGCTGCTGCTGGCTGCGGCCATCAACCAAGCAAAGTCGACCGAGGGGCGCAAGATTCGCGAGGCTCTCGAGAGCCTCGGCACCAAGGTCGAAGGTGTCGTATCGACTTACGACAAGCCGTTCAGCGCCACCGATCACGAAGCCATCACGGCCAACATCCCGGTGCTCGGCACCGTCAAGGGCGGTCGCGTTGTACCCGCGAACCCGGCTGATCTGGAAGGCGACAACGCACTGCGCGTCAAGCCGAAGTCATAAGGCCGCGTATCCGGTCTGACGTACGTGCGCCTCTCGCCGTGACGGTGAGAGGCGCACGCCTTTGCCCACCTCGTATTCGAGCGGTTCAACATGCAAAATTTTCTGCAAATCCTGGTTTCCGGGATCTCCGTTGGCATGATTTATGGGGTGGTCGCGTTTGGCTATCAGCTGACGTTCGCTACCTCAAAAACACTCAATTTCGGGCAGGGCGAAGCCTTGACGCTCGGCGCATTGGTTGGGTTTACCGCTGTCAATTTTCTCATCGGCATATCACTCGGCACGTTCTGGGCCTATCTTCTTGCATTGCCCTTCGTGTTCGCCTTTGGCCTGTTGCAGGGCTCGGTGGTCGAATGGTTGGGTGTGCGACAAGCGATGAAGACCAAGTCCGAAGCGGGCTGGATCATGGCCACGATCGCCCTCGGCATCATCTTCAAAAATATCGCAGAAAACGTTTGGGGCAAAGATCCGCTCAAGTTCCCTTCGCCCGTTAGCGAAGCGCCGCTCACCATCGCTGGCGTGAACGTGCGACCGATGGAGATCGTCATCGTCCTCGGCGCGCTGGCAATGATGCTTGCGGTCGAGCTGTTCAATCGCCGGTCGATCTACGGCAAGGCTGTGGTCGCAACCGCCAACGATCGCGATGCGGCGGGCTTGATGGGCATCAATACGTCGCGCGTAATCACCTTCTCCTATGCACTGTCGTCGCTCAGTGCGGCGCTTGCCGGTGTGCTTGTCGCGCCCCTCACCTTGACCGGTGCCAATATGGGTGCAGCGCTCGGCTTAAAAGCGTTTGCGGTCGCGATCATCGGTGGGCTGTCTAGTGGCCTCGGCGTGGTTGTCGGTGGCCTCATACTGGGCATCACCGAAAGTCTGACCGGCTTCTATTTCGATACCGGTTATAAGGACGTTCCCGGACTAATCCTGCTGCTGCTGGTGCTGTCGCTCAAGCCCGCCGGTCTATTCGGCAAAGCCGCGATCAAAAAGGTCTGAGACGTCATGAAGTCGATACTCAACCTTACTGGCTTAGTGATCCTGGCGGTTCTACCGTTCGTGATCACCTCGTCGTACTATTTACCGCTGATCACGACGATCATCATCTACTCGATCCTGGTCCTCGGTCTCGATGTGGTGTTCGGCTACACCGGCGAAGTCTCGATCGGTCATGCGGCGTTATTCGGCGTCGGCGCCTACACGGCGGGCCTACTGTCGATGCATTTTGGCCTCGGCTTCTGGTGGGCGTTGCCGGCAGCGATGGTGGTCACCGCGTTGTTCGGAGCGTTGCTGGCGCTACCCGCGCTGAAAGTCACCGGCCCTTACCTTGCCATGGTGACACTGGCCTTCGGCACCATCGTGATCACGCTGATCAACGAGATGACGGACCTCGGTCCTTGGCTCAACCATTTCAATTTGACCAACGGACCCCTCGGCATCGAGCTGCGCACACCCGTATTCCTCGACATTCGCGATTGGGTCGACTTGTCGATGAAGCGGATGAAAGAGGTCGAGTATTATTACGTTTCGGCCGCAGCCCTCGTGTTGACGATCATTGTTATCAATCGCCTGATCGCCTCTCGCTTCGGCCGTGCGTTCGAAGCACTCCGCGATAGCCCCATCGCGTCAGACTGCATGGGCGTCAGCGTCTACAAGCACAAAGTCTTGGCCTTCGTGGTCAGCGCCGGTTTTGCCGGACTTGCCGGCGTGCTCTACGCATACTTCCGGCAATATATCGCGCCCGAGGCCTTCGGTTTCAGCCAATCGATTGAATTTCTGCTGGCCGTTGCCATGGGCGGCCGCAAGTCACGGCTTGGACCGATCATCGGCTCGGCGATCATCGTGTTTCTGCCGAACATCCTGTCCGACCTCGAGCTGTTTCGACTTACTGCGGGCGGCATCGCGGCCATCGCTTTGATCGCGGGAGCCGTCTCTTATCGCAGCGATCGCACCAAAGCTGCGAGCATCGCTGTCGCCGTCAGCCTCTGCGTATCGATGTTCGTCTTCTCGTTGTTCCTCGACCGCATCGTCGACTGGAAACTAACCATCTACGGCCTGATGATCCTGTTCGTCGTATACTATCTACCCGATGGCATCATGGGATTTGTCCGGCAGATCGTCGGCGGGTTCGCACCGAGCTTGGTTGCAAAGCATGAAGTCATCAATGCCAAGGGTGACCTTGCCAAGGTTTGGGGCGAGACAGCGCTTGATTTAGAAAGCAATGCGCGGCTGCTCGATACGCGGAAAGTTTTGATGCAGTTTGGCGGCTTGAAGGCGCTCAACGATGTCGACCTCGCGGTCAATCGCGGCACGATCCATGGGCTGATTGGACCCAACGGGTCCGGAAAAAGCACGATGATGAACGTGCTAACCGGGATCTACACGCCGACCGGCGGAGATATCCTATTCGAGGGCAAAACCTTGGTGGGGCGCACCTCGCCGGAAATCGCTCAAGCCGGCATCGCGCGCACGTTTCAAAACGTGCAGCTGTTCGTCGAGCTGACCTGCATCGAGAACGTGATGGTTGGTCTGCACAATTCATACACGAGCGGTGTATTTGCCGTCGCTTTCGGCATGCCCCAGGCGAAACGTGAAGAGCGCAGCGCACGAGAACGGGCGATGAGCATTCTTCAGTTCGTCGGACTGGATAAACTTGCCAATGAAGAAGCCCGCAACCTACCCTACGGTAAAATGAGACTTCTCGAGATCGGTCGCGCTATGGCGCTAGATCCGAAGCTATTGCTGCTCGACGAGCCAGCCGCAGGTCTTACGGCGCCCGACATTCGCGAGCTGATCGAGATCATTCGAAAAATTAAGGCACACGGCATCACTGTGATCCTGATCGAGCATCACATGGATGTCGTGATGAGCATCAGTGATACGGTCACGGTCCTCGATTTCGGGCAGAAAATAGCCGAAGGCCAACCCGCCGAAGTGCAGGTCAATCCGAAAGTTATCGAGGCCTATCTCGGTGGCAGCGTAGTCGCAGCGCATTAGAGCGGATAAGCATATGCTCCAGATTAAAAACCTCGTTGCCGGCTACGGCAAGGTTCGCGTCCTCCACGAGATCTCGATCGCGGTGCCGAAGGGCCAGCTCGTCACTTTAATCGGCTCTAATGGTGCCGGCAAAACGACGACGCTCCGTGCGGTTTCCGGAATGATCCAGCCAGACGCCGGTCAGATATTGCTGAACGGCATCGACATCGCGGGCAAACCTTCCCACGAAATCACCCGGCTCGGCCTCGCACACTCGCCAGAAGGCCGGCGCGTGTTCGGCACACTGAATGTCACCGACAACCTGCTTCTAGGGGCCTTTCCGCGACTGACCAACATGCGCCCGAAAGGCGATGTCGATGCAGACTTCGGGCGCATGTTCGAGTTGTTTCCGCGCCTGAAGGAGCGCCGCGATCAGCTCGCTGGGACGCTATCGGGCGGTGAGCAGCAAATGCTGGCGATGGCGCGCGCCCTCATGCTCAATCCCGAAGTACTATTATTGGATGAACCTTCGATGGGATTGGCCCCACGACTCGTCGAAGAAGTATTCGCCACGATTGCACGATTGAAAGCCGCAAAAATCACTATGCTGTTAGTTGAGCAATTCGCAGCTGCCGCGCTTGAAGTTGCGGACTATGGCTACGTGTTGGAAAACGGTCGAATGGCAAGCTCCGGACCATCCGAGAAGCTCCAGAACGATCCTAAAGTCCGGGCAGCTTACTTGGGCGTTGCGTCCTGACCCGAACGAACCGGGCGTTGCATTCGGATCAACTCAATTGTGGCGATACAAAATAAAGCGAGCCCTGCTTTCGCAAGGCCCGCCAGTAAAGATGATAATCACCAAGCGTTGTGGTGCCAGGACTTCCGGCCGCGATCATACCAGCCGAACCGGTTACCTTCGCGATGCCAAACCCAACTCCGTCCACGGGGACGATCAGGACGGCACACAACGACTTTATCGCCGCGCTGATAGGTCCACTTGTTGTTGACCCATCGGCAATCCGCGCGGGCTTGCTGAACAATCGGCGAATTTGTATCAACGCCCTGAGCCGGGATCATTGGGGCTGCGGAGGCAGCACCAGCGGCGAGCACTGGAAGCGCAGTCAACATGGAAAGAAGTACGAGTTTTTTCATTTTGGTCTCCGGTTTCAACCTCGTAGAGAGTGAATCGTAAACGCTGAGAATTCGAAATCGTTCCCTCGCGTTTCGCGGACGTTGAACTTCAAGTATCCCAGACTTTAATCTGTGGGAACCAACGCCCCAAGGCACGGTTGTCAATCCATCGATAATCGGTCGCAAAAGATATGGGTGAGTTTCCTTATGACTTGGCGTGTTGCAGGCACACTCGCGTTTCTAACGTTATTTCTCGGCGGTGTGGCAGCATTTTATGCCGTCGAGGCGGAAATCGCCGTGATTGCACCACCGGATAAAAATAGTTTCACCACTGAGGAAATTAGCAGGGGTAAAAATTTAGCGGCGATCGGCAATTGTGCGACATGCCACACGTCGGACGCGGGCGCTGCATTTTCGGGTGGTCGTGCTTTCAAGACGGCATTTGGAACAATCCACTCTACTAATATTACTCCCGAACCGGAGACGGGAGTTGGCAAATGGTCGTTACAAGCATTCTCTCGTGCAATGCGCAGAGGCGTTGATCGTTCCGGCCAACATCTTTATCCGGCATTTCCCTACGACCATTTCACCAAGTTGACCGACGACGACGTGCGCGCGCTTTATGCCTTCGTCATGACACGGACCCAGGTAAAGACAAACGCCTCGATAAACCAAATGCGTTTCCCATTTTCGTATCGCCCATTGATTGCGGGCTGGAAGCTCCTCTATTTTCGAGATAAGCAGTATAAGCCCGATCCGACTATCGGTGCGGAATTAAACCGCGGTTTATATCTGGTTGACGGATTAGGACATTGCGGAGCCTGCCATACAGCCCGCAATGCCCTGGGCGCCGAGCGGCCAACTGCGTATCTCTCAGGTGGCGAGAGCGATGGATGGGTCGCTTACGCCATTAACAAGCAATCGCCTGCGCCGTCGAAATGGACGGAGGCGAGCTTAGCGCATTACCTGAAGACCGGATGGGCGAGCGAGCACGGCATTTCGCGAGGACCGATGGCGGCGGTGACGGCTAACCTTGCGAGCGTCGCCGATGCCGATGTGGCGGCGATAGCAAAGTATATCGCGCGCTTGATGGACGCGAGAGAACTGCCAGCTCGGACGACCACATCAACCACCGATACCGATCGATCCTTCACTGCCAGCACAGATTCGCTCGCCTATCAAACGATCGCCGACAACCGCTCGCCCGGTAGTGAGTTGTTCGCCGGAGCGTGCGGTGGCTGTCATTCGTCAAGCCGCGCGCAACCGTACGGCGGTCTGAACTTGCGATTGAGCTCGGCGATTAACGCGCCCGATCCAACCAACATAATCAACGTCGTCAATTTTGGCTTGATGCCGCCGCAGGGCCGGCCGGGTCCAATCATGCCGCCGTTTTCTGGCGCCATTTCGAACGAGCAACTCGTCGAGCTGCTTAATTACATGCGCGCCACCTTCAGCGACAAAACACCGTGGCTCGATCTGCCGGCATTAGTCGCACGCCAGCGCGCGCGCTTGCCTCAAATCGAGAATACACCTACCCACGATGGCCAGGCAGACGCATCCCGATCGCAGGTGAGGCTCCCATGATCACGCTCGAGGTAAATGGCGAGAAACACGAGTTGAACGCCGAGTCGGATACGCCGCTTCTCTACGCATTGCGCGACGAGCTTGCCCTCAACGGGGCGAAATTTGGGTGTGGATTGGGACAATGTGGTGCCTGCACGGTGCTCATTGATGGCAACGCTGTGCTCTCGTGCGTGATACCGATTTCGATGCTCGCGAACCGAAAAATTACAACCATCGAAGGGCTAACCAAGGGTGGTAAACTTGGCGTACTTCCGTCGGCCTTCATCGAAGAGAACGCCGCTCAATGCGGCTACTGCATCGCTGGAATGATCATGCGCGCTGAGGCACTGCTGCGTCGCAATCCCAATCCCGACGACAATACAATTCGAGATCACATGGAGCCAAACCTGTGCCGGTGCGGGACCCATATGCGAATTTTGAAAGCAATCCATCGAGCGGTATCGACCAGCGCAGCCATAGCCGGGACGCGGTCATGACCCGATATCAACTATCGAGACGCCGGATGCTGAGCGGTGCCGGATCGCTGATGGTATCTTTTTCCATCACGGGCGCGCGTGCTCAGGAGGGTGAAGTTGCCGGTGGTGCACGACCGGCGGTTCCGGTCGCAGAAAAACTACCCGGTAGTCTACCGGCGGCGCCCTATCTCGATGCTTGGATCAAGCTTGATGCACAGGGCCGGGTGACAATCTTTTCCGGCAAAGCCGAACTGGGGCAAGGCATCAAGACCGCCCTAGTGTGCGTCGCCGCAGAAGAGATCGGCGTGAAGCTCGACACCGTTACGCTCATCACTCCCGACACAGATCGCACGCCGAATGAGGGATATACCGCCGGTAGCCAATCAATGCAGAACAGCGCCACGGCTTTACGCCACGCGGCAGCACACTTGCGCAAAATTTTGATCTCGCAGGCGGCGCTCAAGTTTCAGGTTGACGTCAGCGGACTTACCGCCGGCAGCGGTCACGTCCGCGCGAGCGATGGCCGAACCATTCCGTACGCTGAGCTAGCGGCTGGCCTCGACCTGCACGTTTCAGTGGAGCCCTCGCCAGTTCTGAAACCCTCGCGAGACTACCAGTTGGCCGGACGAACATTGGCCCGGATCGACATTCCAGCCAAGGTGACCGGCGGCGAAGCTTACGTGCACGATCTTCGTCTGCCGGCGATGCTGCACGCCCGTGTCGTTCGGCCGCCCGGTCCAGGTGCCAAGCTCATCGAGCTAGATGCTACAGGCGTCGAAAAGTTGAACGGGGTTGTCCGCGTGATACGCGACGGTGATTTCCTCGCCGTGGTCGCTGGCAGGGAATGGCAGTGCGTGAAGGCGATGCGGATGTTAGCTGCGGCGGCTCGTTGGTCCGCTCCTTCGCCGCGGCCAAATCCTGTCGATATTTACGCAACCCTCGAAAGCCTCGTTTCCGAGCAGGG
>JANLXZ010000490.1:0-12497 GCA_031365375.1 Hyphomicrobiaceae bacterium | reverse complement strand
TCCTCGTGTCACATCTTCCAATCGGGTCCTCGATAGGATTGCGACGCCGTTGAACCCCTTTTGGCCATGCACGGCCACGTCGTAGCCGGCAGCCTCGATAGCTTCTTTCGGAAACCCCTCGTCGATCGTCTTGATTTCCTGCAGACAAACAACATCGGGTTTGGTCTCGGCAAGCCACATCAGCAACGTCTCGATACGGGCTTTGACACCGTTGATATTCCAAGTCGCGATCTTCATTCAGGTGCTCGCAGGGTGCTTGAATGCTCGAAAATACTTGCTCAAAAAGATGAGCAAGCAAGAATTTATTAAGATTGTAGGTTCATTGTAGAGCTTTTCAACTCATCCGTCAGGCATTGCCATGTCCGATGATTTTATCACGTCCAAAGATGACCGGCTCGATGGTCGACTATACGCAATTTTTGCGGCCAATTTCCTTTTAGTGGGATTGACGTTCTTCGGCTGGGCATTGATCTATCCGATCGTCGCCGGCCCGCTGCGCTGGGGAACAGGCACGTTCATCGGGTCCCATGCTGAACCGTTCGACTATCCTATCAATGTGCTTTGGGCAGTGCCGATCGTTGCAATGGTACTCGCTTGGATCCTACGTATCGAGGGCCAACGTTCGCGCGCGATAACACTGGCCGCGGCGCCGTTGATGTTCCTCACGATCCTGGTGATTTGCTATCACGCGGGGTTCGGAACGTTCAACTAAACGGTGAAGCTCGTCCCGCAGCCGCACGATGCGATCGCGTTCGGATTGCGGATCTTGAACGAGGCACCGATCAGATCGTCGACGAAGTCGATCTCCGCTCCATTCAGAAATTCCAACGAGACCGGGTCCACAAGTACGCGCGCGTCACTGCGCTCGATCACGACGTCATCGGGTGCCGCAACGGCGACCAGATCGAACTTGTACTGAAATCCAGAACAGCCTCCACCTTCAACGCTGACGCGAAGGAGCTTGTTTGCCGCTTCATTCGCGACGATCTGGTTGATCCGATCGGCGGCACTCTGAGTCAAGGAAACCGTATGCATGAAATGGGACGCCTTTTCCGGCTGCCAGTGCGGTATGCTACTATGACATAAGAGTCATCCTGGCATTGTCAATTGTGGCAAACGCGGCCCGGACGAGTTCCGGAACCCGTCGAACACGATGCATAATGTAGCAACCAACCCGATTACCGCGCTCGCCGCTGTGCATCATGATTATGGTGCACAATTAGCCCCGGGCGAACGCCGGGTGGCTTGCTATGCCGCAAGTAAGGTTCCAGGGCGAGGGCGGCAGTACGCCGAGCCGCCTTGTCCGACGCGATCGGACTATCAACGCGACCGCGATCGCGTCATTCATGCCAGCGCATTCCGCCGCCTCTCCCACAAGACGCAAGTGTTTGTCTATCACGAGGGCGATCACTATCGCACGCGTCTCACGCACACCCTGGAAGTTGCCCAGATCGCGCGAACTGTTGCGCGCCAGCTGTGCCTGGATGAGGATCTCGCCGAGGCCTTGGCACTGGCGCACGACCTTGGCCACCCGCCTTTCGGGCATGCCGGCGAACGTGCCCTCGATACAGCGAACGCAAGCCATGGCGGCTTCGATCACAACGCCCAAAGCTTGCGCGTCGTAACGAAGCTCGAACGCAAATACGCGGCATTCGACGGGTTGAACCTGACATGGGAAACGCTTGAGGGTTTGATCAAGCACAACGGTCCGTTGCTCGGCCCTGGCGCAGATGCAACCCGCCGGGTGATCAGCACAGTGATGCGTGGGCAGGACTTTGACATCGCGGCTTGGCCTTGTGCCGAAGCGCAAGTCGCCGCACTGGCTGACGACATCGCTTATGCAACGCACGACATCGACGATGGGCTGCGGGCTGGGTTGATTATGCTTGAAGATTTGGCGTTAGCGCCGCTCGCAAGCCCGATCGTCGCCACTATGACGTTGAGCATCCGCAACGGCGACCAGAGCCGGCGCAATTACGACGTCAGCCGTCGCATGATCACTTGGTTGATACGCGACTTGGTGGAGGCGAGCAGGGATCGATTGCGCGAATTGGCTCCGGTCGATGCAAACGCTATCAGAAGCGCAGGGCGGCCAATCATCGGTTTTTCGATTGATACCGCAGAGCAGTTGGCCGGCCTCAAACGGTTCTTGTTCGCCCGCGTTTATCGGCATCCACGCGTTACCCGCATCATGGATGGTGCCGAGGAAATCGTCCGTGACTTGTTCATGCGTTATCAGCGCGATGGCACAGCCTTACCGGACGATTGGCTGATGTTGGCCGCGAGACATTCAGGCCGCGCGCAAGCGCGGGTGATCGCCGATTTCGTCGCTGGCATGACCGATCGTTACGCAATTGCCGAACACCGCCGTTTGTTTGACGCGACGCCCGAGTTGCGTTAGCGCGAGACGACCTGAGCCACAGCCGCCGGCGACAAACCCGCCGCACCAAGGAATATTTCGTATGAACGTGTTCGCCACCATCGAAAAGCTGGTGCAGCAATCGCTGACGGCATTGATGAACGAAGGCGCCTTGCCGGCCGGCCTCGAAATGTCGTCGATCAATGTCGAGACGCCGCGTGATCCCAGTCACGGTGATTTGTCGACGAATGCGGCGATGGTGTTAGCCAAGCCCGCTCGGATGAAGCCGCGCGAGATCGCCGACAAGCTCGTTGCCAAACTGGCGGCCGATCCACGTGTCGTTGCGGCATCCGTGGCCGGGCCGGGGTTCATCAATCTCACCCTCGACCCTAATGCCTGGCGATCGCAGATCACGCAGATACTGAACGAGGGTGCCCAGTATGGGCGCATGAATGCCGGCGGTGGTGGCCGGGTCAACGTCGAGTACGTGTCGGCAAACCCGACCGGCCCAATGCATGTTGGCCATTGCCGTAACGCCGTCGTCGGTGATGCGATTGCAAATCTGATGGTGTTCGCCGGCTTCGAAGTCACTCGGGAATACTACATCAACGACGCCGGCGGTCAGGTCGATACCCTCGCGCGCTCAGCGTTCCTGCGATATCGCGAGGCGCTCGGTGAAACCATTGGTGAGATCCCGGAGGGACTTTATCCAGGCGACTATCTGAAGCCGATCGGCGAGGCGCTGGTCAGGGCGCACGGCAACACGCTGCGCGATAAGCCGGAAGCCGATTGGCTACCAAGTGTGCGAGAGGCATCGGTTGCCGGAATGCTCGACATGATCCGAGCCGACCTCGCAAGTCTGCGCATCAAGCACGACGTGTTCTTCTCGGAACGCTCGTTGACGACTGGTAACAAGGACCTCGTTGCCGCAACGATTGCGAAATTGAGTGCACGCGACTTGGTATACGTCGGCACGCTTCCCCCTCCCAAGGGCGAGACCAACGAAGAGTGGGAGGATCGTCCGCAAACCTTGTTCCGATCAACCGAGTTCGGTGACGACATGGACCGGGCACTGAAGAAGTCTGATGGCGGCTACACTTATTTTGCGTCCGACATGGCTTATCACCAGAACAAGCTTGATCGCGGTTTCACCCATCTCGTGAATGTGTTGGGCGCCGACCACAGCGGCTATGCCAAGCGCATCAAGGCGGCGGTTGCTGCCCTGAGCGAGGGGCACGCTGATCTCGACGTGCAGTTCTATCAGTTCGTGAAGCTGCTAAAAAACGGCGAGCCGCTGAAGATGAGCAAGCGCTCGGGCACCTTCGTCACCCTGCGCGACGTCGTCGACGAGGTTGGCTGCGATGCGGTGCGCTTCATGATGCTGTATCGCAAGAACGACGCTCCACTCGATTTCGACTTTGCCAAGGTCACGGAGCAATCGAAGGATAATCCGGTTTTTTACGTCCAGTATGCCCACGCACGTGCAGCGTCGGTTTTTCGCAACGCACAACTGGCATTTCCCAATCTAGATATCGGGCGTCTCGCGTCAGCCAAATTGTCGAGCATCGGCGATCCAGCGGAAATCGAGCTAATCAAGCATCTGGCTGCATTTCCGAAGTTGGTGACGGCGGCCGCGCGCGCGCACGAACCACATCGGCTCGCATTTTACCTTTTCGAGCTCGCCTCCGCTTTCCATCAGCTATGGGCCCGAGGCAATGATTTGCCACATTTGCGCTTCATACAACCCGGTAATCTCGATGCCACAAATGACCGATTAGCGCTTATCACCGCCACTCAACAGGTGATATCGTCAGGTTTGGTAATTCTAGGCGTCGATGCTCCGCAGGAGATGCGCTAGTCTCCTGATTCTCTGGGAGCGGGGGTTGTTACGAGGACGACGGGAATGTCTCGGTCAAATGGACCAATAGGCCAAGCGGGTGGCACACAGCCATCCTACAAGCGGACGGTTGCGGATCAAGATCCAGC
This sequence comes from Hyphomicrobiaceae bacterium, assembly GCA_031365375.1. GTDB lineage: Bacteria > Pseudomonadota > Alphaproteobacteria > Rhizobiales > Hyphomicrobiaceae > JAKFWF01. Next base: position 8,152 of record JANLXZ010000490.1, on the reverse strand, counting down.
CAACCGGGCAGCCAACCCTCAGGGGCATGACGGGCACCCCGGACAGAGGGGAGCGCCGGTTCAGCCACCTCGGCATGCGCCGGCCGCGTTCGGCAGTTTGGATCCGGGCTATCCCGTCAACGGACAGGGGTACGATCAGCATCCAGGCCACAATAACTCAGCGTATCCCAATCAACCGGCGTTCCAGCAACAGCCGGGATATTATCCGGCGAGCGCCCCGGCTGCCGGTCAGCCGTCTTACCAGCCAGTATTCGATCGCTATTCACCGATCCCGGATCCGCTGGCGAGAGCACCTGATCCGTCGTCGCGCGGTTACGATATTCGTGCGCAGCACCCACGGACCGCTCCGCCGCAGCCTCAGCCTTATGCGCCGCCGCAATCACCGTCGCCGGCGTTCGATCCGCAAGATGCATATCGGGGGGCAGCCTTCGATCAATGGCCGCAGAATGCAGCACAGCCATCTGCGCCTCATTTGCATCCTGCGCGTTCATATGCTCCGCAGCCTCATGCGCCGGCGGCTTCGGCGCCGCAAGGGTACGATTTCTCGAACTATGCGGCCGCATCCGCGCAAGATCACAACAGCCACGCCTACAACTTGAATAGGCAGCCTGCAAATCAGGCTCCGCCGCCTCATGATTTACCGCAGTCTCACAACCAGCAAGTGCCACCGGCGGACGATGAGGGGCAGTGGCAACTGGCGGGAGCCTATGATCGCCGCAACGATTTGCCGCCCGAACCGAACCGTTATCAAAACCCGCACGACTTAGCTGTCGATCCATTGGCGTTGGAGAATGAAGCTTCAGGGCAACTGCAGCATGCTGATGATCTTGCCTACGATCAGGACGATCTTCCCGATTATGAGGATGATGAGCCGCGCAAGGGCCGCCGTGGATTGATCATGGTGTCGGCCTTGGTCGGCGCCATCGCGCTCGGCGGCGGCATGGCGTACGCTTACAAAACGTTCATCAAACCATCAAGCGGCGGCCAAGTTGCGAAAGTTTCCGCACCTAAGGGCCCCGCGAAGACCGCGCCCGCAGACCCCGGCGGCAAACAGTTCCCGAACCAGGAGTCGAAATTGCAAGAACGCCTGGGTGACGGTACCGCTGCGCCCGCGGGCACGGCTGCCTCAGGCCCGGCGCCGAACCTCGGCGAGACCGACGGTGTGCAGCGGGTACGGACGGTGACCGTCGGTCGTGATGGTACGCTGTCGGCACCGGCGCAGACCGCGTCCGCCATTCCCGGGATGGTAGTTCAGATGCCCCCGGCTCAGGCGCAGCAAGCCGCTCCAGTTGCAACACCTCCTTCCGCGCCGATTGCGACCGCATCCGTGTCCCAGCCTCGTGTTGTCGTCCCGCAGGCTCGCACCGTAGTCGCGGCCGCTGCAGAGGTCGCTCCGCCAGAGGTTTCGGCGCCCGTCGCGTTGAAGCGGGTCACGCCGCCCAAGAAATCGCTCGCGACCCGGGACGACCTGGTCGCTTCAAATGGCGTGCCAAGCGCTGCAACGATCGCTCCCCCAGCATCGGTCAAGGCCGGTGGCACCGGATTTGTTGCTGTCGTCGCGTCCAAGGCGAACAAAGCTGACGCACAAAAGGCCAACGTCGATTTGGAGCAACGTTTCGACGTGCTGAAAGGCAAGATCTTCGATGTGCAAGAAGCTGATTTGACAGCGCAAGGCAGAGGTGTCGTCTATCGTTCGGTGGTTGGGCCACCGGGTTCACGCGCGTTCGCCAACGGAATCTGTGAGCAACTGAAAACAGTCGGTTATACCGATTGCTGGCCGGTCAAATATAACTAGTACGTGAGCGATTCAAGGTTGGGCGGCGGCTTCGGCCGCCGTTGGCGTTTTCAGTGCAGTCACGATGGAGATGCCAAAATGCGCGGGGCTTATATTACCGGCTTGGCTGGCGAAAGCCTCGGTGACGGCGAGCGCGCGTTGCTGGTGGCATCGCGCCCGGTTGGCATAATTTTGTTTGCGCGCAACTGCGCATCGTCTGCACAAATTAAACGATTGGTCGCCGATGCGAAAACAGCGATCGGCTCGGACGATGTTCTCGTCTTGATCGATCAGGAGGGCGGCAGAGTACAGCGGTTGCGACCGCCGGAATGGCGGGATTTGCCCTCCGCGTCAGCCTATGCCGCGCTCTACGCGCATGATCCGTCGCGCGCTTTGCAAAGTGCCCGGCTGGCCGCGCGATTGACCGCCTATGATCTGCGCACGCTCGATATCAACACCAACTGTGCCCCCGTTGTCGATGTGCCCGTCGCTGGCGCGCACGATATCATTGGTGATCGCGCTTACGGCATGTCGTGGCAGCAGATCACGGCGCTCGCGCGCGCGGTTGGAGAAGGATACATGGCAGGCGGGGTGGTTCCAGTCATCAAGCACATTCCCGGGCATGGCCGCGCCAAAGCGGACAGCCATTTGGAACTTCCCATTGTCGACGCCAGCCGCGCCGAGCTTGAGGCAAGCGACTTTGCCCCATTCCACGCCTTGCGCGATTTGCCGGCCGCAATGACGGCGCACGTCGTGTTTTCGGCGATCGATGCGTCGTCGCCTGCGAGCACGTCGGTGCATGTCACGGAAGATGTCATTCGCGGTAAAATAGGCTTCGATGGATTTCTAATGAGCGACGATCTCGGCATGAAGGCGCTCACCGGTCCCTTTATCGAGCGTGCCGCATCGGTAATTCGTGCCGGCAGTGATGTTGCCTTGCACTGCGGCGGCGATTTGGCCGAAATGGAAGCTGTTGCGGCCGGCGTACCAGCGTTGGGTGGCGCAAGTCTGCGCCGCTTCGCACGCTGTATCGAAGTTACCCGGCACACTATCCAATTCGACCAATCGGCGGCCGTTGTGGCCCTGGCTGAGGTCGCCGCTCATGCAACTGTTAGCGCGCTCTCGGCGGGTGCATGATTACGGGCTGAATCAGTGTACCATGCTACTCGGAACGCAACCGGAACGGGCGGATGAGCGAAGACGAACCTCAACAGTCGATCGAATCCTGGCAGGCGCCGGGGCCGGATGAAGCCGCTTCTGAAGCGGACGCACTGCGCATTGACATTCATGGCTTCGAGGGGCCGCTCGATCTGTTGCTGGCAATTGCGCGGACGCAGAAGGTCGATCTTGCGCGGATTTCGGTTTTGGCCCTCGTCGAACAGTACCTGACTTATATCGACGAAGCGCAGCGCATCAAACTCGAGATCGCGGCCGACTACCTGGTGATGGCGGCTTGGCTCGCATTTCTCAAGTCGCGTCTTTTGCTGCCACGCGAGAAGACCGACGATTCGACATTCTCAGGCGAAGAGTTGGCGCAACGTCTAGCGTTCCGTCTAATGCGGCTAGATGCCATGCGCAAAGCCGCGGCCCAACTGCTGACGCGACATCGGCTGGGCCGAGACGTATTTGCGCGCGGCGCACCGGAGGGCGTCAAGACGATCCGTGAAACCGAGTACACAGCGCAGATCTTCGACTTGTTGCAAGCGTACGCATCTCAGCGTACGCGAACGATAAAACGCGTGCACGTCGTCAAGGCGCGAACGGTGTGGTCGATCAAGGATGCGCGCAGACATCTGGAACGTTTGATCGGGGAAAGCGCTGGCGGTTGGATGCAGCTGGACCTTTTTCTCGATCGCTATATGCCACCAAGCGTCACCAGTGGCGGGGAGCTCGAAAAGACGGTGGTTGCCAGTTCTTTTGGTGCATCTCTGGAATTGGCTCGCGAAGGCTTGCTAGAGATCAAGCAAGATGCACCTTTCGCTCCGATCTACATGCGTAAGCGAGGCAGCGGATCAGCCTGGGAAAAAGTCGGATGAGACCGGCCGTTATCGAGCTGATCATCGCCCGTTTGGAGCAACGACCATGACACAACCGAGACTTTCCATTGTGCCGCGTGAGCCAGACAACGATATCGGACCTGCGGCAGACGGGGCAAATGCTCCGGCGATGAACAGCGAGCACTCGCCAGAGGCGGCCGTGGCAATTCTAGCTGTAGCCGACCGGCAGCAACGCCTGCGTATTCTCGAGGCGTTACTGTTTGCGGCATCCGAACCACTTGATGAAGCAAAGCTCGGTAGTCATCTCAAGGACGGTGACGATATCGGCGCACTGCTGGCCGAACTTCAAAACAGCTATGCGACGCGCGGCATCAATCTGATCAAGGTCGCCGGCAAGTGGGCGTTTCGCACTGCCGAGGATCTGAGTTACCTGTTGGAACGCCATGCGCTCGAAGAGCGGCGTTTGTCGAAAGCAGCGCTCGAAACGCTTGCAATCATCGCCTATCACCAGCCGGTGACGCGCGCCGAAATTGAAGAAATCCGCGGCGTGACGACTTCCAAGGGTACGCTCGATGTACTGATGGAGACCGGTTGGATCAGGCCGCGCGGCCGCCGTCGTGCGCCGGGCAAACCGGTGACCTATGGGACCACGGAGGATTTTCTAATCCACTTCGGCCTCGATGCGATCAAGGATTTGCCCGGTCTGGCCGAACTCAAGGGTGCAGGTTTGCTCGACAGCAATTTACCACCTGGCTTTGCCGTGCCGGAGCCGACCGATATCGCAGCACTTATGCCGGATGAACTGCCTCTCGACGCCGCCGACGAAGAAGAAACAGCAGAACTGCCGTTCGACGAGCCCATTATCGACGATGAAGACGAAGCCTTGCCGCAAACCCCGGCCGAGGTTAAGCCCACGCCAGATCCCGATCCGGGCAAAGAATAGATAAGCTTTCGAAGGCCGTGCGTGTGGCAAGTTGGTTTCGCAAACAACCCTCGACGGGGGCATCGATCGCACGCGCGCTGGAGCCACCGGGGCGGGCAGCGGTAGCGTTTGCGGCAGAGCTGAGTTTCGACCAGGTTGCGAAGGATTACGGCCAAACTCATGCCTTGAAGGGCGTGTCACTCACCGTTGCGCCTGGAGAAATCGTCTGTTTGCTCGGGCCATCGGGCTGCGGCAAGACCACGCTTCTACGGATTGCTTCCGGCATCGAGAAGCCAACCTCGGGCCGGGTGCTCATCAACGATCAGGAGGCGGCCGGTCCGAACAAGTTCGTGCCGCCGGAAAAACGCAACGTCGGTTTGATGTTTCAGGATTTCGCGCTGTTTCCACATCTGACAATCCTCGACAACGTCGCCTTCGGATTGACTGCACTGCCTCGCGCCGAGGCGATCCGCCAATCGATAGGGCTCCTCGCGCGTGTCGGCCTTCAACACTATGCCGATCAATACCCACACATTCTGTCCGGCGGCGAACAGCAGCGCGTAGCGCTGGCACGCGCGCTGGCCCCGAGGCCGGCCGTCGTTTTGATGGATGAACCCTTCTCCGGGCTGGATGTACATCTGCGCGATGCGATGCAGGAGCAAACGCTCGAGCTTTTGCGCGAAACGCGCGCGACTGCGCTGATCGTCACCCATAACCGCGAGGAGGCGATGAAGCTAGGCGACCGGGTTGCGGTAATGCGAGCTGGACGTCTCGTCCAAATCGGCAAGGCAGAAGAGCTCTATCGCAACCCGACGGATCTGTTTGTGGCGCGCCTATTCTCTGAAATCAATGAGATAGCCTATACCGTCGAGGGCGATGGAATCCGCACGCCCATCGGCGTATTCCGGGCAGGTGATTTGGTCGAGGGCGAGCATGGCATATTGTGTCTGCGCCAACGCTCCATCGAGTTACTGCCAGCCAATAGCGGTCGCGGACTGTTCGGCCGGGTTCTACACGTGCGATTTCTCGGTGATATTGCGCTTGTCGAAGTTGGCGTTCAGGGCTTCGACGAGCCGCTAAAGGTGCGCGTTGGAGAAGGAGTGGCCCCGCCACGTGGAGCCGAAGTCAACGTGTTGGTCGATCCGGCGAGCGCGCTGGTATTTCCCGCTTCCCCAATCGATAACCCTGTTTAGTTCCTAAACAATCGGTAATGGAGCTTCCCTTGCCCGCTCCGATGCTTACCTGTATGGATATTCGCAATCATCAACCGTCCCGGCGGTATGCAGCACGGGACACGTTTGGAGTAGGACGACCCCATGGGTTCATTCAGCATCTGGCATATGCTCATCCTGCTTGCGGTTGCCTTGCTGTTGTTTGGCAAGGGCAAGATCTCCGAAATCATGGGTGATTTCGCGAAGGGAATCAAAAGCTTCAAGAAGGGCATGGCGGAAGACGAGAATGTCGTTGTCAAGCCGGAGCAGCCGAAGGTGATCGATTCGCAGGTAAAAACACCTGAGCCGTCGAGCCATCAGACACGCGTCGGCTAGAGCAGACGAAACGTCGAAAATCGCGCGGAGCCGCCGGATATTGATCCAGCGGTGGTCGCACTCGTCGAAGCCACATAGACGCTTGAGGATCGTGTGTTCGATCTCGGCTGGAGTAAACTGATCATTATCGCCATGCTGGCGATTGTCGTGGTGGGTCCCAAGGATCTGCCAGCCTTGTTGCGCACGATCGGCAAATTTGTCGGCCAAATCCGGCGTCAGGCCGATGAGTTCCGTCGCCAGTTCGACGAGGCGATGCGCGATACCGAGCTTGATCAGATCCGGAAGGACGTCGAAGAAATCAAGAGCTCTGCCGAGGCCAGCGTTCGTGATATTGGCCGGAGCGCAGAGGAGAGCGTAAAGCCGCTCGAGGCGGCTGCCTCCGATATTACGCAGATGGGCAATGGTGCGCTGCCGGATGCCAAGACCGCTGATACGTTCATGCCAGATTCGACAACTCACGAGCCGATCGCACCTGCGCCCGCTAGTTCGCCTGCCTCCTCACCGACCCCTTCTGCCTCGCCAGTAAGTGGCCTCGTGACAGAACCTCTTAGTTTGCCACCAACGCCGAGCTTACCGACGACTGCGCCGCCGATGACCAAGGCAGGAGCTGCATAACCCAAGTGAGCGACATTGTTCTGAGCGAAAGAGAAGAGCGAGAGCGGCGGGACCGCGAGGCGATCGAGTCGTCCAAGGCGCCACTCATGGAGCATCTGATCGAGCTGCGTACGCGGCTGATCTATTCGATGCTGGCGTTTGTCGGCATGTTTCTTATGTGCTTCTTTCTCGCCAAGCCCATTTTCAATATTTTAGTCTGGCCTTACTGCCGCGTTGCCGGCGATCACCAGTGCAAGCTCATTGCGACGCACTTTCTGGAGCAGCTGTTCACCCATATCAAGCTGGCGATGTTTGGTGCAGCTTTCCTGTCATTCCCGGTCGTGGCCACGCAGATCTACAAATTTGTCGCGCCCGGCCTCTACAGCAACGAGCGCGGCGCCTTTCTGCCCTACCTGATCGCAACGCCCTGTTTCTTCTTGCTCGGCGCATCCGTCGTTTATTTTATCGCGATGCCGCTGCTGATCCAGTTTTCGATTGGCCTCACGCAAGTGGGCGGCGATGGCCAGGCATCGATCGAATTGCTGCCGAAAGTGTCAGAATATCTCTCGCTGATCATGACGCTGATTTTCGGCTTTGGAATTTGCTTTCAACTGCCAGTGGTTTTGACTTTGCTGGCCCGTGCCGGGCTGGTGACCGCCGCGGATCTGCGGGATAAGCGTCGTTATGCAATCGTCGGGATCGCGGCCGTGGCGGCAGTGCTCACGCCGCCCGATCCCTTGAGCATGATCGCGATGGCCCTGCCGACGGTGCTCCTTTACGAAGTCGCTGTAATGGCCGTCGCCTACCTCGAGAAGAAAGACGCCGAAGCCGCCGCCAAGACGTGAGGTTGAGCGTGTTCGATCTCAAACCTTTTCGCGAGGCCCCGTCAGGGTTCCTACGAAAACATAGACGTCAAGCTGTTGCCTACAATGCTGGAATCGCGGCGATCCTGACGCCACCCGATCCATTGAGCTTCATTTTTGGCACATTGATCACAATCGCAATGTACGAGATCACGATCGTGGTTTTGCGCAATAAAAAGTAGGGCAAGCGTTTGGCCTGTAAAGACCGCGGCCGTTATGTTGGGTCGCGCGAAATGCTTGACCCAACCTACGGGACCGGCGACGTCCCATCGTCACTTAGGCGAAAGCTTCTTCACCATCGCGGACAGCTTATGCCGGATGGCGTGGAAGCCCTTTGAGCCGTCCGAGGTCATCCAGTTCATTTGCAACGAACGTCTTTGACCGTCGAAAGGATGGTGGCCGTGCCACGAATTGTCGGCACGTTTGAAGACCAGTAACGAGCCGTTGTCGGGGGG
>JANLXZ010000475.1:0-3170 GCA_031365375.1 Hyphomicrobiaceae bacterium | reverse complement strand
ATCTCGCGCGGTGAAATACTGCGCTCCGTGATCGATCGTCGCTTCGCCAAGAGGAGTCTGCAATCGCCGGGTCGACATGCGGCCACCTGCACTGCGACTCTTGTCGAAAACGGTGACCGAGTGCCCAGCTTGTTTCAGGGCTTCAGCGCAAGCAAGTCCCGCCATGCCTGCGCCAACAATCGCATACTTCATCGTCTGAACTTTAATTGTGGCTAGCGAGCGCGCCGAGCAGCGCGACCATCAGAATGGCGATGCCTTGAAAAAGTACTCGCTGAGTCATCATCCGGTTCTGCTGCACTCCGAAAGCCTCCCGCGGCACATTTTCGTTTTGGCGGATGAGTTCTGAATCGCGGAAGAAGGCCCCTAGCCCCCTGATCAGTGCGATCGCCGCAGCAATCGCGAAGCCCACAATCAGCATGATCAAAAGAACGGTCATCGTGGTACCCTCCAAGAAATCCCGTCGAAGGCGCCTTGAGATTAGGGCCGTCGCGATTTCTGCGCATTCTCTTCTGCGAAAACGCTTGGAAGCCAACATGGCCAAAGGGGCAATCCACCTGCTATCCGACATCATCAAGACGGAAATTCGGCAATGACGCTCAGCTCCATGATCGCGAATAGTCCTATCGCGGCTGTCATCAGCAATCCGCGCTTGCCAGACAATCCGATTGTCGAGTGCAACGATGCTTTTATCGCGCTCACGGGTTACCGAAGCAACGAAATCATAGGACATAATTGCCGCTTTTTGACGGGCGCTGGCACCGAACCGTGGCTGATCGAGACGTTGCGCACCGGTATTCGGCGCCGCCAGCCGGTGATGGTGGAAATTTTGAACTACAAGAGGGATGGAACGCCGTTCCGCAATGCGGTGATGGTTGCTCCCATCTTCGATGAAGACGGTGAACTGGCCTATTTTCTTGGGTCCCAGGTCGAAATCGCAGAGGATATCGCGCGGGCGAATGACGCCCGTCGCGAAGCGGCCGTTGTTCGCATAGCGGCACTAAGCGGCCGCCAGCGCGAGGTTCTGCTGCAATTGGCTGCGGGCAAGCTCAACAAGCAAATCGCCTATGAGCTTGGCATTAGCGAGCGGACCGTGAAAATGCACCGCGCGGCAGTTTTCATAGCACTCGGGGTTAGGACGAGTGCTGACGCAATCCGCATTGCGATCGAGGCCGGATATTGAGTCGGATGGGTTCTCGACGGGACCTCTACGTCATTGTCCCTTCGCCTAACGCTAGATTGGCAGCTTCTCGCTCAGATATGGATCACTGGGAGGCTCGACGGGCACTTTGAGCCTAGGCCCGTTGCGGGCCGCAGCCTGAGCGAGCCATTCAGCGCCCCCCGGGCGCTGACGAATGGATTTATCGGTGCGCTTTTGGACGAGGCCATAAATCGGGACTCTTCCGTAACCCGGCGCCGCGTCACCCCATGCCCACGCTAGATTGCCGTAGGTAGATGGATCCCGACCGTCCAAGCTAAGGCGGTCATTCAAATAACAGGCTGTGGCCCAACCGATTTGCGGATTAGGTGTCATCGCAAGAATGCGCTTGGCCCAGTACATTCGCAGGTTGTTGTGCATCCAACCGTCGATAAGATACTGTTTTTGACATGCATTCCACGTCTCATCAGCGGTTTCGCCGTGCATCAGCGCATTGAGCGTCTCTAGGTCTGGGCGCGGATCAGCGGCGTGCTCTTCCAGTTGCTGTTTCGCCCAATTCGGGATGCGGCCGTAGGACTCGGGAACGCGCAGGGTACGCGCCTTGTAATGAAACCATTCGCGCCAGGTCAGCAGTTCGTCAGCGAACTTATTTGATTGCTTGGCTGGCACGTCCGCTTTCTTGATTGCTGTCATCACTTCGCGAGGTCCTACGACGCCGAAGTGGAGATACGGGGACAATGTGCTTGCGCCCTCGGCCCGAAATGCGTCGTTCCGCGCCCCGGCATAGGCCGGAAGCACTTCCTTGGTCAGTCGGCTTAGGCGTGTCGAGACCTCACCCCTGCCGGCCGGCAGCATTACACTTGGAGGCAGAGCATGATCGATCGTCAGGCTTGCGACCAGATTATCTAGCTCGGCGTCTGAAAAGTTTCCGAGCTTGTCCGGCGCGTAAACCAGAGGACCGCTGTAAGGGGGAATTAAGGCCACCTCGTCCTGCCACAGTGACCAACCTTCGCGAGCTTTCTCATGCCGGCGACGGAATGCCGCCGTTGTGCCGACGCCCTGCTCGAGTGCGGCAGGCGGGACGAGGCACGCTGCGTTCACAGCCAATACGGTAAGCTTTGTCTTTGAAGCGACCCGCTCAGCCTGCCATTGCGCTACGAATGCGGGCTGGTCCTCAAGGATCACGGCGGCGGCTTCGGTCGCGAGGCGGTAGACGAGCCCCTTCTCGCGCTTGGCAGCGCGATCGACGTGTTGCACGCATGTAAGACCGCGTTGCTCGCATTCGATCGCGAGGTCGCGACTGGCGCCCAAAATGAAGCGGTGCAAGCGATCCGAAGCGTAGGGATAGTCTTCGCGTAAACCGTGATACACCAGGACGGGCAGTTGCAATTCATTGCCCAGCAGGATCGCAGCGTCAACGACCGGGTTGTCCCGTGCGCGAAGTGCCTGTTGCAGCCAGCAAAGAACATATCGGCCGTTAGGATTGCTTCCGTGTTGATTGAGTAAGCGGACACGGGGCGCTTGGCGCCATCTTAGCAGCGCGGGGGATATGGTTGACATGAATGCTCAATCCTCATGCCTTTGAATGGGTCCGAGTAAGCGGAGAGCGGCTTTGGTGCAACGCGCGGCCCGCCGTACAATCGCCAGACCTAGGGGCCTGTCGGCTACCATCATGTCTAAGACGACGCGGACCGGCACCGGTCGGAACAAAACTTTACCTGATCCCAATCACGCACCCATTTCTTGCGCCAGGTAAAGGGCAGACCGCAGGCGGCGCAGAGCTTGCTAGGCAGGTCACGCTTCTTCACCATCTTTGGCATCAACGCAGCTTTCTCGACCGGTGCCACCATTGCAAGTGCGGTGCGGTATCGCATCGGTAGGCCGAGCGTTATCGGGTGCTGATGCCCCTGCTCATTCCCCTGCTCGGTGACCAATTGTCCCACGACCTGGCGTCGCTGCGCGCGCTTGATCGGGCCGACGAGGTGGTACTCATGATGGAGGTGGCGGAAGAGAC
>JANLXZ010000446.1:0-4552 GCA_031365375.1 Hyphomicrobiaceae bacterium | reverse complement strand
GACACCCAATAGAAGCGCTGCAACCAAAGATCGATGCTTGAATATTCCATAGAGCTATCCTCGATTTTTCGCCACGATAGCTGCTCGCACAGCATCCGCCGCTGAGTTGATCGGCGGCTTACCCAAGACCGTGTAAAAGCGGCGGTTAACGCTACCATCTATGGACGATGTGTTCGATTGGTAATCCCCCCGCAAACTAGCGGGATGTGAAGGTAGAATTTTCTCGGCCCCAGAAGGGACGAGGGATTGAGATGAGGAAGAGCCGGTTCAGCGAAGCCCAGATCATGGGGATTTTGCGCCAGGCAGAGGGCGGGTTGGCAGTAGTCGATCTTTGCCGCGAACACGCGATTAGTAACGCGACGTTTTACAAATGGCGCTCGAAGTTCGGCGGCATGGACGCCTCGATGATCTCTGAGATGAAGGGGATCGAGGATGAGAACCGGCGACTGAAGAAAATGTACGCCGAGCTCAGCATGCAAAACGAATTGCTGAAGGAGGCCTTGGGAAAAAAATAGCCCGGCCATCCCAGCGTCGGGAGATGGCCGCGAGTGCCGTGACGCAAAATGGCATCAGTGTCGCTCTCGCCTGCCGGACGTTCGGCGTCAGCGAGACCTGCTACCGCTACCAGCCGAAGCTCGACGCTGAGAACGAACGCTTTGCCGGTCTGCTTGTCGGCTTGACGCGAACGCGTCGGACCTGGGGTTTTGGCCTGTGTTTTCTGTATCTGCGCAACGTCAAGGGCCATGGCTGGAACCACAAGCGCGTATACCGGATTTACCGCGAGTTGGAGCTGAATATGCGGATCAAACCAAAGAAGCGTCTGAAGCGCGAGAAGCCGGAAGAACTCAGCGTGCCCGATCACCCGAACACGGTCTGGTCGATGGACTTCATGGCGGATCGTCTGGAAGACATGCGGGCGTTCCGGCTGTTGAACGTCGTCGATGACTTCAACCGCGAAGGGCTTGGCATTGAAGTGGACTTCTCGCTGCCGGCACGGTCCGGCACGAATGGCTGGATCAATACATGTTCGCGACGATCGAGGAGGTGCAGAACTACGCCACGCAATGGCTCTGGACTTACAACAACGACCGCCCCAACATGGGGCTCGGCGGGATGACACCCGCTCAGAAATTGAAACTGCAAACCGCCGCGTGAGTTCTACAATCGAACCCCGTCAAAAATGGGGGGATTACCGATTGAGGAGCTTATTGAGCGTTCAACGGCAAATTAGGACACTACCCGGTCCGCAGCATGGTGGTGTTCGGGTTTCCACATCGGGCGCTCCTCTTGCGAATCATGCGCCCACCAAGGAATCACAAACGATTCCTCCGACTCAACAACTTCTCGGATCGGCTCTCAGGGATTTGGTATTATCTCCTACTTCGGCGGCACAAAGCCCCAGTCGCCAGTGTTCTTAAAGAGGTGGAGCGTACCAGCGAATTCGCCGACGATTCGGCATCTAGTCAATTTGGGTGGCTTGCCCACTATGGCGATGAAGTTATTTGGCACGAAATTTCCTTCACCCGCATATACAGTCGGTTCGCATCCTGACGCGTAATGGCGGAAGGTGCCCTTGATGGTCTTGGTATCGGATGTGCCCTCGAATAGTAGCGATCCACGTCTTGCTCCTGCTTGCCATTGATCCGGACTTGGGCTCTCAAAAACAATGCGCATGTGGTTGCCTTCTATCTTTGTTTCTACATACGAGTAACGGAACCACCAGCGCATTTTGTTTCCATAATGATAGGCGATACTCTCGATTACGGTTGCTTCCGGTATAGGATTGACTGGAACGTACGCCGTGTTGAGGCATGGCGATCCGTTGTTCCACCCGTCAATATACGCGTTCACCCGCATTTCGCCCGGCGGATGACTCTCTGAACCAGAACCAGCCAAGTAGGCTCGTGCTGATGTGATCATGTCATCGAACGTGAGCATTGCGCCGCCCACGCCAAAATTTTGATCGTGTGCTCGGCGAAGTAAGGCACCTGCGGTTCTATCGGCTTCCAGTTCAATGTCCCAAGGTGTTGCGGCGTACCGGTCGAGGGTATGTCTGCAAACATGGTGACCGACTTCGTGCGCGAGAATGACGCGATATTGGCCGCGAGGAACACTAGTCATCCACATATCGTCGAAGACAATCATACGGCGAGCATCATTGCCACGACCGTCGATGACCGCGTAAGCGTTTTGGATGTCGTTCGTTTCCCAGACCAGAATATCATTTCTTGCCCCTATAACCGCGATCAAATCCTCCACTGCATGTATAGTGTGCTCATTCCGTGGCCAACGGAGAATTATAGTTCTGCCAAGATAACGCTGCGGGATGTGAAATCCATTGACTTGCTTTCCCAGCTTTATGGGAAACTCCTGCGCTGAGGCGCTCATGCCGAATGAACAGATGACGATGAGAACCCAGCCTGCAAGTCGCATGGCGTTTGCCCCCAAGCTCGACAGCTCAACTATCGAGGCTTAATCCGACATTCCCCAGATGAACCAGATGAATCTCTGGGCCTGCGTAGATTCTAGCAGACGGCGGGGTGACTTGCGAGCCATAGGCGGGCTCCGCGGTGCTCCCTCAGCAGCAAGACGGCCACAACCGTGAGGAGTCAGCACCAGAGCCGCGGCGTGCCACCCCTGTTACTTCAACCGCAACAGGTTTCTCAAGCCCATCAGGAACAAGAAGATCAAGACCCCGGACACGGCGGTCTGAAGCATTGAGACAACCGTGACGGTGAGCGGCATCTGGGCGAGACTCTGGTCTCCCCTTACGCCGTAGAGGCAGCCAAGCGCGATTCTGCCGGACGCTTGCTCAACCTTGCCGCGCTAGCGCTCGTTGCGGCAGCACGCATCATCCAGCTCGTCGATGCTCGCGACGGCAGCTCGCGACCGGCGACCGACGTGATCGAGCCAGAGGACATAAAAGCGGCAGCGGCGATATCAGCCACCCTCGAAGGCGGCACCGGGCGGCAGAAGAACCATCATCCGCCGGGCTCGCTGGCGTGGCTCTCCTGGATCGCCGCGCGCCTCGGCGGCTGGAACTGCTACTACAAACCGCCCGGCCCAAAGACCATGGCTCGCGGTCTCGATCGGCTCATCGACCGAATCGAAGGCTTCAACGCTGGAAATGAGCGCAGAAATGTGTGAATCCAGTAGGGCTCGATGGCCGGGGTCGGACTATCGGGACGCAGGCATAGCCCGGCCGGGTCCATCACGCGGCCGGTCAACATCGCGTCCGGCAAGGGCTATCGCGGCATCATCATGCTGCAAGCATGTCTCCGACAAGACGTCGTGACGCTTTGGGTCGAGGCGCAGAACCAGACTCGGGTATGGCTTGGGCCGACGCGTTGTGAGGGTGCACTTTTCCCGCCGCCATGGCGGCGGTAGCCGGGATCGAAGCCGAGCGGCCGAGACGACACGCGAGTTCCGGTGTCGGCTCGGTTCACGAGAGCCCGAAACAGCTCCCCTCGGAACTGTTACGTATCCTGGGGCTGTTTGCACTGGCCGGTTGCCGGAGTGGAACGATCTTCGGCCGCGTCAGCCCCCCGAGGATTGGAAGCTGGTCATGCGCTTTCTGGTTCTTCTTCTCATCCCATCTTCTGGTTCGGCCGATACATCTTCTCGTCCCGGCCTGCAGAACGTGATCGCCGTCGCGCACAGCCGCTGTCATGACCGGCCCCCTTCAGGGCCGCCGCAGGCTTGGTCTTGACGGCGGCGAGCACGATGGCAGCCTGGGGTGCGCCGGGATCGTAGCCGGGTGAGATATCATTTCATCCGAACGACAAGGCGTCACCACCGGAAAGCGCTCTGAGCTGTTCGACATCGTCGACCAAGCACGAACATCCGGTCGCCAATTTCCGCTATTCCCTCGGCCGCATCACGTCGTATGATCGAGTCCGATCAACGCTCGTGACCCAGTGCGGACGTCAACGGCTCCAGATCACTATTGCAAGCGGCGAACGAAGGCGAAATCCTCGCCGCGGCCGCCGAAGCGAGCGGACTGCACGCCGCCAATCGCGCCTCGGAGTATGACCTCGGCCTGCGCCTTGGGGTCTTTGATCAGCTTCGGGACAAGATTCTGGACATGTGCGACGAGTTCAGAAAGCGATATTACGCCGTCGGTGTTGGCGTCGCCTCGATAAAATGAATCAATGAGGGCGGACGTGAATACACCGTGGCCGAGTGCACTGAGCTCGAGCGCGGCCTGCCTCAGGCCGGCCGCCGTCAGCACTGGTCGCCCTATCGCCTCGTGAAGTCGGCCGATTGCAGCGTCTGACGCGGAGCCGTCGAAGCGGGATCGGCCGTAGCCAGCCGTCAGCGCGCCCGACTCGCAAGTATCGAGCAGTATAATGACCTTTTTCGCGCGTATGCGGTTGGCGATCCAATCCTGAATTTTTGGCTGATCGATCGCTTGCGCAGAGAGCGCTTTGGGATCAGGGCCGCCCTGATAGTCCTGCGGGATGAGATAGAATCGACCCTGATGGGAATAGCCGTGCGCGGCCGCGTACAGAACAAAAGTGTCACGCGGTCCAATTTTCGCGGCCATCTGAGT
>JANLXZ010000428.1:0-3870 GCA_031365375.1 Hyphomicrobiaceae bacterium | reverse complement strand
GTCTGAAACCGGGAGCGGCGCATAGCCGATGAAGAGCGAGGTGATGGCGATGACGATCGTGGCCACTGTCAACAGGGCAATGAGCGTGGAGCCGCTGGGGGCGGCCCTGAACGTTTCAGATTTAGTGACAGTATGATCCATGTACTCTTCCGCCGCACAGTTCGCATTCCATTTTTGTTCCCCCGCTAGTGACGCCTAACCCCTAATTCGACCGGAGCGCCTACATCACTGCTCGCTTCGGCCGGGTCAAACCGGGCGCCCGGTCAATACGACGTTAGGCCTCCGAAAATTGCACCGCCGTAGCTCCACGGTCAATCAATGCAATGCCGCACCCTCGCCCTCGGCACGAGCACGGGTGAACTTGGTTGTGCATGCGAATGCTGGCGCGAGCGCGAGTGCCACAACGAGGGCATTGCGTGGGCACCGTAAGTGCTCCAACGAGAGCCAAGCGCCAAGCCATTGACCGAGGTGAACGGCAAAGCCAGAAGTAGTCAACGTGAGCGTCGTTTCTCAGCAGCAGACGATCCAAAATAAATGATCAAGCTGCTCGTTTTGTCTTGTCAGTCAATGGCGCTTCGCGCCCCAGTGCTGCGCCTGGCGGTCAGTTGGTTGGCGGCCGGTACGCATTTGGCCTCTATGCTCGAGCACCAGCGCGCGGCCGTGGCGCTTCGGATGCGTTCCCCGCAGCTCTTTCCCTTTTTCAAGGTTCGCGGCTAAGCTCGCGGCTGTTCTGCTACGCAAGCAGACGCCCTTTATTTGAGAAGTATGTACTTGGCGCCACAAATAGCCCGGTGATAATTTCGGCATTATCACCGGGCGTAAAAAAGCCCGCAGGTGCGGGCTCCTAAAACTTGTGGTCGATTCCGGCCTGTTTCATTATTTTATTTGCCATATCTCTGGACGGCATATTCTTAGATACTGTCTGCTTCCGCTTGCCGTTCGTCCACATCTCATGCGAGCCGCCAGCCGCTCTGTCATATGTGTAGTTGCGCTGCTTTAGAAGGGCGATGACTGCGGAGTAGTACCCATTCATGCGGCGCAGGGAAGCGACACACTGAAGCTCACCTTTGCCCGCGCGCCGGACCCGCTTGAACCGTCGTTGAGTAGCGCTTTGTACAGCACTGGCGCAACCTCTTCGATCGCACGCTCTACATCGTCAAGTGTGTCACCAGCAACCGCCAGCCCATCCAAGTCATCACTTGAGGCCCAATAGGTGCTGCTTTGATCGTCCTTACGAACGTAGACGCGGAAGTACATGCGAGCCCCGCTTCGAGCCGCTATCTTCCATGCCGGCCATCCGATGCGATAGTTCATGCTTTTCTCCTGTAGCACACTGCCGACGCCTAACGTTCAAGCTAAGGGGTCTCCGATGGCCGGCTACATCGCATATGGTACACGCGACGGTTCGGCGTAGTGGGCCGCAAGGGTAAGCACTGGAGCCGATAGCGTGCAGGAGTAGTCCTACCCCCGTGTTTGAGGGGCGCGCCATGCTTGGTGCACAGCTGCTAAGCTGTATGAATGAACAGCGAAGACAACGGAATTCTGGGCGACATCGCCGGCCAGCCCTTGACGGGGCCTTGTCGGTCGGCGAGCGGCTGAACAGCAGCCAACGGTCCACCCTACGCCTTCTTGGGCTTAGGCGGGGTCTTCGCCGCTTTGTGCGGGGGCGTGGTGTTCGCCAGCTTGCGCATCACGTCGGCGAAGGGAATGCGCTGTTCGTCATATTCCTCTGCCTTCGCGGGCTCTGAGCTATCAGATTTCCTCTTCACTTCTTCTCCTTCTCTTCCATTCCGGCCAATCGATACGATGCTTTGGGGTCACGCACATACTTGCCAGGAGAAAATACAAGAACCCCCTTCTTGGTTAGGCGCTCCAAGTCTTTCTTGCTGGACGACCATGTGCGCCCGGTAAGGCGTTGTGCTCCAGATACTTGAATAACTAGGTTGTGGTATGCGTAGGCGGCAATCTTTACTTCGTGCTCCTCAAGGGTTTTCCACAAAGCAACGCCGAAGTAGGTTGCGACATCCCTGTCGGTGGCTCGCTTTCTGGTTTCGTGGTCATTCTTGAGGGTTACTCGAACGACAACGCCATAAAGGGTTTCTTGCTTGAATTGCGGATCTGGTAAGTGCATCTCCTTCATGCTCTCCCTTATCCTTCGGACTCCTTCGCGCGCCATCCTCACGTACCCGAGATATCTTATGGCGTCCATGAGATGCGCATTTCGATTGGAGCGCGTGACATAAATTGTGTCCTCGCTGACGGGCGGAACGAAGCCGCCGGGACTCTCAATTTCCATCCTGCCCGGAAACATCTTCACCGTGATGTCGCTGCCGCTAAAACTATAAGAACGGTGCACGCAGGCATTGACCAACGCCTCAAACCACGCCCATCGCGGGTACTCGGTAGTCGTAACGAATTTGCCTTCTTCGGGATGCAGCCACGTCACATCGTACAGTGACGAACCTATGAGTTCGGCGCCGTCTTTAATTAGCTTAATTACGTTGCCCTCCACGAACTTGTCTTGGAGCGGTGAGTACGTGGCCCCGGTGCCTTCTTGTTCCGTCCCGAATCTTTGCACTCGAACGCGACAGCCGGGAATTGAGGTGCGCGGGTCAAGCGAGGCCAACAACACCAAGCTGTTGAGCGCCTTGTAGCCGACGCCGTCCTTGTTCAGTAGATGACGGTCTATCAGCACTTCCTCATTGCTCCAGGTTGAGCGAGATTCCCTTGTTCTAAACGAGTCGCAGAAGTCCTGAATGATCCGCAGATCGAAGTCGGCCGGGTAGGCATGTGGCGCCGGGTCGAGTTCAAAGGATGTCTGATTTCGCGTGGACATAAAGTCCCGCCTTTCCTCTTCACACATCAGGTGGCGCTTGTCGCCATACCTTATCCACGCCTCGCCTTTGTTGGTCTCAATCAATTTTCCAACATACGGAATATATATTGCTATACAGAATCCTGGGGCGTTATCAACGACAACGGCAAACCGTTTGAATTCCGGCTTTGCTCCGGGGCAACGCTGAACGTGGAAACTCTCAATCTCGTTCAGCGACTTCTGACTAAAACGTGAACAATCAGTGATCTCGCCCTTGTCCTCAATCCCATAGACGAGCACGCCACCGTCCGAGGTATTGGAGAAGGTGCTGTAGTAGGTGGCCAGCAAGTCAAGGTCCACATGCTGGCTCTTGCCGCCCTTCCGCTCTAAGCGTCGGTCTTCCTTGAAGAACTCCAAGTGACGCTGGTCGAGGTGAACCCATATGTCACGTGGCGTCCATAGCGCCTTATCGTCGTCGGCCCCAGCGCCGAACTGAAGTTGAAGTTGTTGCATCATACGCATCGTACAGGGGTGTCGAGCCTTTGCTCGACACCCCACAGGTAGTGTGTCGAGCCTGACACGACACACTACCTATAGTGTTATCGCCGCTTCTTGCCCGTCAGTCCGCCGATACATCAACCGCTTGCCGCCGATGTTTGCCAGCAGCATCTGGGTGCGCTGCAAGTCGTTGTAGCCGGTCTTGATGCGGTAGTTCCAGCGGAAGTCGAATTAGGTCGCGTAGCGCTGAAGATGCTGCTCGCTGACACTGTGGAACGTGCCGATCAGGCCGCGCTTCAGCAGGGCAAACGACGATTCAACAGTATTCGAGTGAATCCACGTCTGGATGCGGTTCACATACTCGCCAGCGCTGTGATTCACCGAGCCGTGAGCCGAGTAGTCGGCGCCGATCTTCTTGTAAACAGCGGCCTCGTCGGTCATCAGGTGGGCGGCGGGGCTGATGTGCTGGGCAAGCAGCGGGCGAAGGGTCTTGCCGGTCACGTTGGCAACGTGGAACGAGCGTTTTTCGCCTGAGCGGTCCACCAGGGAAACAATCT
>JANLXZ010000393.1:0-9206 GCA_031365375.1 Hyphomicrobiaceae bacterium | reverse complement strand
GCGGCTTCAAAACTTCTGATGGGGCGAACTCAGGTGCGAGACGTGTTGGCGAAAACAGGAACGCCTGGACGCGATCATTCCACAGCGACATTCGACTCAACACGCCCTGGACCGCGTCCTTGTTGGTGACGTCGCAGCCAGTGAGCATCGTCAAAGCGCCGAGGCTGAGCGATCCGCGCAGCAGTGAGCGTCTCTCGATGGATTTGATCAGGCCACGGTTCTCTATGATGACCGTACGGTCAATCGGCTTTGACGGTCGCATAACGCTAGGGAATCGATGCTCGTTGGACATTGGTCAGCCCTGCTCATGTTGGGGTTTAGCGTCACCGCCGGTCACCATTGCAACAATGGTCTTCGGAACTAAAAGTGCGAGGGCCACATGCACAACGAGAAAAAGCACGACACCGGTCATGGAGAGGAAGTGCACCCATCGCGCGCCCTGGAACGTCACAAAAAGTTTCGCCAGGGTTTGAAACTGAACCGGCTTCCAGATCGCCAACCCGGACAGAACCAGCAGGACAATGAGGCTGAGAACACCGATGTAAAGCAGTCGCTGCACGTGATTGTAGACGCCGAGTTGGTGGTCGAGCTTAAATGTCAGCGCGTCAACAACCGCTTTACGAACGCCATCGATTGTAACTGGCAGCAGAAGGCGCCGATATCGCCCGGAGACAAAGCCGTACGTCAGGAGTACGAGGAAGTTGATCACCAGGACCCACATCGCCGCAAAGTGCCATTGCAGCGCGCCGTAAGCGGCATTTTGATACTTCTCAAATGACACGCCCGGGTCGCCACCGATGGTGATCTGATGGGGAAAATGGAAGCCATCGATCAGGGGTGAGTCGTTGTAGATCCGCCAACCGCTCCCGATCATTACGATAATGGCGACTGCGTTCACCCAATGCGTGATCCGGACAATTCGCGGATGAAGTTTTGGTTGAGGGGATGCGAGAACAGCAGCGCTATCCATCATTGGCCTAATCCTGCAGTTGCTTCCGAAACGTTCCGAGCCGCTCGACAGTGCGCGTGCCCACCATAAGAAAGCCGCGACTGGGTTAGTTTACAAAAAAGGCTATTCCCTTTCGATTAGCTGCTCGCATTACCTTTTAAATTCGAACGGGTTTCAAAAAATCATGATCAAGATTGTCGTATGCTGCAATTCCAAGCAAGGTGCCGAAAGTGGGAATCACACGTTCGTGTCTGGTCGGACAATCAAGTTGATCTGACGTGACAGGTGACGGGTCGCTCAGTTTGATGATTAATTGGAACGTCGCGTTTCATCTTTAAATCGTCCGTATTACCACCGAAGCGCCCGATGTCCGACGAACGCACCGATGGCCATCACGGCTAGCGTTGCAAGCGAATACCAAGTGGCGACGAAAAGCGGCGAATCATCGAAACAGTGGAGCGCGTACAGTCCTCCCGCCGAGGCCGCTGCCAGCCGCCCGATCGCCGCCCCCGCGATCGCCGGCGATGCAGGTGCGCCTGATTTCATGGCATACATCCCAGCGGCTAGCGGCGCGAAGGCCAGCGCAGGAATTGCCGTCAAACAGATGAATGCATTGGTGCCGACCAAGCGTGGCGTCCACGTCTCGATCGACGCACTCGCTAGTTCCACCCCAACCGCCGTCGCAAGCAACACCGGCAAAATGAAGCTTAGGCGGGACGCAAACGATGTTGTGGTCGGCGCCGACAGACGCAGGCAGTCGTGCGCCGCGAGAATCAACGCCATGAGAACGATCACAAGCTTCGCTTGAAAGGGCCATGTCATGAGTGCATTTTCTAGATCCGGTCGCACGCCCAATGTCGGCACGAAAACTGCGGCCGAGACCAAGCCGCCGACAACCAGTGCCTTGCCAATAGCTCGCGGACTGGCCGGTTGTCTTGCACCGAGGTCCGCAGCGAGCGCATCGATGAGATCGTTCGTTTTCATTCGTCATCTCGCCGATAGGCTTGCGCCATAAGTTTCAGAGCGCGATGCAGCGCCACCCTTACTGCGCTCTCGCTCATACCGAGTCGCTGGCCAACCTCTCGCGCGCTCTGACCCTCGATTGAAACGCCCTCCACGACGCGGCGCTGCCGTTCGGGGAGGACGGCTAGCAGCCGCGTGCAATCCTGCAAATCCCCGTCCCGGTCAGCGATCGGTGCACCGAGACTGTCGGCAAAGTCCTCGATGTCGACGTGTTCACGGAACCCCTTCCGCCGCAGGTGATCCACCAGCTTGTGGTGAGCGATAGCCCGTAACCAGGGCGTGAGCGGCTGGTTTTCGTCCCAGGTGTGACGCTTTAAGTGAATCGCCAGCATGGTTTCTTGCACAATATCCTCGGCATCCTCGTGACCACGACCGAACCGGTTCAGCGTACGCCGAACCTGCATGCGCAGAATGGCGACGAGGTCCCGCAATAGTTGGCGATACGCCGCCGCGTCGCCGCGATTGGCCGCGCGCATGAGCACCGTTAGATCTCCGGGTCGATGTAGCACGCGGTTCCTGTGTGTCTGTTCGCCAGGCCTTGGCACTTCGTTACACGCTGTGCGGGGCTTTGGTCGACCTTCTTCGCACTCTTCGAGATCGAGAATTGCGACCTACGCGCACGAATTCGTGAAGTAACGATTGACCGAGGCCCCGCGAACTGACTCCCGACATCATGAGATTAATTGGAGATGAGCGTGAGCCTTGGTAGAATCGACCAGCGCAACTTGCACAGGACAGAAGCCGACCTCGGCTGCGATCACGTCATTCTAAAAGAAAAGCGGACAGAAAGCCGGGATTATCTGGCTATCGTCGACGCCGATAAGCGCACGTCGCGACCTCACCTTGATACGATCGCAGCTCAGGCCGGGGGATACGCAGATGCCGGGACCGGTGGCATCGTGCCCCCGATCCATGTATCGAGCACGTTTCTGCGTGACGTCGACAACCAATATCGGAAGGGCTACTGCTATGGCCGCGCGGACAATGCCACGGTCCGCCAAGTCGAGATAGTTTTGGCCGAACTGGAAAACGGCTCTGCAGCGCTACTTTTCGGGTCGGGCATGGCCGCCGCCACAGCTGCGTTCCTGGCCCTGCAACAGCCCGCCCACGTAGTCGCGTCGACAGTGATGTATTACGGGCTTCGCCAGTGGCTCGTAGAAGAGGCGCCGCGCCACGGGCTCGAAGTGACGTTTGTCGATACTGCATCACCTGCTGCATTGAAGGCAGCCATCAAGCCTGGCCGCACGAAGTTGGTCTGGATCGAAACACCTTCGAACCCACTTTGGACACTGACCGATATCGCTGTTACTGCGCGATTTGCGCATGATGGAGGTGCACTTCTGGCAGTGGACTCCACAGTGTCTACGCCTGTTCTGACACAACCACTCACACTTGGCGCGGACCTGGTTCTTCACTCCGCATCTAAGTATCTCAACGGCCATTCCGATGTCATTGCCGGCGCTCTTGTATTCGGCCGCATTGGATGTGAGTTCGAAGCTTGCGCTAAATTGCGCGGGATGCTGGGCGCTGTGCTTGGCCCGTTCGAAGCCTCGCAGCTGCTGCGTGGACTCCGAACGCTGCATGTCCGTGTACGCCACCAGAGCAGCGGTGCGATGGCGATTGCGCGCCACTTTACTGATTGCAGCCGGATTTCGAGTGTTCTGTATCCGGGCCTGGAAACGCATCCGGGTCATGCGGTGGCCGCCGGTCAAATGACGGGCGGCTTTGGCGGAATGTTGTCCATGCGCCTGCGTGGCGGTGAGAGCGCAGCAATTGCCGCGGCCGCACGCATGCGTGTGTGGAAACGCGCAACATCTTTAGGCGGCGTCGAAAGCCTAGTGGAGCATCGGGCCAGTATTGAAGGTGCTGGCAGTCTTTGCCCGCCCGATCTTCTGCGGTTCTCGGTTGGCTTGGAGGACATCCAAGATCTCATCGTCGATATCGAGAAGGCGCTCGTGCCTGATTTTAGCAAGCGTAGTGGGGATTGAAGCAATGAGCTCAGTAGCAGTAGGCATTTTCTGCAAAACACCGGCGCCTGGACTTTCCAAGACCCGGTTATCACCGCCCCTCCGTGCTGAGGACTGCAGTGCCCTTTCGGCATGCTTCATCCGCGATCTCGCCAGCACCATCGGATCGCTCAATGGTGATGTGACGCCGTACGCTGTCTATACACCCGTGGGTAGTGAGCTGCAGTTGCTTGAGTTGTTGCCGAAAAGGTTTGAACTCCTTCCGCAATGCAACGGAGATTTCGGGCTGCGACTGCTGCAAGCGACAGAGGATTTATTCCGCGCTGGTCATGCGGGCGCAATTCTGGTGAATTCCGACAGCCCGACGCTGCCCGCATTAATTCTACAGGCCGCCGTCAACGCTGTACTGCGCCATGACGCCGTTGTCCTGAGCCCCTCGTTCGACGGCGGGTATACATTAATCGGCCTGTCCCGATCGCACCCTGAGCTTTTTGCCGACATCCCCTGGAGTACTTCGCAGGTTCATCGACTGACGATGCAGCGTGCTGCCGATATTGATCTGCCTGTCATCAACGTTCCTGGTTGGTATGACGTGGACGACGCAGAGACGTTAAATTTGCTGAGGACCGAATTAGAGGGTGGGAGCCTTTCGTTTGCCTCGGTCGACGCGAAGGGAGCAAGAGCCCTCGCAACGCGGCAGTTTCTAGAAGGCATTGGAATAGCGTCGGGAATGCCGGCGTGATGGCGATCGCCACCGAGAATCCAGTCGTGGCCGATGGCCGGGAGCGATCATCGCTGTTGGGTCTGGCCGCATTGGGACTGCTGATGCTCGTATTTCTAGCGACGGCACCCTGGATTTTGCGGACCTATAGTTTCGCAGTTTTGATCCCGGCGATCGTGATGTCCGGGGCGATCACGCTCGCAGCAACCGCACTCGCACCCTCCGTGCCAGAACGAGCGGGATTGATCGTTATTATTGGCTT
This sequence comes from Hyphomicrobiaceae bacterium, assembly GCA_031365375.1. Taxonomy (GTDB): domain Bacteria; phylum Pseudomonadota; class Alphaproteobacteria; order Rhizobiales; family Hyphomicrobiaceae; genus JAKFWF01. Next base: position 4,284 of record JANLXZ010000393.1, on the reverse strand, counting down.
GGCGTTGTTGATGCGTCTGCTGGTGGTGTTCGAAACACCTGCGCTGTCGACGGACATATATCGCTACGTGTGGGATGGCTGGGTCCAGGCGGCCGGGGTTAATCCATACGCTCTCGTCCCAGCCGACGATGCGCTTAAATCGCTGCGCGACGCTGCGATTTACCCCAAGATCAATCGAGCGAACTACGCCGTCACTGCCTATCCCCCCGTCGCCGAAATGTTCTTTTTCGCCGTTACTCGCATTTCGGATTCTCTGAACGGGATGCGCCTTGCGATGGTGGGCTGCGAGATCGTCATCGTCGCGCTACTGGTGGCCTTGCTGCGTCGGGTACGTCGTCCAGCCACCGCTGTCGTGGCCTGGGCATGGCATCCTTTGGCCATTTGGGAAATCGCCAACAATGGTCATGCCGATGCACTTATGATCGCGCTTTTGATGATCGGGATATGGCTGCTCGTGAAAAACCGTAAGGTAGCGGGCGCCGTGGCCGTGGCGTTGGCAACTCTCGTCAAGCCTTACGCGGTCGTCGCACTCCCAGCTTTTTGGCGACCGTGGAACTGGCGAGCTCCCTGTGCAGCGATCGCGACGGTGGCCCTTTGTTATTGGCCATACGCTGGTGTTGGCAGCGGTGTCCTCGGCTTCTTAACGGGCGCCGGCTATCTTTCAGAAGAGGGTTTTACCGACGGCGGAGGCTACTGGTTGGTTGCGCTGGTGCGAGGCGTTGTGGGCGACTTTCGCGGATTGACCATCGTCTATGCGCTAGTCAGTCTGTCATTGATTACCGGGCTTGCAGTGCGCGCGTTCTCTCGACCCAATGCAACGGCCGAGGATTCGCTAGCCGATATCTCAGCATTGTTGATGGCGGCACTGTTCATTTTGTCACCAAACTATCCATGGTATTATCTAGTGATTGTCCCGTTCATCGCGCTAGGCGGCGGCGCTCCCGCTTGGGCAATAACCTTGGCTGCAGCCTTCCAATACAAGCCCGTGATCTTACCGAGCAACGATCTCGCGTGGAAAACGATCGCTATGCTTCCGTTCGTTATATCGGTTCTTATCAGCCTTTGGCCTCACGTCTCTAAATCTAAGAGAAACTGGGGGACATCGTCGTTATCGAAATAAGCAGATTTTTCGTTCTGCTTAGAAAGGCATTGAAATGTTATTTGGTACAGACTCGCCGATCGTTTCCGTTGTCATACCGTGTCTCGATGAGGAAGAGGCAATCGCGAATGTTGTTCGCGAGGTATTGTTGCAAGGCGTCGACGAAATCATCGTCGTCGACAATGGCTCTCGCGACACAACTGCGGTTTGCGCTCGAGAAGCCGGCGCGCGAGTCATTTCGGAACCGCGCCGCGGGTATGGCCGTGCTTGCGCAAGCGGTGTCCATGAGATCCGCGACGACGCGGAAATCGTTTGTTTCCTGGATGGTGACGGCAGCGATGTGCCGGCATTCCTCCGGGCTATCGTATCTCCGCTTGCGCGTGGCGAAGCCGACTTCGTCATGGGCTCGCGACTACGAGGCAAGCGCGAAACCGGCAGTATGACGCCTCAGCAGATAGTTGCTGGTCGCATTGCCGGCGTCTTAATGCGGCTGGTCCAGGGTGTGCGAGCAACAGACATGTCGCCGTTCCGTGCAATGAGAATAAATGATCTAAGAACCCTTGGAATGCGCGAGATGACCTATGGTTGGAATCTCGAAATGCAGATGCGCGCTGCGGCCGCCGGCATGCGCATTCTAGAAGTGCCTGTAGACCACCGCTGCCGCCGAGGTGGAGTTTCCAAGGTTTCAGGAAATCTAGTGGCCGGAGCCAACGCCGCGTGGAAAATCACCACTACGTTTGTAAAACTCGCAATGACGCTACGTTCAGAAACATCGCGCTCCTCCAATGATCGGCTTTCGCGATAACCAAAATGCGGTGGCGCTGTTAGCGCGATCAAAGATGCTCAGCGAGAGGTAGAGTAAACGATTATGAGAATTCTTGTCACCGGTGGGGCCGGCTTTATAGGTCAACACGTCGTGCGTGAATTGCGTGCTCGCGGCAATGACGTCAGCGTGCTGGACTCACTACGCAAGGATGTTCATGCTGGACGGGCAGACGCGCAACCACTCGACGTGGAGATCGTGACGGCCGATGTGCGGGACACTGCGGCAGTTGACCGGGCACTCCGAGGAATCGACGCCGTGGTGCATCTGGCGGCGAAGGTGGGACTAGGCGTCGACGTTCAGGACCTGCCCGATTATGCGTCCTCAAACGACGCTGGTACTGCTGAGCTTCTTGCCGCAATGGCTAGAGCGCAGATCAAGCGTCTCACGCTGGCGAGTTCAATGGTTGTTTACGGCGAGGGCTTAGGCAGATGCTTGGAGCACGGCGCGACGACGCCGGGGCCGAGGACCGTGCCAGCCTTGACAGCGCGTCAATTCGAGCCACCGTGCCCACACTGCGGCAAACCGCTTGAGACTGCGTTGGTGGCCGAAGACACCCCATTTGATCCGCGAAATGCGTATGCGACCAGTAAGGCAGCACAGGAGTTCTACGCTTCAAATTGGGCGCGGGCTACGGGCGGTGCGGTGGCAGCGATGCGCTATCACAATGTCTATGGCCCCGGCATGCCCCGCGATACGCCGTACGCTGGCGTAGCCGCCATCTTTGCATCGGCACTTCGACGTGGAGAAGCACCCAAAGTATTCGAGGACGGGGGACAACGTCGCGACTTCGTGCATGTCCGTGACGTCGCAACCGCCACTGCGCAAGCTTGCGAGCAGCACGACGCAGGGACCCGCGCATTCAATGTTGGCTCGGGCACACCACGAACTGTTGGTGAAATGGCGGTGGCGCTTGCGAAAGTATTGAACGGCCCTGCACCGATCGTCACTGGCCAGTATCGCCTCGGTGACGTGCGGCACATCACTGCTGATTCGTCGCGTCTTAAGCGGGAACTTGATTGGAATCCGCTCGTACCGTTTGAAGACGGTTTAGCTGAACTTGTTTCTTCGTATGAGCCAGCGGAACCTGGGCGCGTTGGTGTGTGAAGCAATGGGTTCGAAACGGACCGACGAAGCTAAAGGGTGGCGGTGGTGAGCGGGCGGGTCGAAACAATAGGGTTGATCTTGGTGAGCGTCTTGCTCAATGCGTCAGCTCAAATTTGTCTGCGGAGCGCGGCCCGCGCGGGCTTCGAGGTCGCACATCGCGGCGGACCGATTGAGATTCTACTCGATGCGATTTCTCGTCCGGGCATCATCGCAGGCATGGCGTTCTACGGCTTGAGCCTCGTCAGCTGGGTTGCGGTCCTTGCGCGTGCAGAAGCTTCGCTTGCCTATCCATTTCTGGCCTTCGGGTTTGTTGTCGTCGCCGTAGCCGGCCATTTCCTGCTGGGGGAGGTCCTCACCGTACGCCGTATGATTGCCATCGCAGTAATCGTCGGTGGAGTGATACTCCTATCCACAAGTTGAAAGTGAATAGAGGTAATGGATACGCGACGAACCGCGGATAAAGTTGTGCCAATTGATGCGCCGCTGAGGGTCGCTGGGCAGAGTTTGCAGACATCGCGGCAATGGCGTCATCCGAGCAAGGACCACCAGATTCTGCAGTCGGCTTGACCTTCAGGAGCGGACAACTGGTCGGGCGCTTTGGCGGGTCGCCCTCGCCATCAAGGAGTAGCTTTTGAACAGAACAAGCGGTCTTGCGTATGGTAGTTAGCCTGTCCACGCGCTCGATTTCCGCTTTTTCGCTCGTATATCTGAGTGCTTCTTGATGTCACTGCGCGCAGAGATTGAGCGCGCGAACGAGTGCAGCTTTGTCCAGATCAGGGGGAAATTTTCCTACACAACAGCAAGGATACTTTCCACCCCCCTGGTATCCATTGCCATGCCTCGAATGCGAGCAGCGTTGCTAGGTCTTCCGTGAGAGCGACCTATACCAACGCATGTCGGGATTGCCGCCCGGATTTGCGTCGTACTGGAAGCACCCGGCAAGATCGTCAATTGTTTGCACGACCTTCTGCAGCGCAGCTGCTGAAAAGCTGCTTCCCGACCCGGTCGCGTAATGGCTCACCCAGTTGCCCACGATGGAAGGCAGATGGACCGAGGTGAGGTCCGAAACTGCTTAGCCTCAAGGACTAGCTGATTGGCGGCTTGATGCAACTTGGCGGCGTCATTGATGGCATCAAGACAGTTCTGAACCATCTGATTGGCGTCTTTCATCGCAAAATCGATGGGCACGGGGATGTCGAGCTTCCTGATCACTTGTTGGAGCTTGAACTCAAGGTACTGACGGATGAGCGGCTCG
>JANLXZ010000391.1:0-7562 GCA_031365375.1 Hyphomicrobiaceae bacterium | reverse complement strand
CGGATCAGACGCCACGCGGTAATCATAATGGTGAGGCTGAGCAGGATGCTGAGTGCGGCGCATACGGCAATCACCGGCCAGACCAGCAGCTGCAACTGCATTGTTGTTTCGCGGCTCTTGAAGGCTTCGGCCGTGCCAACGACGAGGCCAGTCGCGCAGAATGTCATAAAGGCGAGGTAGCAAAGGTCCCAGAACGCATCGATGATGTTGACGGTGCGCTTGGAGAGGCCGCTGGTGAAAGTGTCGACGATGATATTGCCACGCCGGGCTTGCGTGTAGGGAAGGTAAGCGAAGATCGCCATCGCGGTCGCCATCTTGACGAATTCGAAGTCACCTTCGATCGGTGCGCCAAAAAGCCAACGGCCGAGCACGCTACAGACGACGAGCACGGCGACGCCCAGCGCCAATATGCCACCGAGGATGGCGATATTGCCGGTTATCCGCTCGATCAGTGGCACACGCAAATTGTACCCCGCGTCACCGTCGGGGTTTGAAGTGGTGCTCATTTGGTTGTCCCTGGTGCGCGAATTTGGTGGGTCCGGGCGCACCTAAGGATACGCCCGGATAGCTCCTACGCCTTTTCGTATTTGGCGACGAGCGTCCTGGCTGATTCGATGAGCTTGGCGCCATCCAAACCCTTGGCTTTGACCTGCTCGATCCAGGCGGTGTGCACCGGTTCGGTTGCCTTGATCCACTTCGCCTTTTCTTCTTCGGAAATGGCCCCGACCGTGTTGCCACGCTTCTTGACCATATCGAGAACCCGAACAGCCTCAGTGTCCCACATATTGCCGGCGAGCTTGGCGAATTCCTGACCGGAGTTCATGTCGATGATGGCTTTGAGCTCGGCGGGAAGGCCGTCGTATTTAGCCTTGTTCATGGCGAGGAAGAAACTTGCGGTGTAGAGCGTTGGCGAGCCCGGAATGTCGGTATGGAATTTGACGAGTTCCTGCACCTTTACTGCGGGCACGACTTCCCAGGGGATGACCGCGCCGTCGATCACTTTCTGCGCCAGGCTTTCGGGAACCTGCGGCACCGGCATACCGACTGAAACTGCGCCGAGCGCCTTTAGTGCTTCGCCGGCAAGCCGCGTTGGGTTACGCAGCTTGAGGCCCTTGAGATCGTCCATCGTTACGATGGCTTTGCTGGCATGGATCAAACCACCATCGTGTGCCCAGTAGCTCAGGACCTTCACGTCTTTGACTTCGTCCTTGAGATAAGTGTCGGCGAACTCCTGCGCTGCCTGTGCGTTCACGATGCCACGCTTGGAGGCGATGAAGGGTAGCTCGAACACTTCGGTTGTCGGGAACCGGCCTGGGGTAGAGCCCGGCAACGTCCACACGATATCGGCGACGCCATCGCGCACCTGGTCATAAAGCTGCGGCGGGGTGCCTCCAAGCTGCATCGAAGGAAAGATATCGATCTTGATCTTTCCCTGGCTGTCCGCCTCAACCTTCTTGGCCCAGGGCGCCAGCATTTTTGCGTGGCCGTTCGAGACGGGTGGCAAGAAGTGGTGCAACTTCAGTGTAACGACAGCCTGCGCGCGAGCGTTTGTGATTAGGGCCGGGCTAGCGAGCGCGGCGCCGGTTGTAGCGATCATGCGTCTGCGGGTAATTCTTGTCATCGTCATAGTTCCCTCCATGTTGATTTTCGTGTTTTTGCTTTTGTGGCAAGTCTATCGCACGGCTGAGCCTGGTCACCCTACCTATAAGATGATTTATCGGTCGGGATTCCACTCGGATCGAGCGGGATCGAAGTTTTTCTTGATGCCATCCCAGCAGTTGACGTAATCCCGCTGAAGCTCTGACAGTTCATAGGCATACTTGGTGACGCGTTGCGGATGTCTAGTCTCAAACATGAACGCCATCGTTCCCTCGAACTTATGCGGCTTTAGTTCGGCGGCGCTGGCTTTGGCGAAGGCCTCGGCGTCGGGCCCGTGCGGTAGCATGCAATTGTGCAGCGAGAACCCGCCCGGCACGAACCCTTGCGGCTTGGCATCGTACAGGCCGTAGATCAACCCCATGAACTCGGACATGATGTTCATGTGATACCACGGCGGGCGGAATGTATTTTCGGCCACCGCCCAGCGGTCGGGGAAGATAACGAAATCAATATTCGCGGTGCCGGGTGTTTCCGATGGCGAGGTCAATGTCGTGAAGATCGACGGGTCGGCGTGATCGAACAGCACCGGGCCAACCGGCGAGAAGCGGCGCAGGTCATACTTATACGGCGCATAGTTGCCGTGCCACGCGACGACATCGAGCGGCGATTGGCCGATCTCGGTGCGCCACAATTTGCCGCCCCACTTCACGGTCATGCGGCTCGGTGTTTCGCGATCCTCAAAGGCTGCCACCGGGGTCAGAAAATCGCGCGGGTTGGCGAGACAGTTGGCGCCGATCGGTCCCCGCTCAGGCAGGGTGAAAGAGCCACCATAGTTCTCGCAAAGGTATCCGCGTGCGGCATCGCGCCCCAGAAGTTCGACCCGCAACTTTACGCCACGTGGGATCACGGCGATTTCTCCGGGCGCGATATCGATGATGCCGAACTCGGTCCAAAGTCTGAGCGACCCCTGCTGCGGGACAAACATCATCTCGCCATCGGCATTGTAGAAGTAGTCGTTCTCCATCGACTTGGTGACGAAGTAAATGTGCGCGCCCATCCCGGCTTGGCTGCCGGCATCGCCGGCCGTGGTGATGGTGTGGACGCCGTCGAGAAAAGTAAGTTTCTTCGAGGGGATCGCGATCGGGCTCCACCGCATCGGCGCGGGCGGCACACTGACTTCGACACAGGGCGCGGTGCGCCACAGGCCAGGATCAATCTCCGTGAACTGCCCCCAATGCTTGACGGTGGGCCGGATGCGATAGAGCCACGAGCGCTCATTCGTTGCACGCGGTGCCGTGAACGGTGATCCCGAAATCTGCTCGGCGTAAAGACCGTAGGCGCATCGCTGCGGGCTGTTGCGGCCGATCGGCAGTGCGCCGGGTAGAGCCTCGGTTTCGAAGCCGTTGCCGAACCCGGGCTGATAGCCAGCAGTGTGGGCCGCCATTGATTTCTCGGACATTGGAGCCTCTTATCGTTCAATGCGATTTTAGAGCTACGGCTCTAGTTGGACGTAGGTTGGCGTCGAGCTTGCGAGACCCAACATCCACGGGTGCTCTCAGTCCTTGTGCACCTCGGCCGACTTCATGGCAGTGCCCTTCTCGAGCGTCTGCCACATTTCGACATCACGCTCGGCGGTCCAGATCCGCGGGTGATCGAGGCCGCGGGCCTCATCGTAGGCGCGGGAGACATTGAATGGCATGCAATGTTCAAAGATGACCCACTGTCCGTACTTCGGGCGCATCTGGATCATTGCGTCATCGTAGACCTGCTTGAGATCCGCGCCCTTGGCCGCTCCTGCTTTGGCGATGGCGAACAAATCAGCAGTGAAATTGTCCGTTCCACCGATCGCTTCCTCGCATTCTTTGCGGCTCATGAGCGAGCGCCCGCGACCGGGCACCATGCGTTCGGGTCCCAGCGCCTTGACGGCTGCGAGCGTTGCCGGCCAATCGGTGAAGTGAGCGTCGCCGCAATACGGTGTTGCGCCGAATTCGACGGTGTCGCCGGCGAAGAGGACTTTTTCCTTAGGCAGCCATACCACTGTATCGCCCGCCGTATGGCTACGGCCGACATGAATGATTTGGACTTCGCGGCGGCCCATCATCAGCGTCAGGCGCTTGTGAAAAACGATGTGCGGCCAAGTCAGGCCGGGAATGCTTTCCTTGCCGCGAAACAGGCGAGGAAAACGGCCGATCTCGCTGTCCATGTCCTGTTGGCCACGCTCGACGATCAGCGCTTGCGTGGCGTCCGACGCGATGACTTCGGCGCCCGGATAGCCCGACGCTCCAAGCACACGCACCGCATGATAGTGGGTGAGCACCACGTGCTTGATCGGCCTGTCGGTGACTGTGCGTACCCGGGCAATCACGTCGGCTGCCATCGCCGGCGTCGCCTGGGCATCGACGACGAGCACGCTGTCATCACCGATCACGATGCCGGAGTTCGGATCGCCCTCGGCAGTGTAGCCGTATAGGCCTGGCCCCAATTCATCGAACGAGATGATCTTGTCGGCGAGGTCTTGGCTGCTTGCGAAGTTGGCCATGTCAAAGCGTCCTCTTTTTGTTGCGTATGGCAACTCCCTGCGAGGAGCCGGCCGCCATGCGCGGTATTTAGGCGGTCGTCCGCACCGTACCGTCTTTGCCCATTGGTGTAATGCCTTGGCGGGCTTTCGCAATGGCTTCCCGCAAAACACCGATATCACCGATGTGGTTCGCCAGCAGCAGGATCAGCTTGGCGTTGACGAGGCGGCTCTGCTCCGGACTTAGATCACGATGCACGGCGACCAGGGCTTCGTAGGCATCATCGGGCTGGCTGATATTAGGTTCGATGTTGAGCATGGTGGCCTCAAGCGTGTCCGATGGCGCGGTTCAGGGCAGCAGTAATGAGATCTGGATCGAAATTGCGGAAACGTGCGGCCACGTGGCTGTCCGGGCGCAGGAGATACGTCGTGCCGGCGCGCGCGTCATAGCGCTGGGCAAGCAGCCTTTTCGCATCCTCGATTATCGCCCGCCCCGCTATTGCCCGCGCCCGGGCGCCAGCCGGCACGACGACTATCGTCGACACAGGAACGGGGCATTCGAAGGCCGGGGGCGCCGCGTTTCCATCGGAAAAATGAACCAGAGTGAACTCCCGACCTGTGTGCTTCAGGAAAAAATCGGTATGGCCATCAATCGTTATCGGTGCGTCGGCCGCTGGTGCGCCAGGGATCAGCGCGCCAGCGAACTCGTCGGTGTCGGGCATGTTGAGCGGTGATGCAGCGTACGATGTCGGCAGCGAGAGGCGTCCGCTGTTGACGAGGCGCCGCGCGAACGGGCAATCACGCGCCAGTTCCAGCGTCGCATCCCGGAATGCCCGGCTCGCCTCGTTCTTCGGCGTGATGAAGTCGGTGCTGCGGGTCGAGTTCATAATGTTTTCGTCGGCCGCCGCCACCCGTTCCGCATCGTAGCTGTCGAGCAAGCTAGCGGGCGCATGGCCGTCGACGACGAGCCTCAGCTTCCACGCGAGGTTGTCGGCATCCTGGATGCCGCCGTTGGCGCCGCGCGCACCGAATGGCGAAACGCCATGCGCACTGTCCCCGGCAAACAGCACGCGGCCATGCCGAAACCGATCCATGCGCAGGCATGAGAAGGTATAGATGCTGACCCATTCGAGTTCGAATTTGGCGTCGTCGCCAAGTAATGCTTTGACCCGGGGGATCACTTTCTCTGGTGCACGTTCGGCAACCGGGTCAGCATCCCATCCGAGTTGGAAATCGATGCGCCAAACGTTATCGGGCTGCTGATGCAATAGAACCGACTGGTTGGGATGAAACGGCGGGTCAAACCAGAACCAGCGCTCTGCCGGGAACTCGGCCTGCATTCTCACGTCGGCGATGAGGAAGCGGTCTTGGAACGTCTGGCCGCGGCTTTCCAGCCCCATGAGTCGACGCACGGCGCTGCGGCCACCATCGGCGGCGACAAGGTAATCGCAGTCGAGTTGGTAGATGCCGTCAGGCGTCTCGACGTCAAGACGAACGTGATCGGCAGCTTGCGTGACGCCAGCGACTTTGTTCTTCCAGCGAATGTCGAGATTGGGCAGCTCACGCGCGCGGTCGAGCAGGAAGCCTTCCACGTAGTACTGCTGCAAGTTTATAAACGCGGGCCGCCGGTGTCCGGTCTCGGCGAGCAGGTTGAAGGTGTAAAGGGGGGTGTCGCGCAGGAAGACTTTGCCGGTGTTCCACGTCACGCCCTTGGCGACCATGCGATCGCCAACACCTAATCGATCGCAGATTTCGAGGGTGCGCTTGGCGAAACAAATTGCGCGCGATCCGGTCGATAGCCGGTCATCATCGTCGAGGAGGACCACCGGGGTGCCGCGTTGAGCGAGATCTATTGCGGCAACGAGGCCAACCGGGCCGGCACCAGCGATGACCACCGGATGGCGAGCCGGCGATTTCGCGTCAAGGTCGGATGGCCGCCGATAAGGCAGCGCCAACTTTTGATAGTCGGTCGTGTCCGTGGTCATGCAACCGCCGGTTCGATCGGTTGGCTTGCGGCGATCACACCGGCTGCGTGGCGGCCCGCAATATACCCAAATGTCATCGCCGGTCCGATGGTGATCCCCCCACCCGGATAGGTTCCACCCATCACGCTCGCCGCGTCGTTGCCAACTGCATAAAGGCCGGGAATGCCATTGCCTGTTTGGTCGGTGACTTGTGCGTGTTCGTTGGTGGCGATGCCGGCAAAGGTGCCAAGTTCGGCCGGCACCACGCGAACCGCGTAGTAGGGCCCTTGGTCAAGTGGGGCGACGCACGGGTTCGGCTTATGTCCAACGGCGCCGTTGAAGCGCTGATAGGCATCGGTGCCGCGATGAAACTCGGGATCCTCGCCGTGGGCGGCCGGTCCATTGAAAGCTAAGATCGTGCGCTCGAGTCCGGCTGCATCTATACCAGTGGCGGCGGCGAGTTCAGCAACGGTTGCACCGCGCTTGATGTAGCCTGACTTGATGTGCGGCCCGATCGGCATTGGCTTCGGACCCAGCGCGCCAAGACCAAACCGCCGTATCGCCCGGTGATCGCAAACGATCCACGCCTCGATCACATCGTCATCGCGGCATGTGTCGATCAGGGCTGGAATATACGCGTGATAAGATTTGGCTTCGTTGACGAAGCGCTTGCCGCGCCGGTCGACGGAGATGTAACCGGGCTTGCCGCGCTCGAAAAAATGCGGAAACGGGATCGTCGATCCATCTGGTTGAGGGACCAGCGACACCGGCGCCCAGGCAGCAACGTGATGCACGTTGTCATCGAGATGCCCACCAGCCGCGCTTGCGATAGTCAAGCCATCGCCGGTATTGCCGGGTGGTGGCAACCGCTGATGATTTTTGCCCGACGCACGGTGCGGATAGAGTTCTTTCGTCAGTGCGTCGTTGGCCGGGAATCCGCCACAGGCGAGTACCACGCCGCGCTTGGTCTCGACGAGAATGCGTCTGCCGTCGCGCTCGACGATCGCGCCGGTTACCCGGCCGTTCTCGCGTACCACCTCGATGATCGGCGCGGACAACCACAATGGAATGCCGCGTTTCTCCGCATGCCACGCCAAACGCGCGATGAGCGCGTTGCCGTTGACAAGCCGCGTGCCTCGGCTGTGACTGATCCGGGAGCGCGCATGTTTCGCCACGATGCCCGCGATGTGTGCTGCCGATCTCAGCGATGTCGTCATGTTGAATACGTGCGGCAAGTCGTTGCGGCCCACCATCATGCCGCCAAGCGTGGTCATCGTCTCGAGTGGCGGTCGCAACGTATCGAAGCGGTCGCCGAGCTTGGTGCCGTCAAATTCATCGGGTGAGAGCGAGCGCCCGCCATCTGAGCCGCCGGGCTCGTCTGGGTGATAGTCGGCCCAGGTCGGTGCAATGATGTAGGACACCAGATCCTCGCGCTCGAAGCGTTCGAGCATTTCATGGCCGGTGTCGACGAACGCCTCGGCCTT
>JANLXZ010000030.1:0-6227 GCA_031365375.1 Hyphomicrobiaceae bacterium | reverse complement strand
TTGCGCTGCGTCGATTGAGCGAGTTTGCCGCCGAGCACCAAACTGCCCACGATTAAGCGATGGTAGGTGAGCGGCTGTCGATCTTGGTCTTCGATGATTATCTTTTTTGCACCGTGCTCGCGTGACGCTTGGAGCAGAGCTTCAAACAGCGTCGTGGTAGCGTTGGCGCTATCGAAAACCAGTGGCGGCTCTTTTCGAACCATGGGCAACATCGTGTCCGGAACAAACGGCGGATCTGCACCATGCACTCGCATGATCGTCACGGCAATCGCCAGCGTATCGCGCTGCCCCGTCAGGCCCCGGGGCTGAAGGCTGCAATGAAAAAGACGACCCCGATCACCGCCAGTAGTGCGCCAAGATGCTTCATTTCCGGCTCCGCGGGGCCGGCGCTTTCTGCAAGTTGGCGTCCAGCCAAGTGCGTGAGGCTTGCGAGCACACCTTGAACGAGACCCAGCCCCACAAGATAGCCGAAAAGCGGAGGCTGCGACGCGCCGACGATCGACTCGCCATACGTATACCCGTGGAAGACACCTGCGCCGACAAAGAGCGCCATCCAAATCTTGGTTCCAACGCCCGATCGGCTGCTGATCGCAATACCGAGTATGAAAATTGAACTGGCCACCGCAGCTTCGGCAAGCGGCACATCGATCCGCATCAGATGCAGGCCGAGCCCCGCCATTGACGACACGATGAAAAGAGCCGGCATGCGCAAACCCAAGCCTAACGCTCCGGCTGCAAGCCCTGCTGCGAGGATAAAGACCAGATGGTCGAGGCCAATCACCGGATGCGCGAGGCCGGACAACAAACCTTCGATGAAATTTCCAGGCGGTCGGCCGTCATTGACGTGATGGGCCAATGCTGCAGTTGGGACGAACGCGCCCGCTGCGGTGATCAACTTCAACGCGCTACGCATCGTGTTCACTCTCAAGCTGCGGATTTCGTTTTGGGCAAGACCGGCACCGCAGTGCCGATCATACAATCGCGCGTGACGAGCGCCTCCAATTCGGCGGCGCTCCAACCTTGCGTACCGTCGGGCCTGCGCGGTAGGATAATGTAACGCAAGTCTGCCGTTGAATCGTGCACCCGGACCTCCGTGGAGAGCGGAACAGCAAGCCCGAACTCGGCCAACACATCGCGCGGCGCTGCGACCGTGCGCGACCGGTAACTCAGGCTCTTGTACCAGGCCGGTGGCACGCCGAGCAGCATCTTCGGGTAGCACGAGCACAATGTGCAGACGACGACGTTATGCACTCCCGGGATGTTTTCAATTACCCGGAATTCTGCGATTGCGCCGATGTCGATATCCATCCCCAGAAGCGCGCCACGGGTATCGCTCAAAAGTTGCGCCTTGAACACCGGATCGGTCCAAGCTTTTGCAATCACCTTGGCGCCGAGCGAAGGCGAACGACTGTCCAGCAAGTCGATTTGCGATGCGATTTCTTGCGGACTGAGCACACCTTTCTCAATCAACAACTCGCGCATGGCCCGTTCGAGCACTTCATAGGGCGAAGCCGGCCCCGCGTCGTGATCGATACGAGGCGCGTGCGGGTCACCATGATCGTGGTCGTGGTCGTCGTGATCGTGGTCGTCATGTTGATCGTGGGTGTGCATTACCGCCCTCCCCTTTCGGCATTAGCGCTCTGCGCTGTTTGCGCCAGCGTGAGCCACGGCTCGTAGATATCGATGTCGAGATGGTCGCCAGCCGGACCGGTGTAATTCGGCCAAAGATCTTCTTGCTTCAGACGCACCTTGTATAGCACCAGCGCGGGCAAGCCTGGCCGGTGGTAGGCCAGACGCTCCGGATCGGGGAACGCGCCGTGGATCTCGACTACGATGCCGGCCTTGCCGCGTACGTACCAAGGTGTGCGGCAGTGGCCGACGGCTTCACGGTCACCGATTTTCACCGCATCGCCGACGGCATAGCGTGACCGCACGTGAGCCGCGGCGGTCATGTCGGCGTCTCTTTGATTTCTGACTTCGGATTCGCAACTTTTGACACCGCAGGCCCAAGATTATTGTCCCACTTTATAGTACCCGCCGCAACCTCACGACCTTCCGCGCGAAACGCTGCTGTCACCGCCGAGATCTTGGCTTCAATTTCGGCCGCCGTTAGTACTTCCTGCTCAACCATCAAATTGCGCAAAGCGCGCACCCATTTTTCATAATAGGTGGTGCTGTCGTAGGCTTGCTGACCATAGTCCTCGATCACGCGGCGCATGCCATCAACCTTGAATACGCCCTTCTTGGCATAAAGCAGGATCATCATCGCATCGACGCGCTTTTCCCATTGCGCCAGATCATGCTCATCGCGATCAATCGGTCCGAAATCGAGACCACCGACGTCGTGGACTGCACGGCCATCGAGGCCCTTTCGAGCATGCGTTTTGCGGCGTGGTGCTTTCATAGGATTATTCTCGGATGCGCAGACACGAGGAGTAATGGTGCGGATATGAGCGCGGAAACGTCGCGAGGGCAAGTGGGAAGACGCCCGCTGTTTCGCAGACCCTAACCGCCCCACTAGCGCACGGATCGTTCGGCGCCTAATCTTTCTGCGACCACCAGACCAAACTTCAAAGCTGCCCGCGAACGAGCAAGGACACGACGCCAATGAAGCTTCGACAATTTGGCCTTATCGCCGCCGCGATGCTGGCGAGCCTTACCGCCACCGCCCAGGAGCTCATCACCAAGAAAGAGACGCTGGAGATCGCGAACTTCAAAACGCAATCGGGACGTGAACTGAAAGGCGTCAAGGTTGGATACGAGAGCTATGGCACTCTTAACGCCGACAAGACGAACGCGATTTTAATCTGCCATTTCTTCTCGGGCACCTCGCACGCGGCGGGCAAATACGCCGAAGCCGATAAGACGCCTGGATATTGGGATGCCATCATCGGCCCGGGCAAAGCAATCGATACGGACAAATTTTTCGTCGTATCATCGGACACCCTCGTCAATCTCGGCGCCAGCGACAAGACGGTGATCACGACTGGCCCCGCCTCGATCGATCCAGCGACGGGCAAAGCCTACGGCATGACGTTCCCGATCGTGACGATCCGCGATTTCGTCGAAGTACAGAAGGCGCTCGCCGATAAACTCGGCATCAAGAAGTTTGCGATGATCGCAGGTGCCTCGATGGGGGCGTTGCAAACCTACGAGTGGGCGGCGACCTACCCCGATATGGTGGCCAAGATCATGCCGGTCATCGGCTTTGCCGAAGCCGATGCTAACCTGATCGCCTGGCTCGATATCTGGGCGACGCCGATCCGGCTCGATCCGAAGTGGAAGGGCGGCAGCTACGACGCGGCCGAACCGCCGAATGCCGGGCTCGCCCAATCGCTCAAGATCGTAACGCTGCACGCCCAACACTGGAAGTGGGCCAATACCACGTTTGGCCGCAAATGGGCGAAAGAGGGCGAGGACCCGGCAACCGGCTTTGACAAAAAATTCGCCATCGAAGCGGCGCTCGACACCGCCGGTGCGGCTCGTGCGTTGACGTCGGACGCCAACCACTTCCTTTATCTCGTCAAGGCGAACCAACTGTTCGTGGCGGGAGGCGGCGGTGCCGATTACCTCAAGAAAATCAAGGCGCCGGTGCTATTGATCACGCAACCCGACGATCTTGTGTTCCATGCCGATGGCGTCAAGCAGATGGTCGAGGGCGTGAAGTCGGCGGGCGGCAAAATCGAACACGTGACGCTTGCCGGCAGCCGAGGTCATCTCGATGGCGTGCTGTCAATGAAGCAGGCCGAGGCCAAGATCACCGCATTTCTCAATCAACCCTGAAATCGAACGGAGCAAACCGCCGATGATTTTCGATCACCGCACCTACGTCTGTAAGCCGGGCACCATCAAAGCTCACCTCGAACTATATGAAAAGATGGGCTACGCGGCCCAAACGAGGCTGCTGGGCAAGCCGGTATTGTACGGCACGACCGAGGTCGGAGACGTCAACTCGTATGTCCACGTCTGGGCGTACACAGACCTCGCCGAGCGCACCGCCAAGCGCGCCGCCATGTGGGCGGACGCCGAATGGCTGGCCTACGTCAAAAAGTCCGGGGAACTCGGGGCCATGGTGCACCAAGAGAACAAGATTTTAGTGGCGACCTCTTTCTTCAAGGTTTGAGGACGTGCGTTCAAACTAAAGGCGCTGGCGGAATTGAGAAGCGCCGCCAGCGCCACTCATTACCTCAGCCGACGACGTGCCTGAGACCCGATTGTCAACTTTCAAACCTGCGCATGGTCGCGATTCCAACGGAAAAATAATGATTTTAATCATAGCATTATTGCTCTGGGCGAATCTCCAAAATCTCATGTATTGAATAATTCATAGCGCGCGCTATATTAGCGTACACTATGAAAGCCAACCGAACCATTGATAGTGACTTCCTGTTCCTCATCTATGACGTTGCGCAGCTTATGCGGCGTCACGCTGATAAGAGGGCGCGTGAGCACGGGATGACGCGGGCCCAATGGGCCGTACTCGCCAGACTAGAGCGTCAGGCCGGCATCACCCAGAACGAACTCGCGAATCTCACCGACGTGGAACCAATTACCGTTGGCCGGCTGATCGACAAGCTGCAGGAGAGTGGCTTCGTCGAACGTCTCCCCGATCCCGCCGACCGGAGAATTTGGCGCCTTCAACTGACCGCCAAATGCGAACCCATTCTAAAGGACATCGCGGCTTTCCGCCGGGAGTTGCATGACGAAATGTCGGTGGGACTAGACGCTGAAACGCTGGGCGCGCTGACAAAAGGACTTCAGGGCATGCGGTCCAATCTCGCGGTATCCCGGTCATCCAGTCGGAAAGACGATACGCAATGAACATGCACTCACAGGCAGCGTCATTCGAACCTGCCTCGGAAATAGACCCTCGCGTTGGCAAACGAACCCTGCCGAAAGTGTCCCTTCGTCAAGGCTTGATGGCCGGCGGCGTCCTGGTCGTCGCGATCGTATCAGCTGTCCTTTGGATGACAGGTGGCCGTTATGTCTCGACCGACAACGCATACATTCGCGCGCCAAAACTCATGGTGGCGACCGACATCTCGGGCGTCGTCTCTCACGTCGACGTCCGTGAAGGCCAAGCCGTACGGAAGGGAGACGTGCTCTTTGGCATCGATCCCACACCGTTTCGAATAACGGTCGATAATTCCAAGGCTCAGCTCGCCCAGACAGCTTTGAATCTCGAGTCGATGAAACAAGATTATAAACGCATGTTGAGTGATATCGCGGCGCAGCAAGCGCAGGTCCAATTGGCCAAGGCCACTTATGATCGTGCAGCCACCTTAATAAAATCCGGCACTACAACTGCTGTCAATTATGACCAAGCCCGGTTCGCCTTGAACGCTGCTGAAAATCAGCATCAATCGTTGGAGGAGCAAGCCAAGGTCTTGCTGTCGAAACTCGGCGGCAATCCAGAAGCGCGTGTGACCGAGCATCCGACATATCTGCAAACCAAGGCGCAGGTGGATGAGGCATTACGGCAGCTCGATCACACAGTGATCCATGCCCCTTTCGACGGCGTCGTGACCCAAGTTGATCAGTTGCAACCCGGCACATACATGGTGGCGGCAACCGCGGGATTGTCAAATAGCGGAGCGGTCGCCCTCGTGGGTACGAACAGCCTTTGGGTCGATGCCAATTTCAAGGAAACCGATTTGACCTACGCGAAAACTGGAAACCCGGTCGAGATCACCGTCGACACCTATCCCGGCCTTACCTGGACAGGAAAAATCGGGAGCATCTCGCCCGCGAGCGGCTCCGAATTCTCAATTTTGCCTCCGCAAAATTCCAGCGGCAATTGGGTAAAGGTCGTGCAGCGCATACCGGTTCGCATCGTAATCGATCGCAAGTCCGACGCGCCCACGCTACGCGCCGGCATGAGCGTAAACACGACCATCGATACGGGTCACAAACGAACCGTATCAGAGCTTTGGTAGGATCCATTTCATGGCATCCCTGACCGCCGCAGCGGAACCGTTAATCTCGCCAAACCGAGCCATGGTCACCGTGTTCGCGATGATTGCGACGTTGATGCAGGCGCTCGACAACACCATCGCCAATGTAGCGCTGCCGTACATGCAGGGTTCGCTTTCGACGACGGCGGATCAAATCACGTGGGTGCTGACGTCGTATGTAGTCGCAGCGGCGATTTTCACCGCACCAGTCGGGTGGCTATCGACACGGTTCGGCCGCAAGAACTTGTTCCTCATTTGCCTCACCGGGTTCAC
>JANLXZ010000326.1:0-1899 GCA_031365375.1 Hyphomicrobiaceae bacterium | reverse complement strand
TGATTTCCTTAGCAAATTGTTGTGGCCCGGTAGGTTCGAAGCTCATGCAAAGGCGAGCCTGCGGCAATGCCTGCTCGAGTTGGGGAAGCTGCTCACATCCTGCGGCAAGGACGTTCTCGCTGTCTCGCGCACGAGCGTTGCCCTGCGACGCGACACGATTGTAACCGATCTCGATGCGCTTGAAGACGCATTGGCGCGCGCGGATTTTACGACCGCGACCGCACAACTGGTCGCGATCGGCACAAAGCCAGTCCTTGACCAGATGGAGTTTGGCGACGGGTTCAGCCGATGGCTCGGCCGTTACAGTGCCGATGCCGAGAAACGGCTGGGCTGCGCCGTGGAAAAAGCCTTGGGCGAGCTCGAGCAAGCTGGCGACAGCAGCAGGCACGCGCACCTGTTCAGTGCCTGGTCGTTGCGCGCTCGTGATGTTCTTGCCACGGCGGCGTCAGCCAAAGCCTCGGCCAGGTCACGGATCGCGGTCTTGCCATTTCACTCGGTCGGCGTGGGCGATGAGCGGGATTATTTCACCGATGGCATCGTTGATGAGTTGATCACCACGTTGGGCCAAGTGCCGCAATTGCTGGTTGCTGGCCGGACATCGTCGTTTCATTTTCGCGGTAGCGAATTGCCATCGCAGCTGATCGCGGCACAGCTCGAAGTATCGCATCTGATCGAGGGATCGGTGCAGCGCCAGGGCGATCGCGTCCGCATTCACGCGCATCTTGTCTCGGGTGAAACAGGGTTCGAGCTGTGGGGAGCGCGCTTTGACGGCACGCTCGACGATGTCTTCGCCTTTCAGGAACAGGTTGCACAAGCAATCACGGCGGCGATCGGCAACGCGTTGGGCATTGCCATGCGGGTACCGCAGATCCCGGGCATGACGCACAGCGCGGAAGCCTATGACCTTTATCTGCAAGGGCGCGCGCTTAGCTTCAAGCTGTTCGGCAATGGCGTGCTGGACACCGCGGTGGCCTTGCTCGAACAGGCGGTAGCGATCGACCCCGAATTTGCTGAGGCCTGGCTGCTGCTGGGCGAAGTGCATCAGCTGATTGGCATTTATACAGCCTGCCTCGACCGACCGGCCGAGTCAGCGCGGATGGCCGAAAGCGTCGCCAAGGCGCTGTCGCTGAAACCCGGCCTGGGACAGGCCTATGTCCTCCTCGGCCTGCATGAGCTGACGATCGGCAATTTTGTCGGCGCGCTCGATCTGGCGTTCACAGGTTACCACCTGGAGCCAAACAATCCGGCGGTCGCGATGCGGCTGGGCTCGTATCTGCTGTTCTGCGGTCGCACCACCGACGGCATGCGCTATATCGAGGAAGCAATCGCCCAGGATCCGATCGACGGACGCAAGTTCATGTTGCGTTGCTCGGGCCATCTCAACCTCGGTAACGTCGCGACGGCAATTGCGGATGGCCAGCGCGCCGTGGACTTGGGCTTTCCGTCGATGTGGCTGGCAGTTGCGAACGCTGCGGCGGGTCGGCACGATCTGGCGGTCGAACAGTATCAGCAGACGCGCCTGCTGCTTAACAAGACGATCTTTCCGCCGGCTGGTACTGCGCCGATGACGCCCGAGGTGATGGACGCCTATTGGCTGGTCGCGGCCAAGGGCGTGTGCAGCGCCAAGGCCGAGGATCGCGAGGCGTATTGCCGCACGCTCGACTATCTGCACCTTACGATGCACGACAACGCCGACATGTCGATCGCCTTGCCCGCCGTGCTCATGGGCTACGCCGACATGTTCTTCAAAACGATTGGGCGGGCCGTTTCGCTGGGCAACATGGGTTGCCTGATTTCGCTTTGGGCTGACATACACCTATCCGCCAGATCCGGCAGCACCCCGATTTCATCCCCTTTGCCGAGCGCATTGGAATGGCGGCGGCGTGGGACAAGTATGGC
>JANLXZ010000321.1:0-2461 GCA_031365375.1 Hyphomicrobiaceae bacterium | reverse complement strand
GCGAGAATTTACGGCACGTCCGACGCGCCAACACTTGGTCCGGCGGCGGTAACTGAGTCAGCCCGGTCATTATTCGCAGGGAAGGTGCATCTGAATGGTCACGAAAATAGCGTTCGCCCGCCCGCTTGTTGGGAGGCATCGCGGCGGTTTCCGTACCTTTGGCGTACCTTTAGCCGCGGACCAGTCGCAAAGCACTAGCGGCTAAATTTCAATAATGTATTGATTGTATTGATTTTTTGGTTGGTTGCGGGGGCGTGCAACCACCTTGATTTGCAGCTCTCTGGGCTGCTGAATGCCGAGCTTGAACAGACTCTGATTCTGCCTGTCTAGGTTCGAATCTTAGTGCCCCACCCAGCTAACTTATTGAAATAGATGTATTTTTTAAGTTTCTGTGTGCGCCGGAATTGGTCCGGCGTTTCCGTAGGTCAGCGGCTCTTGTTGGCGCGATTGCAACCTCGCACTGCTGCCCCAAAAGGTCAGTACCACACAGGGCTGTTCATTTAAAGTTTCCGACAGTGCGGGCGAAGCTGCGATTAAAGTTGTATCGCGCCTTGGGCTAGGTCCATTTGCTTAGACCTGGCTTAAAAGTGCAACGTTGCGCCCAGAACCGGGCCGTGTTGCAGCACGTTGTATTCGTACTTTGACTTTCCGGATCCTTGCTCATAATCGACAGATAGCGCTCGATAACCGATGTAACCGTCCACGACGGAATCTCCGAACTTGCACATCTGCCAATTGTAAGTAGCGAGCGCCTGCCAGGAGAAGTCGCTTCCAGCGCCGAACCCTCCAATGTCTCCGCGTAAGACAAGTTCTTGACCCGGAGCAAGCTGCTGTCGCAGGCGCGCTCCGACAAACGGATCGACCCAGTCCACGGAACCGGACCGTGCGAACACCCGGTTTCCTGATCGAGACAAGTCGATGATCCCCAAGGGACCACTGACTGCAAGGGTGGCGTTCAAATCACCAGAGACGCCGACCTCCTGGTGCCAGTAGCGCGCGCCGCCCAGAATATCGATCGCTGAAACTCCGGCCACGGCCGGGCTTTGACCCGACCATACCTCGTAGGCCCCACCCAATTCGACGGTCGCCTGTTCGTCGTCCACCTCAACGCTGCCGCCAAGCGAGGCATTGATAAACCGGCGGCGGACTGACTTGGCGAAATCGCTCGAACCGCTGAGCTTTGCGTAAACAATATCGTTGAATAAGCTGATCTTACCGCGCCGGGCTTCAGCGTAGCTCATCCAGGCTGGCAAGCCTGACCAATCGAGGTTGTTGATGATGTCGATGGGATCGGCCTTCACATCGAATGAACGCCCCTTAACAGTCATGTCTCCCGACAACCAGGACGCCCAGGCGTATGTCGTGAACGTGAAGGACCACTCGCTTGGCGCCGCAGGCGGCGGCGCGTCTTCGCCACCAAGGTCTGCGCCTTTTGCAGAACCCAATTGCACAAGGAAAGCGATGCACAATGCTGAACACGTCCGGAGGGACGATCTGAAGAAATTGTGCATGCCTGGACCCTCATACCAGCAGAAATCAGTTTGATTGAAATACCAGCAAATGCACAAAAATGGTGTGGCTCTGATTACACTATCCGCAAAATTCGTGACCTTACCCCCAACCGGGGGACTGTTCATAACGAACGTCTTTTCTTGCTATTCTCCTTGCTGACAGGCCCGACAATATAAAACGTGCGTCGGCATTCGGCATTTTCCAGCAGGATTATGGGCGGAGTTCCACGACCACTTAATGGCCCTTGCCGCGACGGCTGGACAACGCCATCCACTCGTTCGCGACGCACATGCACGAGGCCGGCGTCGACATTCGCGTCATCCAGGTGGTGCTCGGACATTCGAGCGTCGCCACAACGGCGCGCTATACGCGTGTCTCGACGAACATTATTGCCAATCTCGAAAGCCCGCTCGATCGACTGCAAACACGGGGTGCGCCCGAGATACGGGAAGGCAAGCAACGCAAGGCGAAGCCGGCGAGACGAAAGAAAGCGGCCTGATCGCCGCTCGTGCGCACGGACCTGGAGCTTGCGGACATCTTCCGCGAGCACGGTGCCGCGTGGCGTGATGCCAACCGGGGCCACGTGAGCCTGCCCGAGCTGAAGGTGATGAGTGCCATCGAGCGCTGCCGCACGGCCGCGCTCGGCGGGCATGTCTTGCGCTGCGAGGATGATGCGTGGGGCCACACGCGCGTCGCGTTCAACAGCTGCCGCAACAGGCACTGCCCGAAGTGCCAGGGCTCGGCCGCCCGTGAGTGGCTCGAAAATCGCGAGGCGGAACTGCTGCCCGTGCCATACTTCCACGTCGTCTACACGCTGCCGAGCGAGTTGCGCGGCATGGCCTACCAGAACAAGCGCGTCGTGTATGACATTCTCCTGCGTGCCGCCGCCGATATGACGCTCACCATCGCCGCCGATCCCAAACGTCTCGGCGCCAAGATCGGCATCACG
>JANLXZ010000273.1:0-3895 GCA_031365375.1 Hyphomicrobiaceae bacterium | reverse complement strand
GTGCAATCATCGTATCGTTGCGACGGCAGGTATTCTCGCGAGAGCTGACTTGTCGACGATTATAGCCTGGGCCGTTGCATCCCGCTCTTCAATAAAGCCCAGACTGTCGCGACCCTTGCGGCAAGCCGCGCCAATGCACCGGCGCTAATTGGACGCTCGGAGTGATGACGTCGCATTGTTCGCGAGCCTGTGCCGCCTTAGAATACATGGGTAGGGCAATGCAAGCTTAGTCGGCGCAATGGATTAAGGAGTGGCCATCTGCGGTCGGCCATTCCCTGATCATTTGTTTTGCCAACTGCGGACTACAGCCTGAAGCGTTGGCGCTCATTCATCCCTGTTCAGCCCGATGCGCCACGACCATCTCGGCCATGCTGTTGAATACGAAATCGGTGTGCGGCATGGCGCCGGGATTCATCGTCGCACCGAACCCCTGGTCGCCGTGGCGGCGCCAGATCCAGGCCGACTTCAAGCCGACCTTGTTGGCGGGGCCATGGTCGTGGAACATGCTCTCGGCAGTATGCAGGACCTCGGCCTTCTTCACACCGATCGAGGCCAGGTTTTCCAGCATGTAGTCAAAATTGCGCAGGTCGGGCTTGTAGGTGCCGATATCCTCGGCGGCGTAGATCGCGTCGAAGTCGACCTGCAACCGCTTGTTGCTCAACGCGAAGCTGGCATTGTCGACGTTCGACAGGATGACGAGCTTGAAGTGCTTTTTCAGGTACTGCAGGGAAGCCGCCGAATCCGGAAACGCCGGCCAATCACCGACCGAGCGGCCGTAGGCGAGGCATTCTTCCCACGATACGGCCACGCGCCATTCGTCGGCGAGGCGCTTGTAGACCACTGCCAACAGCTCGCGATAGGTCTTGGCAGGTGTGAAGCGCTGCTGCATCGATTCATGCCGAGCATGCGCTTCGAGGATCGCATTGCGGGTCAGCGCCGGCTTGACCTTGGACGTCAGCGGCACCAGCGCTGCGACCATGCCGCTTTCCCAGTCGATCAACGTACCATAGCAATCGAAGGTCAGGGCCTTGAAGTCCGACAGTCGCATGTGAAGTCTCCTGATTGATCGACGGCCAAGGTAAAACTATTTGGCACGGACGGCGTGCATCCGCTTCAGATAGGCGCGGTAGTCGTCCGCCTCTTTCTTGGTGCGCGCGGCATCCCAACCATAGACGTCGGCCACTGCTTCGGCTGCCTTGTCGGCGGCTTTGAACCCCATGGTGCTGGTCCAACCGGCGCCGACGCGCCGGAACATCAGGTCGACCAGGTTGGTCGCATGTTCGTGGCGGGCGGCATAGGCGAGGTCCGCGAGCTTGGCGTCAGTCCAGTCGTCGACCACCGGTGGTGAGTTCCGATTGTCGGGGAAGGTGCGCGCCCCGTAGTTGACGGCTTGTGCCGACTTGCCCGCCTTGAACTTGCGGCGCACCAGATCCACCATCTCGGTGCCGGCCGAGCGATGCGTCATCACCGGACCGGCGGTCATGGCATAGACGCCTGGCATGCCCGAGTCCGACAGGTTGTGCACATCGCGCGATCGCTTACCCATCGGCAGCGCCGGATCGAAGCTCAGAGGCCGCACGCCCGCCCAGGTAAAGAGAATGTCGGAGCGCTTGAGTTTCAAGCCCGGCAGCAGGTGATTGCCTTCCGCCAGCAGGCCTTCGACTTCGTCGTCCTCGGCGCGGATCTCGTCGAGGTTGCCCTCGTAGACCGTCTCGGTCGGCCCAAAGTAATGCATGCCGCGCCAGGGGATACAGTAGAGCGGTTCCTGGCGGCGATTGAAGGTGACGATGCCGTTGTCGGCGCACTCGGGCGGCAGCTGCACCATGAGGTGGATGCCCTTGGTGCCAAGGATCTTGCGTGGCCGCTGGGCGCCCGACTGGCTGTTGACCTTGTCGATCCAGATGCCCGCCATGTTGAGCACGAGCTTCGTTTCGATGGTCGCGGTGCCACCGGTCTGGACATCGGCGAGCTCGATTTCCCAGGATTCGTTGCGGTGGGTCATTTTGGTCGCGGCGGTGTAGTTGCGAACGCTGGCCCCCAGCCGTTCGGCATCGAGCACAGCATCGACGCACAGTCGCTCTGGCCATTCGAATTGGTATTCGGTGAAGGCGCCAATCGATTGCAGGCGGTCCCAGTCGCGCAAGCCGCCAACCAGCGGCAGCGACTTGGCCGCCTGGGGCGAGATCATCCGCTGTTCGAGCGGTACGTCGGTCGGTGCCATCGAGGCCAGCAGCCCGAGGCCGAGCTTCACCTGCCAGGGCCGATAGGTAGACTCCTGCCAGATCGGGAAATGAAAGCTCAACGGCCGCACCCGCTCGGGCGCGGTCAGCACCAGTTGCCGGCGTGCTTCCATCGCGAGCTTTGCCATCCGCAACGCGGTCCGCAGCCGCGACGGATGGCGGAAGAATTCGAACATCGACGCCCCGGGAGCGAGGTAGCGTAGACCGCAGTGCAGCAACCGGCTCGACCGGCTCGACGAACCAGAGCCGTAGTCGCCTTTCTCGACAAGCAGCACCGCGTATCCGGCAGCCGCCAGATGCTGCGCCGTGCTGGCCCCATTGACGCCAGCGCCGATCACGCAGACATCGAATTTCGCGTTGTCGAGTTTTTCGATTTGCGTACGCACCGCTCCCTCCTTGGCCCGCCGCGATCATAGAAACGAAAAGCAAGTCGGCATCGCCGGCTGATTGCATGGCAGCCATGTGTGTGGCCGCAGCCGCAACGCGCCGTTTGACGGCCGTTGGCACCGCCGATAGCGTCAATACCGTGGGTCTTCAGCTTAGGGAGAGTAAGATGAGCGCGAACGAGTTTCCTTCAGGACTTCGGCGGCGCGACTTCCTCGGTGCTTCGGCTGCGGCAATCACTGCCACGCAGTTTCCGTTTTCGACCGACATCTGGGCGCAGGCGGCGCCGACACTTCGGGCCGGCATCACCGGCTACAACGTCATCAACACACTCGATCCCGGCAAGGCAACGCTGATCCCCGAGTTCTATGTCATCTGGGCACTCTACAACGGCTTGATGAAGCTCGACGCCAACTCGAACCCGGTGCCCGATCTCGCCGAGAGCGTGAAGGCCGATGGCAATGCGCTCGAATTCAAGCTGCGTAAGGGTGTGAAATTCCACGACGGCTCGGAAATGACCGCCGACGACATTAAGTTCACGCTGGAGCGCATGCTCGACGATAAATTCGCCTCGCCCAACAAGAGCAAGGTCTCGGCACTGAGCGCGATCGAGGCTCCAGATCCCACGACGGTCCGCATCGTCACCAAGGAGGCGTTCGCACCTCTCTTGACCTTCCTATCGAACTGCCGGACGGGCACACAGATCCTGTCACGCAAGGCGACCTCGGCCGGCGGCGACGACTTCGGCAAGAAACCGATCGGCACCGGCGCCTACGCGCTGAAGGAGTGGGTGCCGGGAGAGCGGGTGTCGCTAGCAGCGTTCCCAGGCTACTTCGGCGGCGCGCCGAAGATCGGCACCATCGACATGCCGTTGATCGCGGAAGAGTCGAGCGGCGTCACGGCACTGCTCGGTGGCCAGATCGACATCACCTCTACGGCGCCGTTTGCCGATATCCCGAACCTGGAGAAGAACGCGGCCATCACGGTATTGAAGCAGGCTGGCCTCAATTGCCGCTTCGTGTCGCTCAACCATCGCAAGGCCCCGTTCGACGATCCGGCGTTCCGGCGCGCCTGCTCGATGGCGTTCGATCGCAACACAATGGTGCGCGCGGTGTTGTTCGGCGAGGGCGTCACCGCCCATGGCCTGATCCCACCGTCGATCGCCTACGCCTACGGCGGCAACACCCGGTCGCTCTGCACCTTCGATCCGGCCAAAGCAAAGGCCGAACTCGCCAAATCGAAGTATCCGAGCGGCGCCGAGGCCGAAATCA
>JANLXZ010000210.1:0-7826 GCA_031365375.1 Hyphomicrobiaceae bacterium | reverse complement strand
CCGAGCCGCATTGGCGGCTGGATGCCGCGCGCGGGCAGATGCGCGCCAAGCTCGATGCGCTGATGGCCGACACCGGCCTGCAAGTGAGGCTGGATCTGTTGGTGCATGCCGGCATTGCTCGATGCCCAGATGTTGACGTTCACGTCGGCACGAACACCGTCCGGCCCGCATTTGACGCCATCGACCATGCAATCGGTAAACAGCTTGCGGTTCGCAAGCTTGTTGTCGGTGCCGACATCGAACACGTAGATCTCGCCTTTGCCGCCCGGGCCGGTGTCGCCTGGGCCCTTGCCGGTCGAGACCACGTACAACTTCTTGTAATCGTGCGAGAAGCAAAGACCGTTCGGATCGGGCACCTGTTCTTCGGTGACAACGAGATCAACGCGGCCCATCGGGTCAATGCGGTAGCAGTTGGTTGGCAATTCGCGCTTGGCGGTGCCGATTTCGGCCGCCTGTCCGAGACGGTTCTTGAGCAAGCCGCCGGTGTTGCTCGGCCCGCCCGCAGCGTCTGGTGCGCCTTCATACAACTGTCCGCCATAGGGCGGATCGGTGAACCAGTAGCTGCCGTCGGGGTGCGGTACGACATCGTTCGGCGAATTGAGCTTCTTGCCACCGAAGTTGTCGGCCAGGATCGTAACCGAGCCGTCGAGTTCGTAGCGAACGACCCGCCGGGTGAGATGTTCGCACGACAGCTGCCTGCCTTGAAAATCGAACGAGTTACCGTTCGAATTGTTTGACGGCGCGCGGAACACGCTTACTTGGCCATTGTCCTCTAGCCAGCGCATCTGCCGGTTGTTGGGAATGTCGCTCCACACGAGGTAGCGGCCCTGCCCGTTCCACGCTGGGCCTTCCGACCACAGCGCACCGGTCCAAAGACGCTGGATCGGGGCGTTCGGTTGGGCGAGGCCGTTGAAGCTTGGATCGACGGCGATGACGTCGGGGTCCCAGAAGTAGGTGTTCGGCGCGCCCTTCGGTCCGAAATCACGGGGCGGACTCGTGATCGTACTAGGTGGCGCTACGGCGCTGGAACCGGCTGTC
This sequence comes from Hyphomicrobiaceae bacterium, assembly GCA_031365375.1. Lineage (GTDB taxonomy): Bacteria > Pseudomonadota > Alphaproteobacteria > Rhizobiales > Hyphomicrobiaceae > JAKFWF01. The sequence continues at coordinate 6,788 of JANLXZ010000210.1, read as the reverse complement.
TGCGCCCTGGCGATCGTAGCACCAACGGTTAGTGCTGCGGCCCCTGCTCCAGTGATTTTAAGCATGCTGCGTCTAGACGGAGCTGAATTTTCTTTGGCGTGATCTTTATCGTGTGTGATCATTGGACGTCTCCCAGAAACAGTAAGCTTCGTGTTTCGACATTCCCGCATGCTGAGGATGATCTGCATCAACGAGGTGCGTCAAGTTGCGGCAGGGCGTGGTTGGGATGCACAATCGGAAGGCTGTCGGCTTGAAATCGACCGGGTGATGCCCGTTGAACGGTGGGCTTGATCGATCAGCGGATATGCCCCACAAGCTGCAGCCAGAACGCTTTATCGCACTTTCGAAGGGCAACCCGACCAATGGCCATTCTCGTCGACCGTAATACCAAGGTGATCTGCCAGGGCTTCACCGGCAGCCAGGGCATGTTCCACTCCAAGGCGGCGAAAGCCTACGGCACTCAGCTAGTTGGCGGTGTGACCCCTGGCAAAGGCGGTACCACGGTCGCCGATCCGGATCTGGCAGATGTGCCGATCTTCAATACCGTGATGGAAGCCAAGGCCCGTACCGGCGCGACCGCCTCGTCGATCTACGTCCCACCGCCTTTCGCTGCTGATGCGATCTTGGAGGCGATAGATGCCGAAATCCCGCTGATCATCTGCATCACCGAGGGCATCCCTGTGCTCGACATGGTGCGGGTGAAGCGCGCACTCGCCGGTTCCAGGTCGCGGCTGATCGGTCCGAACTGCCCTGGCGTGCTGACGCCGAACCAGTGCAAGATCGGCATTATGCCAGGCAATATCTTCAAGGCCGGCAACGTCGGTATCGTCTCACGCTCGGGCACGCTGACATACGAAGCCGTCAAGCAGACTTCCGATGCTGGCCTTGGCCAGTCGACGGCGGTTGGCATCGGCGGCGATCCGGTCAAGGGCACCGAATTCATCGACGTGCTCGAGATGTTCCTGGCCGACCCCGACACCCACTCGATCATCATGATCGGTGAAATCGGCGGCGGTGCCGAGGAAGACGCGGCCGAATTTATCAAGCGCGAAGCGGCGAAGGGCCGGAGCAAACCGATGGCCGGCTTTATCGCGGGTGTTACCGCACCTCCGGGCCGACGCATGGGGCATGCCGGTGCGATCATCTCGGGCGGCAAAGGCGGTGCCGGCGACAAGCTGGAAGCTATGCGGTCGGCCGGTATCGCGATTGCCGACAGCCCTGCTTCGCTCGGCACGACCTTGGCAGAAGTGTTGAAGGGGTAGTTCCGCCGTCCTTAATGTCGATCAACATGATCTTGATCGAGATCCTTATTAGCGCAGGGAACCAACTCAATTGGTGCCAAGCCGGCATGGCCGGTAACGATTTCAAAACCAAAACTTGCATTGGTCCGGCGATAATCCGAATTCGCGCGATGAATTAGTACAATTTTACCGACATCAGTGCTTCTTCTCTCCTGGCGTAGTGTGCGTGCGGGAGCGGGGAATGTTAGAATTCAGAAGCCGATTGTCGGCCTTTGGGCGGAATGAAAGCGGCACGATCGCCGTGATCTTCGCACTGAGCATCATGATTCTATTCGGGACAACCGGCCTCGCAGTCGATGCGTCGCGGGCTTATAGCGTGTCGATGCGAGTCGGCTCGATTCTCGATGCGGCAGCCCTTGCTGGCGCCAAACTGTTCGATCGTCCAAATTCTACTGATTCTGATATTCGCGCTCGTACGCTCGCGTTTCTCAAGGCGCACACCAACGCATTGAATGTCAGTGGACTGACGCTTCGAAATTTCCAAACGGTTATCAATCGCAGTCAGTCGTCCGTGAAAGTAACAATCGACGTCGACGTGCCGACCACGTTCGCGAACGTCGCCGGCATCCCGACCTTTGCATTCACTAAAGTAGCAAAGGTTGTTTACGATTTGAAGCGGGTCGAACTCGCTATGGTTCTTGATATCACCGGCTCGATGGCAAGTAGCGGCAAGTTGGACGCGATGAAGGCTGCCGCCAAAGAAGTCATCGACTTGCTCATCGATCCCTCCGCCTCGAGCGTGACTGCTAATAAGATAGCACTGGCACCCTATGCCGCGTCCGTAAACGTCGGCGCTTATTTGTCGTCGGTGGCCAGCGGGCAAAGTATCATGGGAGATACCTGCGTTTTGGAGCGCCCCGGGACAGCATCGCAGACCGACGATGCTCCGAGCGGATCAAATCGAGCTCGCGTGATGAATACGCCGAACCCCGGCACCGATCCAAACTATCACTACAGCTGTCCGACGGCTTCGATCCTACCTCTCTCCACCAGCATCAGTACTCTTAAGAGCGAGATCGATTCCTATGCTGCCGCAGGCGGGACTGCCGGACACATGGGAGCCGCATGGGGCTTTCAATTGGTCTCGCCAAACTGGGCTGGCATCTTCGGCGGCGCAAGTGCTCCTGCGGATTACACTGATCAGCGCGTCATCAAGTCGGTATTGATCATGACCGATGGATTTTTCAACACCGCCTATAAAAGCGCAAATGCGCAACCTTCATCCGTTCAGACCGACGAGTCGTATGCAGAATTCGCGGCGCTATGTGCGAACATGAAGGCGCAGAAGATTCAGGTTTTCACCGTCGGCTTCTCACTGACGACGGAACCTGAGCCTGGACAAACGACAGCAAGAAACGCTTTGCGCAATTGCGCCAGCGTTCCCGCACAGTATTTCGAGGCGGAAACGAGTTCGGCGCTGATATCAGCATTCCGCAACATTGCCGACCAATTGACCAGTCTCAAGATTGCTGGCTGATCGAGTTGACTTCAAGCCTTCCGCTTGTTCTGGCGGTTATTGATCAAATCGTCGACGACGGCCGGTTCGGCCAGCGTCGACGTGTCGCCGAGGTTCGAGAAGTCGTCCTCGGCGATCTTGCGCAAGATGCGGCGCATGATCTTGCCTGAACGCGTCTTCGGCAGCCCCGGCGAAAACTGCAGCTGATCGGGTGATGCGATCGGTCCAATTTCCTTGCGCACGTGTGCGATCAGCTCTTTTTTCAGATCGTCACTGGATAGTTCGCCGCTGTTCAGCGTCACATAGCAATATATCCCCTGTCCCTTGAGGTCATGTGGATATCCCACAACCGCAGCTTCAGCGACCTTCGGGTGCGATACCAGCGCGCTTTCGACTTCTGCCGTTCCCATCCGGTGTCCGGATACATTGATCACGTCGTCGACCCGGCCAGTAATCCAATAGTAGCCGTCGGCATCACGTCGGCAGCCATCGCCAGTGAAGTAGGTGCCCTTGTAAGTCGAGAAATAGGCCTCGACGAAGCGTTTATGATCGCCGAAGATCGTCCGCATCTGGCCGGGCCAACTATCCAAAATGACGAGATTGCCGGATGCCTCGCCATCAAGGACCGTGCCCTTTTCGTCGACGAGTGCGGGCTTGATACCGAAGAAAGGTTGCGTTGCGGATCCAGGTTTGAGTTTGGTTGCGCCCGGCAGCGGCGAAATCATAATGCCGCCGGTTTCGGTTTGCCACCACGTGTCGACGATCGGGCACCGCCCATCGCCAACGACCCGGTGATACCATTCCCACGCTTCCGGGTTGATCGGCTCGCCGACCGAACCCAGCAGGCGAAGAGAGGTTCGATCCGTACGCTTAACGAAATCGTCCCCGGCACCCATCAACGCCCGAATTGCAGTGGGTGCCGTATAGAAAATATTGACGTCCCACTTGTCGACGACGTGCCACATGCGCGATGGCGTCGGGTAGTTCGGCACGCCCTCGAACATCAAGGTGGTCGCCCCATTGGCAAGCGGGCCGTATAGAATGTAGCTGTGCCCGGTCACCCAGCCGACGTCGGCCGTACACCAGTAAATATCGCCCTCGTGATAATCGAACACATATTGATGCGTCATTGACGCATACGTGAGGTAGCCGCCCGATGTGTGCAATACGCCCTTGGGCGTTCCAGTCGAGCCGGACGTGTAAAGAATGAACAATGGGTCTTCCGCGTTCATCTCAACCGGAGGACAGTCGGCCGATACTTTCACCAGCTCCTCATGTAGCCACATATCGCGACCAGCAGACATCGCAACCGGACCCCCGGTGCGGCGCACGACGAGTACCTTCTCGTCACCTTTACATTTCCGCAGGGCCTCATCGGTATTCTTCTTGAGCGGAACGGTCTTTCCAGCGCGCAAGCCTTCATCGGCGGTGATGACGAATTTGCTGGATGCGTCGTTGATCCGGCTCGCCAAGCTGTCCGGCGAAAACCCACCGAACACCACCGAGTGCACGGCGCCGATGCGGGCGCAGGCTAGCATCGAATATGCGGCTTCTGGAATCATCGGCAGATAAATCGTGACGCGGTCGCCTTTCTTGACGCCGTTCGCCTTGAGCACGTTGGCGAACTTGCAAACCCGCTCGTGCAATTGCCGATAGGTGATCTTTTCGTCTTGGGTCGGGTCATCGCCTTCCCAGATGATCGCAACTTGGTTGGCGCGTGTCTTTAAATGCCGATCGATGCAGTTTGCCGAAACGTTGAGCGTGCCGTCCTCGTACCATTTGATCGAAACGTCGGGTGCATTGAATGAGACGTTCTTGACCTTCGAATACGGCTTGATCCAGTCGAGCCGTTTGCCCATCTCACCCCAAAAGCCGTTCGGGTCATCGACTGAGCGCTGATACATGTCGCGATACTTACGGTCGTCGACGAATGCCCGGGCGGACCATTCTGCGGGTACAGCGTAGAGATGTTCTGACATTGGCGTGATCCTCCCGGAACGCATTGATTTTTCCGTATTATGATCGCTCGGCTTTGGTGCGGCAATCACCCACTTGGTCGAATGTCGAAAATTCACCCTCGCCGGTTTCGGGTCGCGTTGGTTATCAATACCGTATATTTCGATGAACTGCCGCAGCCTGGCGCAGGAGTGAGACCAATGGGCATAAGATTTTCCGCACTCGAAACCGATCTCGTACGCCGGTTGCAAGCGGGAGGTGGAGACGCGAACGGCCAATCGCCGGAGCGCCGTATCGCCGATAGCGACGGGCTGCCTTGCCGGCATTGCTTGCAACTGATCGAGCCCGGTCAGGAATTTCTGACCCTTGCGCACAGACCGTTTCCAGCGCCACAGCCCTACGCCGAACTGGGTCCGATATTTTTGCATGCGCAGGTCTGCGACCGCGGCGGCGGGACTGATCAGCTGCCCGCGTTCCTTGCCAGTCCGCGATATATTCTGCGCGGTTACGGCGCCGACGATCGCATCGTCTACGGCACCGGCACGATCGCATCGACGCCGGAGATCGCCGCCGCTGCCGAGCACATTTTCGCCGATGCGGCAGTTCGCTATATTCACGTTCGTTCGGCATCGAACAATTGCTACCACTGCCGGATTGATCGGGTTTGAAGTCGGCTACAGCTTCCAAACGGCAGTGCGCTTGATCTCGCTATCTTCCAGTTCACGCGTGACGGGTACGTTATATTCGGCGACCTGGGTGAAGCGCCCACGCGGGAAATAATTGCGTTGCGGATCGCCGATCAGGATGACGCTGCCCCGGGCTGCAGCCGCTTCGATGTAGGCCAGCACAGCTTCGGACATAGCGCGCTCGTAAAAGAGGTCACCGACAAGTGTCACATCGAACGGCCGCGGCGGAAATGCGAGTAGGTTCGCCGAAGTGGTCTCAACCGCAACGCCGTTCGCTTCAGCATTGAGCGCGACTGCGGTCAACGCCAACATGTCGATATCAGCGGCGAGAGCCGATTTGGCACCGGCCATCATCGGGGCGATAGCGGTCAAGCCAGATCCGCAGCCAAGATCCAGCACGGTCTTGCCCGCCACGAGTTCCGGATTGTCCAGAATAAAGCGCGCCAAAGCTTGGCCCCCTGCCCAGGCAAATGCCCAGAACGGCGGCGGCACGTTGATTTCGCCCAGTTCCTCCTCCGTCTTCAACCAAATGGGGAGCGATTCCTCGGCGAGGTGGAGGCGAATCTCAGGAACGAGCGGTGGTGAAAAAAGCTTGGTGTTGGCGTGAATAAAAGCTGACCGATCTTCGATCATCCCTTTATCTTTTTGGGGTCGAGCTTGCCCATTCGGCACACTTCTTTCCATTCGGCCGGTAATACCGGCTGCACCGATAGTCGCATCGAGGTCACCAGCGCCATTTTGGCGAGCTTGGGATTGGCCTTTACATCAGACAACGTAACGGGCTTCGGCATGTCGCACACGGCTTTAACATCGACGCACTCCCAGGTGCCGGTGTCGTCATCGGCGTCCGGGTGGGCGAGCTTGATGACTTTTACGATGCCGACGACCTCCTTACCCTCGTTCGAGTGATAGAAAAAGCCGAGGTCGCCGAGCTGCATCGCCTTCATGTAGTTGCGCGCCAGATAGTTGCGTACTCCCGTCCACGGCTCGCCCTTGGAACCTCTCGCCTTGCACATCTCCCACGAGAATGCATCCGGCTCCGACTTGAGGAGCCAGAAGCCGGTAGAGACAGGCGTAGTTGCGGGGGATTTGGCCATCAGGCGAGCCTGCTATCGGATATCATACGGCGGGTAATGCAATCCTGCTGGCGAATATGTAAACACCTCGCTACCGGTCTCGGTGACGCCCACGGTGTGCTCGAATTGAGCCGATAGCTCGCGATCGCGCGTGACCGCGGTCCAGCCGTCAGGGAGAAGTTTCACGGCTGCTTTGCCAAGGTTGATCATCGGCTCGATGGTGAAAAGCATGCCTGGTTTCAGTTCTGCGCCTTCGCCCGGCTCGCCATAATGCAGAATGTTCGGCCGATCGTGGAATACCTGTCCCAGGCCG
>JANLXZ010000202.1:0-7876 GCA_031365375.1 Hyphomicrobiaceae bacterium | reverse complement strand
GCAGGCCGGTGTAGACCTCGCCGAACGCCATCGGTGTGGCGGCTGCTCCCATCGCGTTGAGCGCTGCAACATACGTCGGCGTTTGAATGGTGCGGATCTTTAAGCCCTTGAGGTCGGCGGCCGTCTTGACTTCCTTCTTAGTGGTCGTCACGTGGCGGAAGCCCCAGCTGTCCTGCCAGCCGATGATTTTCAGCCCGAGTTTCTCGTGCTCGTCGGTGAGCATTTTCCCGACCGGGCCTTCGGCAACTTTGTGGAAGTGGTCGTAGTCGCGCCACATGAAGGGCAGATCGAGGACGCCGATCCGCTTATTGAAGTTATTGTGGATTGCCGTGCCGCCGACATGCGCCGAAGCACCCGATCCTAGCTGCATGGCCTCGACGACGGAACGCTCTTCGCCAAGCGCATTGGCGGCGTAGATGCGCGCCTCGAGGGTATCGGAAAATTGGTTGATGTAATTCGCCATGGTCCAGCAGACCATGTAATTGTCGTTGCCCAGGTCGGCGGCAGTGGCGGTGGAAATCTTGACCTGCTTTTTTTTCGCCTGAGCCTGGGCAGGCTTGATGCCAATCGTGGCAGCGGCGAAAGCGGCGGTCGCTAAGGCGACACGCCTATTGATCGAAAAACTCATTCGCGCACCTCATCCGAGTCGTGTCGGACCTTCGTGCTGTTGCCCGATGCGGAGGCCCGTTCCGCACCAGATCAGACGTTCAAGCTACGACAAGCTTGCGCTGGCGGAAAGCAGGATCGACGGCATTGATCGGCAATTCTCGCCGCGCAGTCATGCCGCTTACTACCGGGCTACTCTTGTTTCAGCCCGCAACCCCTATTTCCCCACAACCTCGGCCTTTTCCAGTACCGCATGCAACAGAACGTTGGCACCGTTCGTCACCCACTGCGGCTTGCAGTCTTCGGCCTCGTTGTGACTAATCCCGCCCACGCAGGGAATAAAGATCATCGCTGACGGGCACACGCGGGCCATGTAGACGGCATCATGGCCTGCACCCGAAATGATGTCGTGATGGGACAGTCCGTGCGTATTCGCGGCGTCGCGGATCGCTTGCAGACAGCCCGGGTCGAACGCTTGCGCCGGAAATTTGGTGATCTGCTTTATGTCGATCGTCAGCCCCAACTCACGTGAAACATCGAGCGCAAGGTTCGCGAGCGAGCGGTTCATTATTTCTAGGCTCGGCTCGTCCGGGTGACGAAACTCGGCGGTAAGGAACGCCGAACCGGGGATCACGTTGCGCGAAGCGGGGGTCACGGTGATAACGCCGCAAGTTGCGCGCCCTTCCGGCATCATCATGCGTCCGATGCGGTTGACACCTTCGATCAAACGGGCGGCACCAAGCAGCGCATCCTTGCGGCGCTCCATTGGCGTCGAGCCGGCATGGCTGTCTTGCCCGCCAATATTGATTTCGTACCAACGCTGGCCCTGGGCGGCCGTGACGATGCCGATGTCGGTACCATCTTCCTCGAGGATCGGGCCCTGCTCAATGTGCAGCTCAAAGAACGCGTGGACCGGCCGGCCACCGACAGAACGATCGCCGGAGTAACCGATCCGATCAAGTTCTTGGCCCATCGATTTGCCGTCGAAATCCTCGATGGCGCGCGCGAAGTCGAGGGTAAATGCACCAGCGAATACGCCCGAGGCCGTCATCGACGGGGCAAAGCGAGACCCCTCCTCGTTGGTCCAATTGGCGATCTCAATCGGATGCTTGGTCTTGATATTGAGGTCGTTCAGTGAGCGCACGACCTCGAGCGCGGCTAGAACTCCGAGCACGCCATCGAACTTGCCACCGGTTGGCTGCGTGTCCAGATGGCTACCGAACATCACTGGCGGCAGATTTGGGTCTGTGCCCTCGCGCCTTGCAAACATGTTGCCGATTCGATCGACCGCGATCGTGCACCCGGCCGCCTTGCACCAGCTCGCAAACAGATCGCGGCCCTGCTTGTCGAGATCGGTCAGCGCCTGCCGGTTGCAACCACCTTTTGGCGTTGCGCCGATCTTGGCCATTTCCATCACAGCATCCCACAAACGCGGGCCAATGATCGCGAGATTGCTGCTATGCACCATGAAATGTGACCTTCGGATTGTTGAGCGGGCGGCAGGTCGCTTATAACGGTTTACTTCTATAGATCGAGGATCGAGCTTCCAATGCCCACTTTGCAAGAGATCCTTGCGCCCCTGGAGGGACAAGCCACCCAATTTCGCACGCCCTGCAGTACCGGTGATTTGGTCTGGCGGCGATGGACAAACGCCGAGGCGCCTCCTGTCGTGCTTGCACATGGCGGTTCAGGTTCATGGACACATTGGCTGAAAACGATCCCCGCACTGATCCCGCATTACGATGTTTGGGCAATCGATCTGCCGGGGCTGGGCGACAGCGCGATGCCGCCGAAACCCTTCACGCCAGCCAGCAGCGGCAAGGTTGTGGCCGATGGACTACGCCAACTGATTCCCGCCGAGCGGCGTCCGCAGCTTGTGACATTTTCCTTTGGCGGCCATGTTGGCACGTTTGCCGCCATCGAACTCGGCAGCCATCTCGCAAGCTTCACCGTTTCCGGCTGCTCGGCCTTGGGACTTCACCCGCGGCTCGAAGATTTCCCCAAGGAGCGCTCGACGATGACGCCCGCAGAAAGGCGGGATGTGCACGCAAAGCTTCTGCAAATTTTGATGATCGCGGATCCCGCGCGGATCGACGATCTCGCCATCGACATCCAGGCGGCGAACATCGCGAAGGCTCGATTCAGATCGCGCGAGTTCGCAACCACCGTAGAAATTAAAGAGCGCCTTGCCGACGTAAAAGTGCCGCTGAGAGCCATTTGGGGCGACCGCGACGTGTTGGCGAACCCATCGGTGGAGGCTGTCTTCGACATTTTACGCATCCATCACCCTGAACTCGTCACCCGCGTCGTCGCAAACGCCGGCCACTGGTCAATGTACGAACAACCGGACCGCTTCAACGAAGCGCTTCTGGACGTATTGAGTTTGACTTCACGAGGAAGTGATTAAGCGCGAAAGCTTCGCATAATAGCAACGCAGGGATGCTTAAATTTATCGCATGGCAGAGTGGAACTTTGCAATAACTTACGGATTTCACCCCCGCATGCTCCATTGGTAACTTACTGAATTGGTAGGCGATATGGCAAAGATACTTATCGTAGAAGACGAAATTGTTGTAGCTTCCAACTTGGAAGCCGTCTTGCAAGAGCTTGGGCATGAAACCGTTGGTATAGCCGCCGACGTGGAAACAGCCTTGTCGCTCGCCGAAAGTGGCGCCGACCTCGCGCTGGTTGATTTAAATCTACGCGACGGTTTTACGGGCCCTGAAATTGGCGCGGCGTTCGCCAATCGGTTGGGTATCACTGTCGTGTTTTTGACAGCCAACCCTCGAATGGCCCATGCCAAAGATAGCAAAGTTGTCGGTGTCGTGTCGAAGCCCCTCAATGATCATATGGTGAAACCCGTTGTCGAATTTGCACTTCAAGTACGCGACGGGAACATGACGGCAACGCCGCCAACCGGCCTCCGATTGTTCGATCGATATGCCGCTTAAGTTTTCTTGAGATTGTCGATCGGTATTTCCATACGGATATCGAGGCCACTATCGCGCCATTCTCGTTGGATTCGTCCTGACAACTGATTTTGAATACTAAGGTCGATCAGTTTACTTCCAAAACTTGGCTCACCGGGCGTGACTTTTGGTAGGGACGATCCTATCTCTTCTTTCCATTCGATGATAACGTCTGTGTCATCGACTGATATTTGCACCGCGATAGCGCCATCGACACAGCCCATTGCGCCGTACTTAGCCGAGTTCGTCGCTAGTTCATGAAATGTAAGCGCTATCGGCGTAGCGCTTCGGTCATCTACGGGAATGTTGTCGCCGATAATGCGAATTCGTCCTTCGGCAAGCGCCGGATAGGGCGAGAGCAATTCGCGCAGCATTTCTTGAAGTCCGACGAGGACGACCTCGGGCCTCGATTTTTCCGAATGCGGTCGAACGAATTCATGAGCCCGCCCTAGGGCGGCAATACGCTCCTTCAGTTCTGCCGCATAAGTTTTTGCGTAAGGATGATGTCGCGCCGACAATCCGATCAGCCCGCCGATCACGGCAAAGATATTCTTTATACGATGGCTCAGCTCCCGGCTTAAAATATCGTTGTGTTCAGCCTCTTTTTTCGATGCGTCGATGTCGGTGCATGTGCCGATCCAACGGGTTATTTGGCCAAAGCCGTCGCGTACGGGAAGCGCTCTCCCAAGGGTCCAACGATAAGCACCCGTATGATGGCGCAACCGATACTCTATCTCATAGGGATCGCCAGATTGCAGGCTATGTCGCCACGCTGCCCATGCGCGCTCCTGATCGTCCGGGTGGAATACATTATTCCACGCCTCGCCATCGGTTGATCCTATTGGCATTCCCGTAAACTCGTACCAACGAGCGTTATAATAATCGTGGAATCCATCCGGCAATGTCGACCAAACCATCTGCGGCATCGCGTCGGTTAAAACTGCAAAGTTTGCAGCCATATCGCCAAAACCGCCTTCACCTGATGTAAACGGTGCTGATGGCGACGCGCGCTTTTCGTTCAAATAATCCGCCGGCATATCTTCGTATCCAAATCTGTTGCTATTCGCTCCCCATTTGCAGGAAAGCAGCGGCTATATTTCGAACGATCCGTCGAACAGTTCGTTCCCAAGAAATTGACCATTACGTCAATCCGGAACGAAGGCATCCGCGCAGTTTTTCAAAGGTGTCGGGAACCTTGACGGGAATGACGAAAATCCTTCAACGTCGTAGGAGCGAAACTTAGCGGAGGGCGTCATGGACCTGGGTCTGAAGGGCCGAAAGGCAATCGTATGCGCGGCATCGAAAGGCTTGGGACGGGGGTGTGCCGAGGCCCTTGCCGCCGAAGGCGTGGAGCTGACCATATGCGCTAGAACGCACGATGTTCTTGAAGCGACCGCCGATGAAATCCGCAAATTCACTGGCGCTAAGATCTCCACTGTCACCTGTGATGTGACGACGGACGCTGGTCGCAAGGCACTACTGGCCGCCTGTCCCAATCCCGATATTTTGATCAACAATGCCGGTGGCCCTCCACCCGGCGACTTTAAGGACTTCTCTCTCGATGACTGGCGGGCAGCCGTTGAGGGCAACATGATCACCCCGATCGCTCTTATTCACGCCACCGTGTACGGCATGATGGAACGAGGCTTTGGCCGCATCCTCAACATCACAAGTTATTCGGTGAAATCGCCAATCCCCACCCTCGAGCTGTCGAACGGCGCGCGGGCCGGCCTTACCGGTGCAGTTTCGGCGCTTTCCCGGCGAACAGCCGCGCGCAACGTGACGATCAACGCGTTGCTGCCCGGCCCGTTCGAGACCGACCGGCTGCGCGGCACGACGACGAAAATGGCCGCGAATAAAGGACTTTCGTTCGATGTCGTGCATGAGGCGCGCAAGAAGGAAGTTCCCGCAGGCCGTTTTGGCACGACGACTGAATTCGGCGCGACGGCGGCTTTCCTCTGTTCTACCTATGCCGGCTATATTACCGGTCAGAACATCGTCATGGATGGCGGCTCATTCAACAGCACAATGTAGATCAGAGCACGTTGTACTCTTTGTCGCGTTAACTATACCAACCATCGAGGATGGTACAACTCGAACTGCTCTTGTACGCCCGTCTTGCAACGCGCTGCCCCCGGACCAAGAGGCAGCGCGTTGCCGTTTCGGCCTCGTCGGGGGGCCAACGGTCGCGTAAAAGGAGTTCATCCACATGAAGCAAGTTCTATTGGCGGCTGCTGCTGTCATCACCTTTGGCATGTGCGGCGCCCAAACTGCCAGTGCCGATTGGAAAGACACGATCTTGGGACCGAGCTATTTCCGTAGCGAAGCCGAGCGCGAGCAAAATAAGCCAGCCCGTGCCGCCCGCTCGAATCGGACTGAGCGGTCCGAACGTTCAGAGCGTTCGGAACGTCCGGTTCGCGCCGCGCGTGTAGCCGTCAATGACGAATCGCCGGCACCGCGCGGAAAGCGCCGCGCCGCACGTAGCGACAACAATGAAGGCGGTTCCAGCCTCGGCGGCGGCATGGCCTCTTATTACTGGCAGCCACAGCGAGTTGCCTCTGGTGGCTGGTTCAATCCAAACGCTATGACAGCCGCTCACAAGACACTGCCGTTCGGCACACGCGTTCGCGTCACCAACTCCCATAACAATCAGTCGGCAGTCGTGACCATCAATGATCGCGGGCCATATGTGGCCGGACGCGTAATCGATCTATCGTCGGCTGCAGCCGGCGCGATCAACATGAAGGGTTCAGGCGTCGTTCCAGTTCGCATGACGGTTCTGGGTCGCTGAATTTCCATACAAGTATCAGCCGATACGCGGTGGGGATAACTATTGTTCTTCCCACCGCGCATCGTGAACAGCCATACAAAATCTCGAATCGGGCTATTCGCTGCCATCCGAGCGCCATGGAGGCGTTGGATATGAGTCGCCCATGCGCCCTTTTTTGATTCTCACGTTGATTGCATTACTTTTTCCCGTTGGGGCGCAGGCGCAGACCTACGTTCGCAGTTGGAATACGGCTGTCATCGCAATGCCGATCAAGCCAAGCAGCATGACGACAAGTGCGTTACCGTCGCTGACAATTGGGCCTAGGCCCATAAAAAGTCACGCCATGACCGGCATAGCGTCCTATTATTGGCAGCCGCAGATGACATCATCCGGCGAGCGCTTCGATAAAAACGCCATGACCGCGGCTCATCGTACATTGCCGTTGCACTCGCGCGTCAAAGTTATCCATGTGGAAAGCGGACGATCGGTCATCGTTAGGATCAACGATCGGGGTCCCTTCAAACCCGGCCGTGTCGTTGATCTCTCCGACCGCGCGGCCGAGATTCTGGGGTTCAAGGCACGGGGCTTAGCGCATGTGAAAATGGAGCTGGTGCACTAAACGAGATTTTTTTTCGATCGACTGGTCGATTGTTTGGAATAAAACTCACGGCTTCCCGTTGTCGTTCTGAATGCAACACTAGGTAATCATGTTCCGCGTAGGTACCAGTGATGCTGAACGCTTCGCAGTTGACAGCGTACCGTCAGCGAAGCGTCATCAAGTGGGTCGATCCCGAAAGGGTTCGGCCCACTTCGCACATCAAGCGCATCGACGAGAGTGCCGTCAGTCAGGTGGAGTATCGCTATGTGGAAGCTCGAGACCGCAGCTAAGAGTTCCACCGCGTCTACCACAGGCAGCACGACTCCGCCGCCACTCGATCAGACCAGGAAAACCGAGCCGTCAGGAACGCGTTCGCCCCTCAGCGCCATCAGCGACAGTAAGCTGCCGTCGAGCATATCGATAATCGGCAATGACCTGAAGATAATGGGTGAGCGTATCACCATTATAACCAAAGGCACGCTCCAGGTTGACGGTGAAGTTCATGCTGATCTGCGTGGCGTCGACGTGGTGATCGGCGTCGGCGGCAAGGTCACAGGGGCCATTTCGGCGGAAAACGTTGCCGTTCGCGGGCAGGTTATCGGGTCGATCAAAGCGATCAATGTGGAATTGTTGGCCACATCGTATGTCGAAGGCGAGGTTTTGCAGCAGACGTTGATGATCGAAGATGGAGCTCATTTCGAGGGCCGGGTTAGACGTCCGGCAGATGCTACCGAGCTGAAGCCCGACCTCGATTCCGACCAACCTTCGACACAGTCAAAGCCGCCGGCCCGGGCCGGCATGAGCCCACTCCGGCCAATCGACCCATAAAGCTTATCGCATCGGGCCAATCGCACTCCAGCCGTTAGTCAAGTTGGCGCGACTATCGGCGGTTCAGTTTTTACGGTTGGATATGAACACCGCAGCCTGTCTCAG
>JANLXZ010000181.1:0-35159 GCA_031365375.1 Hyphomicrobiaceae bacterium | reverse complement strand
TGATGGTGCCGCTGATCGTCGGTCATATCGTCGTGATCTTCTACGCAACCCGCAAAGGTCTGAGTGCTGCCGATATCCTCGGCCGCACGCGGGGGAATATTTGGTGGGGTCTTTATTACACGACGTTCGTACTGGCAGCGTCGGCGCATGGGGCGATCGGCGTCCGTTCAGTGCTGCGCGAGTGGGGCCCCGCCGTGATTGCGTACCATCCGCGCCGCCTCGATGCGATGATGTGGGGGATCGGCATCTGCCTCGCCGCTCTCGGCCTGCGCGCGATCCACGCGGTTGTCGTGCCATGAGCTTGAACCAACCTGCAACACGTACCACGGGTTCTCGCCGAGACCTGCTGTGGCGGGCGGCGTTGGTGCATCGAATTTCCGGTATCTTGCTAGCCTTATTTCTGCCCGTCCACTTTCTCGTGCTTGGCCTTGCGATCGAGAGCGAAGGACGCCTTGATCGTTTCCTCGCCTGGACATCAAACCCATGGGTGAAGGCTGCGGAAATGGGGCTCGTTTTCTTGTTGAGCGTGCACTTGCTTGGTGGATTGCGGGTTCTCGCGATAGAATTTCTGCCGTACCGAAATGTGCAAAAGCGCTGGGTGGCGATCATAATCGGCATCGCGGCGGCATTGGCGGTGTTGTTCGTCATTTGCGCCGCGTGAGATCATCAGATGTATGACACAGCTGACACTGATATCTTGATCCTCGGTTCTGGCGGTGCGGGGCTGTTCGCGGCGCTGCACGCCTTTCAAGCCAACCCGGATCTGCGCATTACTGTCGCGACCAAAGGGCTGCTCGGCAAGTCTGGCTGCACCCGCATGGTTCAGGGAGGCTATAACGTCGCCGTCAATGCCGGCGATAGTGTCGAACGCCACTTCATGGATACAATCGAGGGTGGCAAGTGGCTACCCAACCAAGAACTCGCCTGGACGCTCGTCACCAAGGCCATCGAACGCGTGCGTGAACTCGAAAATGAGCTCGGCTGCTTCTTTGATCGCAACCCGGATGGTACGTTGCACGGCAAGGCGTTCGCCGGTCAGACCTTCGATCGCACCGTTCACAAGGGCGATCTGACCGGCATCGAAATCATGAACCGGCTAATGGAGCAGATCTGGGCGCGCCCGATCAACCGTCTGGAAGAGCATCGCGCGATCGCGCTGCTGCCGGCGGAAGGCTCGCAGGCGATCGCCGGTGTGCTGCTGATCGATATTCGAACCGGCGCGTTCAAGGTTGTGCGAGCGAAGGCTGTGCTGCTGGCGACTGGCGGCGGGCCGACGATGTACAAGTATCACACGCCATCCGGCGACAAGAGCATGGACGGCCTAGCCATGGCCCTGCGGTATGGCATGCCGTTGCGGGACATGGAAATGGTGCAATTCCACCCGACGGGCGTACTCGCGGGCCCCGGCACGCGGATGACCGGGACGATCATCGAGGAAGGCTTGCGCGGTGCCGGCGGCTATCTGCTGAATGGCGCAAACGAGCGCTTCATGTTCAACTATCATGAGCGCGGCGAGCGGGCGACGCGCGATCTGGTTTCTCAGTCGATGTACCGGGAGATGATGGCGGGCCGCACCACGCCGAACGGCGGCATCTACATCTCGATGGGACATCTGGGCCCGGACAAAGTGCGCCGCCAGTTCAAGGGAATGGTCGAGCGCTGCGACGATTGCGGCTTCGATCTCGCGGGTGGGCTCGTCGAAGTCGTACCAACCGCACATTACATGATGGGTGGCGTGGTTTGCAGCGTGGATACCTCGACCGGCATCGAAGGGCTGTACGTTGCCGGCGAGGACGCAGGTGGTGTCCACGGCGCCAACCGTTTAGGCGGCAACGGCGTCGCCAATTCGACGGTGTTCGGCGGCATTGCCGGCGAGGTTATGGCGCGCGATATTGCCAAGGGGCTCGGACTGCGGCCGCCGCTCGCTGAGATGATCGAGGCTGAGATCGCCAGAGCCGAGCATCCGTTCGGCAAATCTGGCGGCAAGTTATACCAGCTGCGCGATCGACTGCTCGATCTGATGTGGGACAAGGTTGGAATTATTCGTGACGAGCCACTGATGCATCAAGCCGTGACCGGGCTCGACGCACTCGAAGAGGAACTGCTTGCGACCGGCGTCGCCGATTCCGACCGCGCATTCAATCTCACGTGGCACGATTGGTTGAATTTGCGCTCGCAAATCGAGATATCGCGCGTGATCGCGCATGCCGCGTTGAAGCGCGAAAACTCACGTGGAGCGCATTTCCGCGAGGATTTTCCCGACGCTGGCGACTTGGCTGCATCGCGATACACGCTGGTTCAAGTCAAAGAGCATCGTCTCGAGGTCACCGATGCTCCCGTCGTTTTCAGTATGATAAAACCTGGTGAGACATTGCTCACCGCCAAGGACGCAGCCGAGTAGAAGGTCACGCAAGCATGATCAAACAGTCCGTCCTGCAATCGACCGCCGAAGCGCTAATGGCGAAGGCTGCCATTGAGATCCCCGACGATTATCTTGGTGGCTTGCGCCGCTGCGCCAATACCGAGACCGGTGAGCTTTCGGCATTCGTCATTCAGGCGATGCTGGAAAACTACGATGCCGCTAAGGAAGACCGTCGCGCCATGTGTGGCGATACCGGCGTGCCGCGTTGGTACGTCAAGATCGGCAATGAAGCGCGCATTGAGGCGGGTCCCATCGGACTCGAGGCGACATTGCGGCGCGCCACCGCCAAGGCCACGATCACCGTGCCGTTGCGCCCCAATCGCGTGCATCCGCTCTGGCGCACCGATCACAATAACAACGTCGGTATCAACGCGCCCGAGATCGAATACGCGTTCCATCCCGACGCCGATTGGGTTGATTTGACGACCGTCCACAAGGGCGGTCTGTTCGGCTCCGACTATCGCATGCTGTTTCCCGGCGATGGCATCGAGGGCATCAAACGGTTCTACCTCGATACGCTGATTTCCTTCGGCAAGCGAGGTCTTGCCTGTCAACCGGCCATCGTCGGTGTGGGGTTAGGTGGCTCCAAGGATACCTGCATGGTGTTGGGCAAACAGGCGTCATGTTTGCGCGCTGTCGGTTCGCGCAATCCCGATCCGAAAGTCGCCGACCTTGAAGCTGAACTCAAGTTGCTCGGTAACTCGATCGGCATGGGTGCGATGGGCTTCATGGGATCATCGATGGTGGTCGATTGCCAAATCGAGGTCGGCTATTGCCACACCGGGGGCATGCCAATGAGCGTGCACATGTTCTGTCTGTCATCCAGGCGTGCGACGGCGCGCGTTCATGCGGATGGCCGGGTACTGTATCGGACCGATCCGATGTGGTTTACCGATTACTCCCGCCGTTCGACGGTCGAATGGGCCGAGCCTGCCAACGTCGCCGCAGCGGAGTAACACCACGTGTCCTCAGCGATCAAGACGGTTCATTTGCAATTGCCGGCCAGCACCGAAGATCTTCGATCGCTTGAAATCGGCACCGTCGTATATTTGACGGGCCGCGTCTTTACCGCGCGAGAAGGCGTCTACAAACGAGCCATCGAGGACGGTGTTGGTATGCCGGCCTCGCGCGAGGAGTTGGGCCTCGTCAATTTCCATTGTTCGCCGGCAGCTGTGATCGAGCCGGACGGCCGCTACAACGTCGGGGCGGTGACGGCGACCGCATCATTCCGTTTTGCCAAGTGGCTTGACGGTTGGTTCAAACTGTCAGGCTGCAACATCATCATCGGCAAAGGCGGTATGACGAGTGAGAGTTATCGCCAATCGTTCGTGCCCAATAATGCCATCTATCTGACAACCGTTGGTTACGGCACCGGCGCGCTTCTCGGACGTGGCATTCGGCACGTCGCCAACGTGCACTGGATGAAGGAACTGGGGTTGGCGCAAGCGGTCTGGGTGCTTGATGTCGAGAAATTCGGCCCCTTCCTGGTCGAAAGCGATCTTGCCGGCAACAGCCTGTTCGAGCGTGAAAATGCCAAAATAGCGCCCGGCATCGAAAAGCTTTACGCGGGCACGCGGCCCGCGACGCTGAAACGCTTTGGCGAGACCGACGACAAGACGGACGAGTTGATCTGACGCTCCGCTCTCCGAACCGCGCGTGAGGTACTGAGTGCCCTATTCCGACTATCGGCCCGATCTCATGGGGCACGCGACATTGGACCCCTGCGGCCGCGTCGAGGCGGGCTCGTGGCAGAGCTTCACGATGGTCTACACCGCTGGCCGCTTCGGCGTCGATGACACAGGCTCGATCAAAATCGGATTTCGCTTCGCCACGGACTTTGGACCAGTGCAATTCAATGATCCGCAATTGCCTGGATATACGACGGCTGAAGCCTCCAACGGCGCGACGCTGGATCTTAAATGGGAATTCAAGCGCAATATCCGGCCGTGGAGCCGCTCCCTCTACATCGGTGTTGTGAAAGAGTTCCTGGCGCCTGGCGACACGATCACCATTCGGTTCGGTGATCGAAGCGGGGGATCACCCGGCGTTCGCGTGCAGACCTATTGCGAGCGGGAGTTCGAGTTTCGCGTGCTCGCCGATCCGATCGCCACCTACGACTATGTTGCGCTTCCGAACAGTCCGAAGATCGCGATCGTTCCCGGACCTGGCGTGCGCTGGTTCGCGATCTTGCCGACTGCCGTGCACGTCGGTGCGCCGTTCCGCTTGGCACTCAAGATTGATGACAAATGGGGCAATCCATCTGATCTCGTCGACCGGGTGGTGCGCCTGGCATCGACCCGTCCAGTCGCGGGGCTACCGGAAACCGTTGCGCTCACGACCGGCGCATTTGGCGCGGTGATTGAGAACCTCAGACTGACCGAGGATGGACCGATAGACATTGTCGTTCGCGATGAAAATGGACGCGAACTGTGCCGGACAAATCCGCTGCGCGTGCTGCCAGCATCTACCGAGCTGCTGCACTTCTGGGGCGATACGCACGGCCAGTCCAACGAGACACTAGGCACCAATGATGCCCGTGACTACTTCGCCTTCGGCCGTGATCTAGCCCATCTCGATGTGATGGGACATCAGGGCAACGATTTCCAGATCACCGGCGCCTTCTGGCGCGACCTAAACGCGTTGACGGCCAAGTTCGACGCGCCCGGCCAGTTCGTCTGCATTCCGGGTTACGAGTGGTCGGCAAACACGGCGCTCGGCGGCGACCGCAACGTGCACTACCGCCACGAAGGCGAAGCGATCCACCGGTCCTCACACGCTCAAATCGCGGACGCCGTGGATATCGTCGACGAACCTTCGGACGCGCACACGGCGCGAGAGCTGTTCGAGAAGCTTGCAGGAAAAGACTGTGTAGTCGTGTCTCACGTCGGTGGACGTTACGCAGACATCAAATTCGCCCATGATGGCTCGGTCGAAACGGCGGTCGAGGTGCACTCGGCTTGGGGCACGTTTGAATGGATCGTCCGCGATGCCCTCGAGATGGGCTATCGGGTCGGCATCGTCGCCAACTCGGACGGCCACAAGGGGCGTCCAGGGGCGTGCTATCCGGGAGCGTCGTTCTTCGGTAGTTACGGCGGACTGACGTGCTTTTTGGCGCAACGGCTCGATCGCGATGCGATCTTCGAATCCATGCGACGGCGCCGCCACTACGCTACGACCGGCAATCGTGCCTTCATCGACCTTGCAATCGAGACCACATCCGCGGCGGAGGTCTTCCTGCGCGATCCGAGCCTCGGTCCGGCACCAAGCGAGCAGTCGCAAAAGTTGTTGATGGGTGACATCGCTCGCGTTCAGGATAGCGAAGTCGAACTCGTCGTCGCCGTCGAAGGCTCGGCACCGATCGAATGCATCGATATATTCGACGGACTGGATCTCCTTGAAACGATACGGCCCTACACCATTTGTGATCTCGGTCGCCGCGTGCGGATCGTCTATGAGGGCGCGGAATATCGCGGCCGCGCGCGCACGACGAATTGGGACGGGTCGCTCGAAGTTACCGGCAACCGCATCGAGCGGGCAAGCGTGATCAACAATTGGAACTTAGACCGTGGCATCCAACGGCAGCAGGCGAATAACCTAGATTGGGCCGCCGTCACCACCGGGAATTATGGTGGCATCGATCTATATCTTACCGAGCCTGCCTCCGGACAGTTGTCGTTCACCACGCGTCATGTGGCCGGTTCGGTCGCAATCGGCGACCTCGCGGTCGAGCCGCAAATATTTGCGGCCGGCGGGCTAGAACGCGCGGTGAAACTGCAGTGCCTGCCCGAGATCATGACCACGCGCCGCATCACCTTGCGACGGCGCATCAAGATTCGGGACACCGGCGACACGCGCCTCTTCATTCGGGTGCAGCAGGAGGATGGGCATCGAATGTGGACCAGCCCAGTCTATATGTTTGCCAAGTGATCGGTCTTATGCGTCGCGATTGAGGATCGTCACTTGCCCCCTGTCGGGCTCAATCAACAATTCGTCGCCGTTGCGGATCAACTCGATAGGGCAGCCATCTTCGAACCGATCGACGAGCGCCATTCCAGCGAACGCCGCGCCCTGAGCAAGGATCGTATTGGTGCGCTCGAAGATGATCGCCTTCGGCGCCATGCCGCGCTCGGCCATCTCGCGCAACATCCAGGCCGAAGCAACGCCGCCCTTGGCTGTGACGAGGACAAGGATCCGGTCGACGTAACTCTTGCCGGCGAGCTTGTGGGCCGGCCGCGAAAAGACGCCCTTGATCCTGTCGAGATCATAACGCGCGGAGAAGTTGTCTTCGGCGACCAGTGCCATCCCGGTCACTGCCGGACCGATGCCCTTGTGGCATTTGAGGATGATTGGCATTATACGATCCTTCCTGCGACCGCACTGTCGACGCATGCTTCCATGCTGGCGAGGCTCGGCTGATAGCCATAACCCGCAATGATGTTGACGAGCTTGGCTGAATTGGTCAGCAGCCGCTGCCAACCGTTCGCCTCGGCCATTTCGCGCGCGTAACTTTGGTAGAAGCAAATGCCGGCCGCAACCACTCCGTTGGCCGCTTCGATGCGCGCGGTCAGCCCCATGCGATCGGCGGCAAATTTGTTCTCGGGCGAAGTAGCGGCAATAAGAGTGGTGCCATCCGCAACTTTTCGACCGTCGAGGAGGCCAGCGAGCTGCTGCAATTCGATGATGGAAAGTTGCGGTGCCGCAAACACGACCACATCGACTTTGTCGCCAGGTGCCGCGTATTTGCCAAAGAAGGCGTCGAAGTCGCTTTTTACGACTCGGTCGGCGGCGGGTGCAATCGCGCTGCCGAATGCTGCGGCGAGCGTATGAGCTTCGGGTGTCACGCCCGGCATGTGGAACATGGCGACCGACCCGAAGCTCGCAAGTGCAGCGCCAAAGTGCTTGAGTTCATCGGAATTGATCGCCCGCTCGATGCCCGAGACCACAGGCACCTCCCAGTAGCTGTTCGTCGCTTGGCCAACGATGCCGCCGAGAGCGCCCCAATCCGCGAGATCTCGCGGTTGATGATCAACACGAAAATGGCGGGTGCCGATGCGATGCGCATCGAGATGGAAGCCGTAGCGGGGCGTGCGTCCCGTGAGGCCGGCCGCCAGCGCCGAGGGTCCACCCTCGAAGTTGCTGCGCGCGCCCTGTACGCTGTTCGAATAGATCACGACGCCGGTGTCGCCCATGGCCAGGTGCTCGCCTCGCGTGGGCGGCAACACGGTTTGATAGTTTATACAGGTGTTGGTCATCAACACGCCGAGCGCTTCGAAGGCAGCGCTCGCTCGTGCTTCCAGATCGGCCATGCCGTCGGTTTGCTTGAGTCGTTTGTACGAGGCCATGTCCAGTCCGCGCGGATCGGTGATCGTGGGAACCCGCAGACGGCGCTCGCGAGCGGGCTGCGCTGTCAGACCCTCGAGCCATTTGACGCCCGATAATCCAAGACTTTCGGTGTCGGCCATGATGTGCGCCTGGGCGACGGGTACGAAGTCGGCCGCATCAAAAAAATCGCCGACCGCAACTTGGTGCTGGATTGCCCACTGGTGCGCGGGCCCTTGCTCGCCGGCCAACATCGCGCTTTCCTCATCGGTCAACTTCATTGCAGCTCCTCTTGGTCGCGATGTCACAAGCCCTAACCGGTGGTATTAGCCGATCTAGTAGTTTGTGCGCAGCCTTTGGCGGGCTAAGCGCAGGGCAATTGAAGCTAAGGTGGCATCGTTCAGCCCGCTGTCTGCGTCCCGATGCCGGCGTCGACCCTTTAGGCCGTCAGCTTATCTCCCAACTTTGAATGCCAGCAAGCGACGAGTCTTTCGGGCCGACATTGCCCGTAGCTGCAGGCGTAACGTGCTTGCACGACGGCGGCTCGCTCGATACGCTTACAGAAAGTCACAGCGGCTGGACTGACGGCCTAATTGGACACGGCGTCGACAGCGCCGGAATAATAATGCAAACGGAGGATGCCCATGCGCCTGGAAACACATCGTTTGAATTCTGTTCGTTTTGTCTCATGCGCTGCTTTGGCATTCTTGAGCGTGACACTCACTGCACACGCACAATCTGCTGCAGAGATGACATTTTTCGTGACGTCGACTGGTAAGGGAGATGGCGCCAACCTCAGTGGGCTTGAAGGCGCGGACGCCCATTGCGCATCCCTTGCCAAGGCTGCCGGGTCGACGGCGACGGCTTGGAAAGCCTACCTCAGTACGACAGCCCCTGGTGGTGACGCTGGTGTCAATGCGCGGGAACGGATCGGCAAGGGGCCGTGGAAAAACGTCAAGGGTGAGGTCGTCGCCGCAACGGTCGACGAACTCCATTCCGACAAGAACAATTTAACGAAAACAACGATCCTCACGGAAAAAGCTGAGCCCGTCACGGGCCGCGGTGATGCGGTGAATATGCACGACATCCTAACAGGCTCCGATCCGAATGGAATGTACTCGACGGCAGGCGGCGACACCACGTGTGGCAATTGGACTAAGAATGGCGAAGGCTCCGCTATCGTTGGCCATCACGACCGTGTCGGCCTCAAAGTCAGTCGCCATATGACGTCATGGAACTCCTCGCACGGCAGTGCCGGCTGCAGCCCGGACGCACTCAAAAAAACTGGCGGGAACGGATTGTTCTATTGCTTCGTCGCAAATTGATAGTCTATGGCGGGCAGGGTCAGATTGGTCTGTACGAAGCTGACGCCACCTTGGACTTATTCGGGGAAATGGTGGGCGGTATAGGGATTGAACCTATGACCCCACCCGTGTGAAGGGTGTGCTCTACCGCTGAGCTAACCGCCCGAACCAAGCGCCCTTATGGAAGCCGTTGCGCGCCTCTGTCAAGGCGAGGTGCGACAAGGTTGGGATTTGCTGGCGCTTTTGTTTGCGTAGGGGCTGCGGCGCGGCTAAAGCTTCGCCTAAATCGTTGAACCGCGCAGTGGTTGATGACCGCTTCGTCATTGGGCTCGACGTTCAGGAAAGCAAGATCATCATGACCATTGCAGCTGCCAACAAGGGTGACACAGGGTTCGCCGGTATGGCGAATGCCATTCGCGCCCTCGCCATGGATGCCGTGGAGGCGGCAAAGTCCGGTCACCCGGGCATGCCGATGGGCATGGCCGATGTCGCGACCGTGCTGTTCACTGAGATCATGCGCTACGATGCGGCCGACACCACTTGGCCGAACCGCGACCGGTTTGTTCTGTCGGCCGGTCATGGTTCGATGCTGCTGTACGCGCTGCTGCATCTGACCGGGGTGGCCGGAATGGATATCGGGCAGCTCAAGAAGTTCCGGCAGCTTGGCGCCAAGACCGCGGGCCACCCCGAGTACGGCCATGCGGCCGGAATCGAGACCACCACTGGGCCCTTGGGACAGGGCCTTGGCAACGCTGTCGGGATGGCGCTCGCCGAGCGCATCTGGAACGCCCGGCTCGGTTCCGATGTCATCGAGCATCACACCTATTGCATCGTCGGCGACGGCTGCCTGATGGAGGGGATAAGTCACGAGGCGATCGGGCTTGCAGGGCACCTCGGCCTCGGACGGCTAATCGTTCTGTTCGATGACAACGGCATCTCGATCGACGGTCCGACCAGCTTGTCGACCTCGGAAGATCAGATCGGCCGCTTTAAAGCTGCCGGTTGGAATACGCTGAGCATCGACGGGAACGATCCAGCGGCGATCCGTTCAGCGCTGCAGACTGCAAAGGCCGAGACGTCCAGGCCATGGTTGATTGCCTGCAAGACCGTGATCGGTTTTGGCGCGCCCACCAAGCAGGGCAAAAATTCAACCCACGGCTCGCCCTTGGGGCCGGATGAAATTAAGGGCGCGCGTGAGTTGCTAGGCTGGCCGCATGCCGCATTTGTTATTCCCCCGGACATCCAGAAGGCTTGGGCCGAAGCTGGGGCGCGTGGTGCGACCGAACATAAAGCGTGGGCGCAGCGCTGGGCGAAAGTTGATGCAACGCAGCGGGCTCGGTTTGCCGACCCGCTCGCTGCCGAAGGCCGGAACGATCTGCAGGCAGCGGTGCGCGTCGCCAAGGCCACATTCGCCGCCGATACGTCTAAAAGGGCGACACGTATCTGGTCCGAGTTGACGCTCGACCAGATTACGCCCGCGATGCCGGCGTTGATCGGCGGATCGGCGGACCTGACCGGCTCGAACAACACCAAGGCCAAGGGCCAAGGTGTAATCACCAAGGAAAACTTTGCCGGATCATACATTCACTACGGCATACGCGAACACGGCATGGCCGCCGCCATGAACGGCCTATCATTGTACGGCGGTATCGTCCCTTACGGTGGCACGTTCCTCGTGTTCACCGATTATTGCCGCCCCGCTATCCGGTTGTCGGCACTGATGAAGAAGCGCGTGATCTATGTAATGACGCATGATTCGATCGGGCTTGGCGAAGACGGGCCGACGCATCAACCCATCGAGCACTTGGCGGCGCTCCGCTGCATCCCGAATCTGAACGTGTTCCGTCCTGCCGATGCGCAGGAGACCGCCGAGTGCTGGGAGTTAGCCGTGTTGGCCAAAGACGCGCCCTCGATCTTGGCACTCTCGCGTCAAGCGGTACCGAACCTTCGTCCTGCCGCGAGTGCCGAGAATTTGTCGGCGCAAGGGGCTTATGTGATGCGCGCACCGGCCTCAAAACGCGACGTGACATTGCTTGCGACGGGCACCGAGGTTGGGCTAGCCGTCGACACAGCTGACGCTTTGGCAAAGGTCGGCATTCATGCAGCTGTCGTTTCGATGCCATCATTCGAGTTGTTTCGAAAACAGCCCGCGTCCTATCGCGAAGATGTACTTGGCACGGCGCCGCGCATCGCCATTGAGGCGGCAATCATGCAGGGCTGGCACGAGTGGCTGCGGCCGGACGATCAATTCATCGGCCTGTCAGATTTCGGCGCATCCGCTCCGGCACCGAAACTTTATGAGCACTTCGGGCTGACCGTCGAAAAGATTTCCGAGGCCGCCACCGCCATGGTCAAGCGTACGATCGCAAAGTGAGCGGTTTGTTGAACCGGGGAAATTCGATGTTGAAGATCTATGGTGTCTATCGCTCGCGTGCGTCGCGCAACCTTTGGGCGGCGGGCGAACTCGGGATTGCATTCGAGCATATTCCGGTAATTCAGGCTTACCGGTTGGCGAACCCGGATGCTGCGGATGCTCCGTTGCATTCGAAGTCGCAAGGGTTCCTAAAGGTCAATCCTGGCGGCCAGATCCCGTCGATCGAGGATGACGGCTTCGTCATGCATCAGTCGCTCGCGATTAATTTGTATCTCGCGAAAAAGCATGGTGGCCCGCTCGCCCCAGCGACCGTCGCGGAAGATGGGCTGATGACGATGTGGACGTTGTGGGCGGCAGCCGACGTCGAGCCGCATTCGATCAACGTACTATACCACACGATCGGCAAGCCGCCATCCGAACGCGATCCGAAAATTGCGGCCACTGCGATCGAAGCACTGAAACCGCTGTTTGCCGTGCTCGACCGCCACCTGGCCACGACCGGCTTTGTCGTCGGCGATCGTTTTACGATGGCGGATCTCAACGTCGCCGAAGTGATCCGCTACGCGATGCCGGCGAAAGAGCTGTTCTCGGCGGCCCCCAACGTCGCCACGTGGCTCGCTGCCTGTCATGCACGGCCAGCGTTCAAGGCGATGGTCGCCAAGCGCGACGCCGAACCAGCGTAAGATTGGCGCTGGCAATTATCGGTCTGGCGGCCGCCGATAACATTGCCGAAAGTGTCTTGGATGAAGTGGGTCACGTCGAGAAAGACCGTAATCTTTTTTCGACGAATGCTTCTTTCGAAGGCAAAAGGCGAAATGTCTCATGTCGAAAAACACGAAATTTGTAAGCCCCCTCTTTTAGGGCTAAGCGGAACACGTCAATCCTCAAGCCGATGCTATCAACGTGCCTTTCGAAATTTTTATTTCGATTGTGGTGACTAATGTTAGCATCTGAACCCTGTGATCCATTACCCCATCAACCCCGGCAGCCAGCTCTCATGCACGCGGCGGAGTTCGTCTAAGGGCAACGCGGTTTCGCCCTTCAGTGTGAGTGCGTCGCCGCCGACTTTGCCGACGATGCGAGCCGGCAAGCCGAGCAGTCGCGCGCGTTCGGCGATTTGTTCGGCGACTTTCGCGCTTGCTGCCAGCACATAGCGGCCCTGATCCTCGCCAAACCAGGCAGCGTGCGCGGGCAGCTTGCCCTCATATGGATAAAGCTCAACCCCGGTGCCGCCGGCGAGTGCCATCTCGGCGATCGCAACGATCAAGCCGCCATCGCTGCAATCGTGCACGGCCGACACTTTGCCTTCGCGGATCAATGCGCGGACGAGGTTGCCGGCCTTGATCTCGTCATCGAGGTCGACCGGAGGTGGCGCACCTTCCGATTTCTCGGCGATGATGAGCTGATAGAGCGATTGGCCGAGGTGGCCTTCCTCGCGCCCGATCAGGATCAGCAGATCGGCTGATTGTTTCGCAGCGATCGTCGCGGTTTTTGATATGTCGGGGATCAGCCCGACACCGCCAATCGCGGGTGTTGGCGGAATTCCGACGCCTTGGGTCTCGTTATAGAGCGAGACGTTGCCCGAGACGACTGGATAGTCGAGCGCGCGGCAGGCTTCGCCGATGCCTTGCACCGAGCCGACGAACTGGCCCATGATCTCGGGCCGCTCGGGGTTGGCGAAGTTCATGTTGTCGGTGATGGCGAGCGGATCGGCGCCGACGCATATAAGATTGCGCCAGGTTTCGACCACGGCTTGCTTGGTGCCCATCGCCGGGTCGGCAAGGACGTAGCGCGGAGTGACATCGCAACAGGCGGCGATTGCTTTTTGCGTGCCGTGCACCCGGACCACCGCCGCGTCGCCGCCGGGACGTTGCAGCGTATCGCCGCGCACCATCGAGTCGTACTGCTCCCAGATCCAGCGGCGCGAGGCGAGCTGGGGCGAACCCATCATCGTCTTCAACGCGCCGAGGTTGGAATTGGGGGCTGTCACCCACTCGGGCAGGATGCGCGCTGCTTTCGGTGTCGGCACCCATGGACGCTCGTACAGCGGCGCTGAATCGGCGAGCTTATCGACCGGCAGATCGGCTTCGACGATCCCCTTGTGTTTGATGATCATGCGGCCGGTATCGGTCGTCTGGCCGATCACCGCGAAGTCGAGGCCCCACTTGATGAACACCTTCTCGGCCTCGGGCTCGGAGCCCGGTTTGAGGATCATCAACATGCGCTCCTGGCTTTCGGAGAGCATCATCTCGTAGGCGGTCATGTCGGGTTCGCGCTGCGGCACAAGATCGAGGTTCAACTCGATGCCGACGCCGCCCTTGTCCGCCATTTCCGAGGTCGACGACGTGAGCCCGGCGGCGCCCATATCCTGGATGGCGATGATGACGTCCATGGCCATCAGCTCGAGGCAGGCTTCGATCAGCAGCTTCTCGGTGAATGGGTCGCCGACCTGTACGGTCGGGCGTTTCTCTGACGACTTCTCATCGAACTCGGCCGAAGCCATGGTCGCGCCGTGGATGCCGTCACGCCCGGTTTTCGAGCCGACGTAGACAACGGGCAAGCCGACGCCTTTGGCGGCCGAGTAGAAAATCTTATCGGTCTTGGCGAGGCCGATGCACATCGCGTTGACGAGGATGTTGTTGTTGTAGGCCTTGTCGAAGTTAGTCTCGCCGCCAACCGTCGGCACGCCGGTGGCGTTGCCGTAGTGGCCGATGCCGGCGACGACGCCTGAGACGAGGTGCTTGGTTTTGGGGTGATCAGGCGCCCCGAAGCGGAGTGCGTTCAAGTTCGCCACCGGGCGTGCACCCATCGTGAAAACGTCGCGCATGATGCCGCCGACGCCGGTCGCAGCTCCTTGATAGGGCTCGATGTAGGAGGGGTGGTTGTGGCTCTCCATCTTGAAGATGCAGGCATCGCCGTCGCCGATGTCGATCACGCCGGCATTTTCGCCCGGCCCTTGGATCACGCATTTGCCGGTGGTCGGCAGCGTCTTCAGCCAGAAGCGCGACGATTTGTAAGAGCAATGCTCGCTCCACATCACCGAGAAGATGCCGAGTTCCGTACGGCTCGGCTCGCGTCCGAGAATCTCCAAGAGGCGCGGATACTCGTCGCCCTTGAAGCCGTGGGCAGCGATGACTTCGGGCGTGATTTTAGCAGCGGACATGAGGCGCGGTCCTGGAAATTCAGTTTAGATTCGGGGTTTATACCGGTTCACCGTTGGCCTGTCGCGCGGCGACCTGCTGATCCGTGCCACGATGTCCATGGACATTCAACTTAATCATCTTGATGGTCATACAACTTTTCTCATTCAACATGTTGCTCATTCCTGGTCACATTAAATTTTCCCCTCGAATTGAGGGGAGCGGGGCGGCCGTGATCCACGGCGGTCTTCCGCAGTCTTGTAGTCTAAGTGGCCAGAGCCACCCCGCAGAAACGCATTTTTGGGTACCTGCGCACAGATGAGTCTTTCGAGGCTAGCAATGGAACCTCTGGCGTCCCCATTCTCATAGATGGGGCGTGCGCTACCCTCCGGTTCGTCCCCGCCGCGTGGCGGGATTGTTTGACCGGAAACGTTTATCCCGATCCCACACTCAGAACGCCTTCGAAGCGCGCCCCTCATGGACCGGAACGAGGGTAGAATAGCATGGCACGAGAGAGCGGGGATAAGTCGCGGCGGTGTCCATGATGGTGGCTGACCCTCCGGGTCTGACACCAGTCATGGGTCTTGGACACTTGTGCAGCGGTGTCAGACCCGGAGGATTGGACACCGAGTTACTAAGCCGCCATCAAACTCGACGCGATGCTTTCGAACATGGCGCGCCCGTCCGTCGAGCCGAGGGCTAGTTCGCAGGCGTTCTCCGGATGCGGCATCATGCCGAGGATGCGGCCTGTGCCGTCGATGATGCCGGCGATGTTGCGCTGCGAACCGTTGAGGTTGGAGGCAGCATTCACCTCGCCTTTCGAGTTGGCATAGCGGAAGACGACCTGGTTTTCAGCTTCGAGCTTATCCAGCGTTTCTGTGTCGGCGAAGTAATTGCCATCGCCATGTGCGACGACCACCTGAGCAACGTCGCCCTTTTGGTAGCGGTTGGTGAACATCGTGGTGGCGTTGTCGACACGCAGGTGGACATCCTTGCAGATGAATTTGAGGGACGCATTGCGCAGCAGTACGCCGGGCAGCAATCCTGCCTCGCATAGCGTCTGGAAGCCGTTGCATACGCCGAGCACGGGAACGCCCGCCTTGGCCTTGGCGATCACGTCGCGCATGATCGGCGAGTGCGCGGCCATCGCGCCGGTACGCAGATAGTCGCCATACGAAAACCCGCCGGGCAATACGATCAGGTCGGATTTCGGAACCTCGGTGTCGCCGTGCCAGACCATAATTGATGGCCGGCCGGAAACATCGCTGATCGCCTCGGCGATATCACGTTCGCGATTAGTGCCAGGGAAGACGATGACGGCCGCGCGCATGATCAAGCCGCCAGTTCGAACGAGTAGTTTTCGATCACGAGGTTGGCGAGCAGCTCTTTGCACATCTTTTCGACCGTCGCGCGCGCCTTGGCTTCGTCCTTTTCGGCGAGCTCGACCTCGATGTACTTGCCTTGGCGCACGTCTTTCACGCCGGCAATGCCAAGGCCGCCGAGCGCGCCTTCAATCGCCTTGCCTTGCGGATCAAGGACGCCGTTCTTCAAGGTAATTTTGATGCGGGCTTTCATGTTCGCAAGGGAGTGGGGAATAGGGAATGGGGAATGGGGTCGCTGCTCGCGGCACCCTCGTCACCCTACTCCCTACTCCCTACTCCCAACTCCCTTTCATTTAAGTTGGCTTGGTGCCGTTGGACGTGACCAGCACGGGGCCAGCGCCCTTGGGCGGGCGGGTTTCGGTGAGAACGCCCAAGCGGCGCGCGACTTCCTGATAGGCCTCGAGCACACCGCCGAGGTCGCGCCGGAAGCGGTCCTTGTCCATCTTGTCGCCGGAGGTCGAATCCCAAAGTCGGCAGCAGTCCGGGCTGATCTCGTCGGCCAGGATGATGCGCATCTGGTCATTTTCCCAGTGGCGCCCGAACTCGACCTTGAAGTCGATCAAGCGGATGCCGATGCCAAGGAACAGGCCGACGAGGAAGTCGTTGATGCGCAGCGCCAGCGACATGATCTCGTCGATCTCTTGCGGCGTCGCCCAGCCGAATGCGGTGATGTGTTCTTCCGACACCATCGGGTCGTTCAACTTGTCGGCCTTATAATAAAACTCGATGATCGAGCGCGGCAGGGCGGTGCCTTCCTCCAGACCCAGACGGGTCGACAGCGAGCCAGCGGCCACGTTGCGAACAACGACTTCGAGGGGGATGATCTCGACTTCGCGAATCAACTGCTCGCGCATATTCATGCGCCGCATAAAGTGCGTCGGCACCCCGATTTCGCCGAGCTTGACGAAAATGTATTCCGAAATACGATTGTTGAGCGCACCTTTGCCGTCGATCAACGCGTGCTTCTTAGCATTGAACGCGGTCGCATCATCCTTGAAGTGCTGAATCAACGTGCCAGGCTCCGGGCCCTCATAGAGAACCTTGGCCTTGCCTTCGTAGACGCGGCGGCGCTTGTTCATCACCTTTGATCCTTTGAGCCGTCTTAAGGCGCAGTTCGCTCCCGCACCTTTCATCGCCAGGTGGCGTGAGCGAGGTCACAACGGGGCAGTTTTCGAGACCAGACAGTAGCCGAACGAGGGCACCGACACAATGTTAACAAATGACGGCACTGCGGACGAATGGTCGTCATTGTGGGCATTTACAACTCGTGCGGGAGCTGGTTTTGGCCGGATTTTCCGTATATTCATTGGCCTTCACGTGGTCGCCGCCATGAGACCAAGCGCTCTGGCATGTCGTCGCAGGCAACCGTCAAGTCTAAACGCCTTCCGATTGGAGTATACAATGACAACGTTCGATGACCGCCAAAAGGGCTTTGAGAAAAAATTCGCTCACGACGCCGATCTGAAGTTCAAAGCTGAGTCTCGGCGCAACAAAATGCTGGCAGAGTGGGCCGGAGCTAAGTTGGGAATCACGGGAACTGCGCTCGAAGACTATGTGAAAGCTGTGCGCAAAGCCGATCTAGCTGAAAAGGGCGATGACGATGTCTTGCGAAAGGTTGCCAAAGATCTGACCGATAAGGGCTTGAATGTATCAGACGCGGATATCCGCAAGGCGATGGGCCAATTTCTAGCTCAAGCCGTCGAACAGCTCGAGGCTAAAAGCTAGGTCGCTAAGTTGCGGTTTTCGCACGCTCGAGCTCTGCCAGATGTTTGAGAAACCAGCCAAACCTCATCAAACCTTCAGGCCAAGGGCCCTGGCCTGAAGCGGTGTTGATATGGCCGGATTCGCCCGCTTCGACCAAAATAGAACCCCACGCGTCAGCAAATTCACGTGCGCGATCGATGTGGCAATGGGGGTCATTGGTAGAGGCGACGAGGACCGAGGGGAACGGTAGTTTCCAAAGCTCAGTTGGTGCGAAGCCGCCGCTCGTCGCGGGCCATAGATCGCTCCCTTCGAGATCTGGCGCTGCCACCAGAAACGCGCCGGCAACCATACCGGCCGGCAACTTATGCGCCGCGTGGACAACCGCATGAACGCCGAGGCTATGCGCGACGATCACCACGGGCCGCGCCGCGAGTGCCACCTCCTCGATGATGCGGCCAACCCAGTCGTCGATCATCGGCGTTTCCCAGTCCACCTGCTGCACCCGGCGCGCGGTTTTGAGCTGGCGCTCCCACCGCGATTGCCAATGGTCGGCCCCCGAGTTGGTCCAACCCGGCACGATGAGAATGTCGATTTCGGAGGTCTTCATGGCGCAAATACCAGGAACAGGAATGTCAGAAAGATGACGAGGTGAACCAAGCCGGACAGAACGTTTGTTCGGCCGGTGCCGAACGTGAGAAGACTTACGAAAAGTGTCAATACGAGCAACACCACTTCGGTTGGCCGCAACCCGAGCACCAGCTCTTTATCGAACCAGATACTCACGATCGCGACCGCCGGGATGGTGAGACCAATGGTTGCGAGCGACGAACCCAAGGCAAGATTCAAACTTTTCTGTAAAACGTCGTTGCGCGCAGCACGCATCGCACTCACCCCTTCGGGGAGCAGAACGAGCAAGGCGACGACGACGCCGGCAAATGCGCGTGGCGCTTGCCAATGCGCCAATCCAATTTCCAGCATCACGGCAAATTTTTTGGCCAGCAAGATGACGACGATGAGCGCTCCGAGAAGGCAGACAACGCTGACATAAGTTTCTTTCGTCGAAGGTCGTTCGTTCGGCTCGCTAACCTGGCCGCCCGCTCGAAAGTAATTTTGATGCCGCACGGTCTGTATGAATAGAAAGATACAATAGATGAGAACGGTGACGATGCTGACGAACTCCAGCTGCAAGGCCGAAAACGTCGGTCCTGCCGTCGTCGTGGTGTAATTCGGCAGGATCAACGTCAGCACAGCCAGGGGGGCCAGAACAATAAGATAGGCGCTGGCGCCTTCGACTTGAAATTCCTGTTCGCGGTAATGCACAGCGCCGATTACGATGCAGGCGCCGACGAGACCATTGCAGACGATCATGATCACGGCAAAGACCGTATCGCGAGCAAGCGTCGGATCGCTGACCTTATTCAGCATGATCGAAGCGATCAAAGCGACTTCGATCACCGTTACCGCGAGGGTCAATATCAGCGTGCCAAGGGGCTCACCTAACCGGTGGGCGACGACCTCGGCATGATGAACGGCGGCAAATACCGTTGCGATGAGTATCGCCAAAACGGCAATTGCCGCTGCGAGGCCCGCGGCCGATAGCGGCACATCACCGTTGAAGCCGATGGCGGCGAGCGCGGCGACAATCAGCGCTGCTATCACCGGAATCACCACAGGAAGCGCGCGCCTCACGGCCATGGCAGGCTTACCCGAAAACGCGCGCGAAAATCGTATCGACGTGCTTGGTGTGATAACCGAGGTCGAAAAGGGCTTCGAGTTCGGCCGGCTTCAGCTTGGCCATCACATCTTTGTCGGCTTTCAAGAGGGTCAGAAAGTCACCCTCCCCGCGCCATACCGGCATCGCGTTACGCTGCACATAGGAATAGCTGTCCTCGCGCGATACGCCCTTCTGTGTCAGGGCCAGCATGACGCGCTGCGAGTGAATCAGGCCGCCGAGCCGGTCAAGATTTTTCTGCATGTTCTCTGGGTACACGACGAGCTTTTCTATAACGCCCGCCAAGCGGTTCAACGCGAAGTCGAGGGTGATGGTGGCGTCGGGCCCGATCATGCGCTCGACGCTCGAATGCGAGATATCGCGCTCGTGCCAAAGGGCCACGTTCTCCATCGCCGGCATCGCGTAGCTGCGTATCATACGGGCGAGACCAGTGAGGTTTTCGGTCAGCACTGGATTGCGCTTATGCGGCATCGCCGAGGAGCCTTTTTGCCCTTCCGAGAAAAACTCCTCGGCCTCGTAGACTTCCGAGCGTTGCAAGTGACGAATCTCGATCGACAGCCGCTCGATTGATGATGCGATGACACCAAGCGTCGCAAAAAACATCGCGTGACGATCCCGCGGGATGACTTGGGTCGACACCGGCTCGGGCTGCAAACCGAGCTTTGCAGCGACGTATTCTTCCACCCGCGGATCGATGTTGGCGAAGGTGCCGACCGCCCCCGAGATTGCGCAGGTGGCGACCTCGGCCCGGGCGGCCAACATGCGGGTTCTGGCGCGCGCGAACTCGGCATGGGCCTGCGCGAGTTTGAGGCCGAACGTGACGGGCTCGGCGTGGATGCCGTGACTGCGCCCGATCGTCGGCGTCATCTTATGTTCGTCGGCACGCGTTTTGAGCGCGGCCAGCAACCGGTCGAGGTCGGCGATGATGAGATCACTCGCCCGCACCAACTGCACACTGAGGCAGGTGTCCAATACGTCCGACGATGTCATGCCCTGATGGACGAAGCGCGCATCGTCGCCGATGAATTCGGCCAAGTGCGTTAGAAACGCAATCACGTCGTGTTTGGTCACGCGCTCGATCGCATCGATCTTAGCCACATCGAACTTGGCAGCCGAGCCTTTGGCCCAAATCGTCTCCGCGGCACTTTTCGGAATGATGCCGATATCGGCCATAGCTGTCGCCGCGTGCGCCTCGATCTCGAACCAGATACGAAAGCGGGTATCGGGCTCCCAGATGGCAACCATTTCAGGGCGGCTATAGCGCGGGATCATCGGCGGGCCTCGTCGTTCGACTGGAATTTAGATCGCGGACTAGCACGCCTCAGCCGTTGCGGCAAAATCTGAAGCCGTTATGCTCGACATCCCGTATTCTCCCCAGACCGATGTGGAAGTTCAACGATGAAAGCCGATTGCATTGTTCTTGGCGCCGGCATGGTCGGCATCTCAGCTGCGATCCACTTGCTGAAGCGTGGACGATCGGTCGTCCTCGTCGACCGCCGGGGGGCTGCTGAGGAAACTTCCTACGGCAACACCGGCATCATCCAGACCGAAGCCGTCATGCCGTACAGGTTTCCGCGCGAGCTGAAAAAGCTGATGCAATACGGGCGGAACAGCGCGCCAGAGTCGAATTGGCACTACAGCGCGTTTGCTCACCTCGCGCCAAACCTATTCAAGTATTGGCGTTACAGCACCCCGGAACGCGCAGAAGCATCGTCCCGCGCGTTCCGCCCGTTGGCAACGCTGTGCCTGACCGAGCACGAGGCATTCGCGCGGGAAGCCGGCGTCGAGCACATGTTTCGGCGCACCGGTTACCTTCGCCTGTTCCGTGATCAGGCGTCGATGGATGCAGCGCTCGTGGTTGATGAGCAAGCCCGGAATGCGTTCGGCATCAACTTCACGCCATTGAATGTGGAAGGTGTGCGCGAGATAGAGCCGCACATTCAAGGTCCCGTCGTTGGCGGCATTCTGATGCCGGAACCTGTTAGCATTGGTGATCCGGGCCAGCTCGGCAAAGCCTATGCCGCACTGTTCACCAAGCTCGGCGGAAAGTTGATGACGGGCGACGCACGGACGCTTACCCGCTCATCGGAAGGTTGGTCGATCGGCAATATTGAAGGCGTGATCGAGGCGCGTGATGTGGTGATTGCGTTGGGGCCGTGGTCGGATGATTTATTGGCCACCCAAGGCATCAAGATCCCGATGTTCGTCAAGCGCGGCTATCACATGCACTTCA
The DNA here is from genome assembly GCA_031365375.1 of Hyphomicrobiaceae bacterium. Classification (GTDB taxonomy): domain Bacteria; phylum Pseudomonadota; class Alphaproteobacteria; order Rhizobiales; family Hyphomicrobiaceae; genus JAKFWF01. Next base: position 13,549 of record JANLXZ010000181.1, on the reverse strand, counting down.
AACCGCGCGGCAATGCAACTCTGGCTCGCCCAGTTCTCGATGTTGCCGGCGGTTACTGCCTCACGCCAATGACGAAGGGTATCCGGCTGACGACCGGCGCCGAGTTCACTTGGCGCGATGCCGAGCCGACGCCGGTACAACTCAGGAAGGTCGAACCCATGGCACGGGAGATCCTACCGTTGGCCGATCGGGTCGATCCCGAGCCGTGGATGGGCCGTCGCCCATGTCTTCCCGATATGGTGCCGATGATCGGCCCGGTCGTAGGCAAAAAGGGCCTATGGGCCGACTTCGGTCATCAACATTGGGGCTTTACGCTTGGCCCAGTGTCCGGACGATTGCTCGCGGAGATGGTGACCGGCGAGGCGACCTTCACCGATCCATTCCCCTATCGGACGGATCGTTTCAACAGGGTCTAGTCACACGCGGATGCGAGCGCTGGTCAGGTCATACAATCGGCACCCCGTCCAAAATCAACACGCGCAATCTCGGCTGCAGCATGCGGGTTAACCACACGTTAAACACGTTTTGTCACTGTGCATCCATTAGATCGCCATGGTCCCTGGCTATCTAGTGCGTATGCGTCGGGGCGCGTGTGGAGACGTACAAGTGTTCGAAAACAGAGGGCACCGGCCGCAAGCCGGGGCCGCAGCCGTGCTGATGATAGGTGCGTTGCTGGTCACCGTCGGCTGTTCACGCACCGGCTCAGGACCGGCCGCAGACAATCGCATCAATCCAAAAACCGGTACGTCTGCCAGCCAGCGGCTTTACGTGGAAGGGGATCGCATTCCAAAAGGTGGCGGTGGCTACAAGATCGGTTCGCCCTATAAAATCGGCGCACGCTGGTATACGCCGACGGAGGATTCGCATTATGACCGGGTCGGGCTAGGGTCCTGGTACGGCGCGGATTTTCACGGCCGCAAGACTGCCAATGGCGAAATCTTCGACATGCATGCGCTGACGGCGGCGCACCCGACTTTGCCGATCCCGTCTTACGCCTATGTAACAAATCTATCGAACAATCGGACCATCCTGGTGCGCATCAACGATCGCGGCCCGTATGCGCATGACCGCGTGATCGATCTGTCGCGGCGATCGGCAAGGGAGCTCGGTTACGAGTTGGGCGGCGTGACGCAGGTGCGCGTGAAGTATGCCGGGCGTGCGCCGCTCGATGGCAACGATGTGCACGAACAGCGGTTTCTTGCGAGCCTCTCGGGAACACCCATGGCAAATCGCTCGCCGCAGCCGATTTATGAGCGTCAGGCCGAGCAGGTTTACCGTCCCGCAACCCAGGCCCCGGTCTCGTCACTGCCCTCGGGTTTGACGTGGCGGCGTTAAATCGATCCAGCGCTAAATCAAACTTGCGGCCAAGTTGATCATCAACGCCAACACGGCGGTGTTGAAAAAGAACGATACGACTGCGTGCACGGTGGCCAAACGGCGTAAACCGCGTGAGTGAATGGCCACGTCCGAGGTTTGCGAGGTGGCGCCGATGGACGTGGCGAAATAGAGGAAATCCCAATAGTCAGGATTTTTCTCACCGGGAAAGTCCAGTCCGCCTTGAGGGTCCTTGCCGGTATCGGGGCGATAAAACTCGTGGGCGTAGTGCAGTGTGAACACGAACTGAGTTACCGTCCACGACACGATTATCGTGCCGCCTGCGAGCGCCAAGTAAAACCACTTGGCTTGGGCGGCAGCTTTCGCCTCGTTCAATAAGCCGACAATCGATGCGAAGCTCGAGCCGATGGCCAACAGCACCAGCGCCATAATGACCATCCGGCTGTCATCCTGACGCGCGGCTTGCCGCGCCATGATTTTGGGCGTGCAGATCCACATGGTCCGGATCACAATCGTCAAATAAACGACGCCGCCGACAACCCAGGCCAGCGCCTCGCGCACGTGCCCGGAGACGCTGCCGGGAAGAAGCAGGAGCACCGATAAGCCGGCGATCACCGCCAGATAAAGCCGGGGACGAACAACGATTGAACGAAACACTGAGTACGGATGATACCAGCCGTGTCGTTGGGTGCCGAGACCTGTAGTCATTTGCGCGAACGCTCCGCTGGTATGACGCGATCAGTGCGCCGGGTGACGCTACCATTAGTGAAGCAAATGCAACCGCGTCAACGCCAGCCAAGCCGGGCGCGCATCTGCCTGAGAGCCTGGAAAAATTGCCGACGAAGAAGAAAGGCAGCGGATTGATGAGATCCGCCGCCTGATCTGTTCGGTTTGAGTTGCTGATCAGGTCTTCGCGTTACGGTAACGGATCATGTAGCTTTCCATCGTGTAGTCAGCCACCTGATGCCACAAATACGAGTCGTTGCGGAAGGCAGTGTAGTGATCGTAAAGCTTCTTGAACCAAGGATTCTTGCTGTTCAGTTCCGTGTAGAGATCGTTTGCCGCCTTGTAGCAAGCGTCCATCACTTCCGGTGAGAACGGCGTCAATACCGCGCCCGCACCGACCAAGCGCTTGAGCGCCGCAGGGTTGACCGCGTCGTACTTGGACGCCACCCAACCGTTGGCTTCGGCGCATGCCGATTGCAGTACGTTTTGATAAAGCTTCGGCAGTTCATTCCACTTCTTCAGATTGATGAACTGCATGTTCGACGAGCTCGACTCCCACCAGCCTGGATAGTGGTAGAACTTAGCCACTTTGGCGAAACCGAGTTTTTCATCATCGTACGGGCCGACCCACTCGGCACCGTCGATCGTACCCTTTTCCAGTGCCGGGTAGATATCGCCAGCAGCAATCTGCTGCGGTACCATGCCGACCCGCTGGACAATCTTTCCGGCGAAGCCGCCGAGGCGCATTTTAAGGCCCTTCATGTCCTCCATCGTCTTGATTTCCTTGCGGAACCATCCGCCCATCTGACAGTGCGTGTTGCCGGAGGGGAAGCCGATGCAATCATAGGTTTTCAGAAACTCATTGAAAAGTTCGATGCCACCACCATGATAGAACCAGCCGTTTTTCATGCGGCTGTTCATGCCGAAAGGCAGCTCCGACCCGAAGGTGAAAGCGTCGTCTTTACCGAAGTAATAATAGGGCGCCGTGTGGCCGCACTCGACCGTGCCATTCTGCACGGCGTCGAGCACCTGCAGGCCCGGCACGATTTCGCCGGCAGCAAAAACCTGGATCTGGAATTTCCCGTCGGTAAGGTCGGAAACGCGTTTGCCGATCAATTCCGCGCCACCGTAAAGCGTGTCCAGGGACTTCGGCCAACTGGCCGTGCTGCGCCACTTGATTTCGGGCATCGACTGGGCGATCGCTGGAGCTGCCAACGCCGAAGCTGCGGCGGCTGTGCCGCCAACACCGGCGGCTTTCAAGAACTTGCGTCTATTGACGGTCGACATGCTGTGGCGTCCTCCCAGGATAGCCTGTTGAATAGCTCTCACTCATGCGCGCAAACTTATCCTCCAGACAGGGGAGGGCGTTCGCGTCGATGCAGCCTCATGCTAATACGCCTTCCGGTGCGAGGCCAGAGTGTAATTTTGGCGATCAACCAAGTAATGTCGACGTGCTCAGTTGCCGCGTCGCATCGACCGCCCGGCATTGACGATCGCGTCCACGTTCATCCCGTAGTGAGCGTATAACTCAGGTATCGATCCGGATTGGCCGAAGTGTTCAGGACCCAGAGCCCGAACGCGATGTCCCTGAACCGCGCCGATCCAGGAAAGCGTTTCGGGATGTGCGTCGCAAATCGTGACGATTGCGGCATCACGCGGCAAGGCCGAGAGTAATCGCTCGACGTGCGATATGGCGGTCGTGTCACCTTGTTCCCGACCGCGCTGAGCGCCGTGCCATCCAGCCGACAAACGGTCGGCGCTCGTGACCGCGAAGACCCCGATGCTGGCCCGCTCCGATCCGAGGTAGGCTGCTGCCTCGATCGCTTCCGGCATCACCGCACCCATGGCGACGATACACAGAACAGTCGATGGGTTGGGCTTACGCATCCAATAGCCGCCGTCGATGACGTTTTGGCGCTGGATCGGGTCGAGCGTGCGATTGATCTGTTCGATCGGCCGTGTCGACAGACGCAAATACACCGACCCACCTTTGTTGTCGCGCGACCAGCCTTCGCCGTCGTCGACGGTACCGTTGCGCTGAACGTAATCGAATGCCCAATGCAATATTGCCCCGAGCTCATCAACGTAGGCCGGTTCGAACGACGCCAGACCATCCTGCGCGATACCGATCAGTGGTGTCGCGATCGATTGATGAGCACCGCCCTCTGGCGCGAGCGTCAAGCCGGACGGAGTTGCCACCACGATGAACCGGGCATCCTGATAGCAAGCGTAGTTCAACGCATCGAGACCGCGCATGATGAAAGGATCGTATAGCGTACCGATCGGGATCAGCCGCTCCCCGAACAGCGCGTGCGATAGCCCCGCAGCGCCAAGCGTCAGGAACAAGTTCATCTCGGCGATGCCCAGTTCGATGTGCTGGCCTTTCGGGCTCATCTCCCACTTCTGCGGGCTCATCAAGCCGCGATCCTTGAACACATCTTCCTTGCTCGCCATCGAGAATAATCCGCGACGGTTGACCCAGGGGCCGAGGTTGGTCGAGACGGTAACATCGGGTGAGGTGGTGACGATGCGCTCGGCCAAGGGCCCGTTGGCCTTGGCGATTTCGTCGAGGATTTTGCCGAAGCCATTTTGCGTCGAGATCGAGCCTTTTGTGTCGACGACGACTTGTTCGCCAACGGGGATGCGTGCTGCTACGAAACGCCTGGGGCCGCGCTTGTTGAAGGGCACCTCGCGCAGATAGCTTTCGATTTCGAACGCCGGTTTGGTCAGGCCGGCGAAGCGGTCCCACTCCTCGCCCTGGTTGATGCCTTGTTGGCTGCGAAATTCCTGCATCTGGGTTTTGTTCATCAGACCGGCATGATTGTCCTTGTGGCCGGCAAACGGTAGCCCGAACCCCTTAATGGTATACGCGATGAAGCACACAGGCTTATCGGTCGGCACATTGGCGAACGTCTCGAGGATAGTCTCGAGATCATGTCCACCGAGATTGGTCATCAGGCGCGCAAGATCCGGATCGGAGTGACCGCGCACGATGGCGAGGGCCTCGGTCTGACCGTCGAGATCCATCTCGAGCTGCTTGCGGAATGCGGCGCCGCCTTGGAACACAAGCGCTGAATAAAGCTGGTTCGGACAATCGTCGATCCAACGTTGGATCGCCATTCCGCCGGGCTTTTTGAAGATCGCCTCGAGAAGCTTGCCATACTTGATCAGCGCAACATGCCAGCCGAGATTTTCAAATAACCCGGCAACTTTCATGAAAAGCTGGTCGGAGACCACACTGTCCAAACTCTGCCGGTTGTAGTCGACGACCCACCACGTGTTCGTGAGCCCGTGCTTCCAGTACTCCAGCAGCGCTTCGTGGATGTTGCCTTCGTCGATCTCGGCGTCGCCCATCAGCGAGATCATGCGCCCCTTCGGCCAGTCTTTCGACCAGCCTTTCGCGTGCACATAATCCTGGATCAGGGATTGGAAGCCGGTTTGCGCCACTCCCAAGCCCACGGAGCCAGTAGAGAAATCTACATCGGCCTTGTCCTTGGTACGTGAGGGATAGCTTTGCGCTCCTCCGAATGCCCGGAAGTTTTGCAGCTTGTCGAGGGTCTGATTTCCCAAGAGGTATTGGATGGCATGAAACACCGGGCTCGCGTGTGGCTTGACGGCGACGCGATCCTCGGGGCGCAGGATATGAAAATAAAGCGCTGTCATCAAGGTTGCCATCGAAGCGGAAGACGCTTGATGCCCGCCGACTTTCAAGCCATCCACCGCCTCACGCTCGTGATTGGCATTGTGGATCATGTACGACGACAGCCACAGCACTTTGCGCTCGAGCTCGCGCAGCATGGCGACGGTGGCAGAGCGATCGATGGGAGTTAACGAGCCGTCCATGGGAACCCTCAAATGATTGTTAGTTATTTCCGCCGGGATTGTTTTGTAGTTTAACCTCAAATCCAGCATTGCGAAGTTGGGCGACGGTGCCGTCCAGATGGGCGCGGTCACGCGTCTCGATCACGACCTCCAGCAGTGTGCCCTTGGCCGGTAAATCGGAGAAAGTTCGTTGATGCGATACGTCGACAATGTTGGCTCCAGCATCGCCGAGAAGTGTCGCAACCCGTGCCAATTGTCCCGGGCGATCCATCAGATCGATGATCAGTTGCGATAGGCGGCCTTCCCGCGCCAATTCGCGCGTAAGCACCGAGGCTAACAACCTGGGGTCGATATTGCCGCCGCATAGAACGAAGCCGACTTTAGCACCCTTGAATATCTCGGGGTGGGCACAGGCTGCTGCGAGGCCCGCGGCACCTGCGCCCTCGACCACCGTTTTCTCGATGTTGATCAGAAGTGAGACCGCATGCTCGATCTGATTTTCGCTGACCAACAGAATATCATCGACATGCGCGCGGATCAGCCGCTCTGTAATGACCCCCAAACCTTTCACGGCGATGCCTTCGGCGAGCGTGTCGCCGCGCACCGGCAGGTCGGCGCATTTAATTCGATTGTACATCGCCGGCATCAGTTCGGCCTGAACGCCGATGATCCTGGTCGACGGCTTGATCGCCTTTGCAGCTACGGCAACCCCTGAGATCAATCCGCCGCCACCGATCGGCACCACGATGATGTCGAGGTCTGGTACAGCTGAGAGCATCTCGAGTCCGATCGTGCCTTGACCGGCAATGATCAGAGGATCGTCGTAGGGATGAATAAATGTAAACCCATGTTTCGTTGCATAGTCATGGGCGAAGCGGGCAGCGTCTTCCAACGTGGCGCCGGTGACAATCACGGTTGCGCCATGGCCCTTGGTATTCTCAACCTTTATCGATGGCGTGCCGACCGGCATCACAATAGTGGCTGGGATTCCAAGCCGCTTCGCATGATAGGCGACCCCCTGCGCGTGGTTTCCGGCGGACATTGCGATAATGCCCGCTTTGCGCTCCGCGCCGGTTAGGTGCGTCAGCCGGTTCAACGCGCCGCGTTCCTTGAAGGAGGCGGTAAATTGGAGGTTTTCGAATTTCAGCCACACCTCGCATCCCAGTAGGTCCGAAAGCGTACGGCTGTGATCGAAGTCGGTGATCAAAACCGCGCCTTCTATGACGCTGGCCGCCTGCTCGATATCGGCGAGGGTGACGTTCGTCGCGGTATCTGCCACAGCCATGCCATTTGTCATCATCGGATCTGCCTCTGGGTATAGTTCGTTAGCGCAATTCGAGTGGCGATACATTGCGAATTTCGCCAAGATAAAAATTAAATGTAGCGATCTCTGCTAACTTCTCGCCGGTAATTGACAGGATTAGCCAACATGCCGCTTGATGCCATCGATCGCCGTCTGCTCGCAGCGCTGCAGGATAACGGGCGCTTATCGGCGACCGAGCTTGCAGAAAAGGTTGGGCTAACCACAAGTCCATGTCTACGCCGTATTCGCAACCTGGAAGAGGCAGGTGTCATTCAAGGCTACTCGACCGTCATCGATCAAACGAAGGTCGGGTTGCCCGTGAGCGTATTCGTTTCGATAAAGCTCGAACGACAGCGGGAAGACACGATGCTTCGCTTCGAAGAGGCGATTAGACGCTGGCCAGAAGTCGTCGAGTGCTACTTGATGACCGGCACTCGCGACTATCTCCTGCGCGTCGTCGCTCGTGATCTCACCGACTATGAGCGGTTCTTGAAGCAGACGCTGACCCGATTAGACGGTGTTGCCAGCATCGAGTCGAGTTTTGCCCTGGCGCAGGTAAAACACTCGAGCGCGCTGCCGATCACTGAGGCCTAACGCGTTAGATGAACGGGGGATAAATGGTGCGTTCAGGCCGGGGTCAACGGGCCGGGACTAAGGTTTATCAAAGCTGGAAGTTTCAAGCAATTGCCTGCCAGCGGTAATCTTCAACCCCGGGCCAGTGAAATGACCGTAAACAAAAGCGACGTCAAAACAGCCTTACTCGCGTTCATAGCGGCCGCCGCATTCATCGCAGCAGCCGTAGTGTCGGTCACGCCTGCGGTTCACTGAGAGGGCATTAGCCGCGCATCTTCGGATCAAGCCAGTCGCGCAAGCTGTCGCCGAACATGTTGAAGGCGAACACGGCAAGCGTAATTGCGAGGCCCGGGAAAAGGATCATCCACGGTGCGGTCTTGTAGAAATCGGCGCTCGCGCCAGACAGCATCAAGCCCCAAGCCGGCGTCGGCTCGGTGACACCGAGCCCCAGAAACGACAGAGACGCTTCGAGCAAGATTGCTTGTGCGATAAAGGCTGTCGTCATGATCAGGTAAGGGGCCACGATGTTGGGGAGGATGTGGCGCAGGATAATCCGGCGATCGCCGAACCCAGCGGCACGCGCTGCATCGATAAACGGCATTTGCACGATCGACAGTGTGGACGAGCGTGCGATCCGCGCCATCTTCGGGATGATCGGCAGCGAAATCGCAGCCACCAGGTTCATGTCGACCCCGAACACGGGCCACTTTCCCAGCACCGCCACCACGACCATGGCGAGCACGATGATCGGGAACGACAACATCACGTCGACGAAGCGTTGGATTATGGTGTCGATGGTGCCGCCCCAGTAACCCGATGCAGCCCCAATCAGGGCGCCGAGCGAGCAGCCGAATAACGACGACAAGATGCCAACCGCGAGCGCCGTCCGTGCGCCGTATACGATGCGGCTGAACACATCGCGGCCGAACTGATCGGTGCCCAGAAAGTGTTCGCTGTTGGGGGCACCCAGCATGGCCGCAAAGTCGATCTCCTCGGGGTCGAACGGTGCGATCCGGCTCGCGCCGACGGCCGCTATGACATAGGCCATAATGACGATGAACCCGATAAAGCCGAGCGGCTGCGAGCGGATGAACTGCCACACCGGGTTCGGCCGGCGCGGAATAGCATCGCTCGCAACTTTGGCGGCGGCGGGGACGATAGAGGTGTCAGCCATGAACCTAATTCCTTAGCTCACGCGGATGCGAGGATCGAGCACACCGTACAGCAGATCGACCACAAGATTGACGATGATAAAGATTACGGCAATCAACAGCACGAGCCCTTGGATCAAATTGAAATCGCCGCGTGTCGTTGCATCCACGAACAATTTGCCGATGCCGTTCAAGTTGAACACCTGCTCGGTGACGACGAGGCCACCGATCAAGAAGGCGAACTCGAGACCGATTACAGTGACCACGGGTAGGAGAGCGTTGCGCAGGGCGTGTCGCCTGACGACGAGCGATTGAAACAATCCCTTCGCTCGAGCGGTGCGGATGTAGTCCTCGCGCAATACTTCCAGCAGTGCCGAGCGCATCATGCGGGTGGCTATAGCGGCGTAGCGATAGCCGACCGAGATCGCCGGCATGATCGTCACCTGTAGGTTGGCGATCGGATCCTGGAGCAGTGGCACATAGCCAATCGGGGGCAGCCAATCCTTCCAGGCCAGCAGCCCCATGATCATCAGCATGCCGAGCCAAAACGAGGGGATGGCCAAGCCGGACACCGCGACTATGCGCACCACGTAGTCTATCCAGGTATCTCGATAGACCGCCGACAGGATCCCGAGCGGTATAGCGATCAACAATGCGATGATGGTGGCCATGATCGCAACTTGCAGAGACACGGGGAACCGTAGCGCGATTTCCTTTGTGACGGGCTGGCCAGTCCACAGTGAGTTACCGAGATCGAAATGTGCGAGGCCGACCATGTAGTCGGCGAACTGCGCGGATAGTGGTTTATCCAAGCCGAGGCGTTTGCGTTCGGCTTGGATGGTTTCTTCGCTTACCGCCGCCCCATCTGCGCGCAGCTTGACGACGACGGGATCGCCCGGCATCACCCGGATCAAGAAGAACGTCACGACGGCCACGCCCAACAGTGTCGGGATCAGCAGGGCGAAGCGGCGGAGTAGGAAACGGAACATCTGGTTTTATTGATCCAACCAAACATTGCTGAGGTCTTGTCCGGTGAAGTGGCTGGCATGCAGCTCCCACCCTTTGATTTTCGTATTCATGACGACAATGCGCTGCCACCAGTACAACATCATCGAATAGCTCTGGGTCAGCGCACGTTTTTCGAAGGCGTTCGTGATCTTGCGGCGCTCGACCGGATCGATGGTGGTCGCCTGCTTGGCGAACAACGCATCAAGTTCGGGATCCTCGGCGCCCGATACGTTCACGGGTGATTTCGAGGCCGAGTAAAACTTCACGAACTGCTGCGATGGATCGTCGACGAAGTCTGAGATGAACTCCAAAGTCGCGTCGAAGTCGCCGGAAGCTTGAGCCTCGAAGTAGGACTTGTTTTCAAGTTGGAGATGCTCGGTTTCGACGCCGATCTTCTTCCATTCCGAGACCACGAATATGCCGCCGGGGGTGTAGGGTTCGGCGATGTTGCGGTTGACAAGCTTAACCTTGAGGTTGGGCACGCCTGCCGCTGCCAGCAATTTTTTGGCTTCCTCGCGCGCCTTGGCGCCGTCTTTTCCGTAACCCGGGATTTTGACCAGTTCTTCTTCTGGCAGCGCCCATTCCGAACCGGTTCGGGTAAACCCGCCGACGAACTTGAGCATTGAGATTTTTGACAGCGGCGCTGAACCTGCCCAGCGATCGACCGCCAGATTGAGTGCCTGGCGCACACGGATATCGTCGAATGGTTTCTTTTTGGTGTTGAAGGTGAGGAGCAGGCTGGTCGTCCACGGACCTTCCAATACCGTCACCTTGTCTTTCATCGCATCGACAAGCTGATCGCGCTCCTTCGGCGTTCGTCCGCGAAATTCTGCATCGAACTGGCCCCCTTGTATGCCGGGGACGACTGCGTTTGCCTTCACGAAGTAGGCTTTGTAACCGTCGAGGTAGGGCTTGCCGGATTCGAAGTAGGCGTCGAACCGCTTCGCCTCCCAGGTCGAGCCACGTACATAGTTGACGTACACGAATGCGCCGGTGCCCATCGGCTCTTTTTCTGGATATTTCGGATCTTCTTTTAACTTCGCGGCCGAGTAGACGCAGTTGAAGGGCGAAGCAAAATTATTCAGCATCGAAGCATTCGGTGCCTTCAACTTGAAGATCGCCGTATGGGCGTCGGGCGTGTCGATCGCGACGATGTCTTCGTGCAACGCCTTGCGCGCTGAAACAATGCCCGCGGGCGGATTGATGATGCGTTCGTAAGTTGCCTTGATGTCGGCTGATGTAAACGGTGATCCATCATGGAACTTCACATTGCGATGCAGCTTGAACGTGTAGGTCAGGCCGTCCTTCGATGCCTCGTAACTCTCCGCCAGATCGCCCTTCAGCTCCAGCTTCTTGTTCACATCGCCGGAGACCTTGAGAAGTCCGCTGTAGTGCGGCCGCACCGGGTGCAGCGTCGCGAAAGTCGTCGTCGCGTGACAATCGTATGTCGGTGGTTCCGCGACGACGGCAAAATTCAAGATCCCGCCCTTCTTCGGTGTCTGGGCTTGTGCCGGAGTATTGGCGAGCCCCGACAGTGCGAGGCTTGCCAAGCTTAGTCTCAGCAATACGTTCATTGGCCGGTCTTCTCCCTGGATCGTTTTTTTTTTAGGTTTTATGGTTTGCGATCGAGCCAAACCTCGACGAGGTCCTGCCCGACATAGTGGGTCGGCGTGAAGTTCCACCCTTTAATTGCTGAGTGTCTCGCGATGATCCGATGGTACCACAATAGCGGTACGTTGTAGGCTTGCCGGATTGCGTAACGGTCCATCTCTTGCACGAAGGCCTTGCGCGCGACCGGATCGGTAATGCGCCGTTGCTTTTCGTACATTTGGTCGAGCTTGACATCCTCGTGGCCAGAATAGCCGACCGGGGATGCTGCTTTGGTCAGATACTTGGCGAACTGGGCGGTTGGATCGTCCATGTAGTCGTTCACAAACTCGATCGCCACGTCGAAATTTCCAGATGTCGAGTTGTCAATGTACAGCTTGGTTTCGAGCTGCTCGTGGCTGGCCGAGACGCCGATTCGCTTCCATTGGTCGATCACGTAGATGCCGCCCGGTGTATAAGGCTCGGCGACGTTGCGGTTGAGCAATTTGAAAGTGAGGTTTTCGGCACCCGCCTCCTTGAGAAGTTTACGTGCTTGCGCACGCGAGGCTTCAATATCGCGACCATAGCCCGGCAACTTTTCGAGTTCGGCCTGTGGCAAAGCCATATCGAAGCCCGGCCGCATCACGCCACCGACATGACGCAACACCGAGATTTTCGACAATGCTTGGCTGCCACCCCAGCGATCGATCGCAAGTGAAAGTGCTTGCCGTACACGCACATCGTCGAACGGCTTCTTCTTCGTATTGAAGATCACGATCAGACTGCCGACCCATGGGCCTTCATTGACAGTCAGTTTGTCGGCCATCTTCTCTTTCAGCTGCGCTAGTTCAGCCGGATTTCGGCTGCGGAACTCGGTATCGAACTGTCCGCCAAGCATGCCCGGCACGACGCCGTTGGACTTGACGAAAAACGCCTTGTAACCGTCGAGGTAAGGCAGGCCCTTGCGGAAGTAGCCATCAAACTTCTTGCCCTCCCAGCTTGAACCCTTGACGTGCTCGACGAAGCTAAAGGCACCCGACCCCAAAATGTTGTTTTCCGGAAATTTTGGATCGGTCTTGAGTTTGGCGGCCGAGTAGATGCAGTTGTAGGGCGAGGCGAGGCTTTCCAGCATGCCCGCAATAGGCGTTTTCATTTTGAAAATCACGGTCGCGGCATCGGGTGCTTCGATCGACGCGATGTCGGCATAATAGGCCTTGCGCGCTGAGATGACGCCGGTCGGTGGATTGGCGATGCGATCGTAACTGGCCTTCACGTCTGCCGACGTCAGCGGACTGCCGTCGTGGAATTTGACGCCATCGTTCAGCTTGAACGTATAGCTCAGACCATCGGGCGATGTCGTCCAGCTCTTTGCCAAGTCACCGATGATTTTTGGATAATTCGCCGTATCGAACTTGAGTAATGTCGAGTAGTGCGGGGCGATGGGGTGAATGAGCGCGAAGGTCGTCGAGGCATGACAATCGTAGTTCGGCGGTTCGGCGACGACCGAGAATTTTAGTTGCCCGCCGGGCTTCGGCGTTTCCTTGGCTTGAGTAGTTTGCGTTTGGGCCGCCGGCTTGGTCGTCTGGGCAATTGCCGGGCTGCCAACCAGCGCAGCTCCCAACAATGCCGTCGTAATCGTGCGAAGGATACGCATCGCTTGGTACTCCATCAGGTGTGAGGGCAAGCGGCAAAATGGTCTGCCGCGCGCTCGTCCAGTGTTGGAACGTCGATCTTGCAGCTAGGCTTCGCAATGCTGCAGCGGGGATGAAACACGCAGCCGGAGGGTGGACGCAGAGGGCTTGGAAGTTCGCCGCGGATGATCACCCGCGGGCGTGTCTATTCGACCACCGGGTCGGGCAACCGCGCTGCCTCCAACAGTGCGCGCGTGTATGGGAGCATAGGGTTGCTGAAAAGCTCTTCAGCGCTCGCCAGCTCCACGATCCGCCCTAAAAACATCACGGCGACACGGCTCGAAATATTTCGAACGACGGCTAAATCGTGAGCGATAAAAAGATAGGCCAGCCCGTGTTGCTGCTGCAAATCC
>JANLXZ010000177.1:0-7320 GCA_031365375.1 Hyphomicrobiaceae bacterium | reverse complement strand
TCGCACAGATGGCAACCGCGTCGATGCGCACGAGAACTTCGGCGCGCTTCGGCACCGGCACCGGCTTTTCGGTGATGATCAACTGCTCCGGGTCACCGAGCACCCAGGCACGCATGGTATCCGATACCGGCACGATGTTGTGGTCGGTCTTAACCCCGGCGGGCGCGTACATGGCGTCGTTCCTCGATGTCGTTTTCGTTGATGGCGATTGTCAGGCTTTGCCGTGGCCGGGCCAATAGGCGGGCAGGTAGGCGCCATCGCGTGTGCCCCAACCTTGCTTGGCGGCATCGTCGTAAACCGCGAGCGTACGCTCGACCAGGGGTAACGAGCCGCCCAGGCGATGCGCCTCGGCGATCATCGTGCGCAGGTCTTTGCGGATCGAGTCGATATCGAAGGCGGGCGGGCCTGGTTCGGCCCCGGATAATGCGGCGGCAATCGCGGACCCGCGGACCTTAAGGACGTTCGGCCCTCCCGACGTGTCGGAGAACAATTCCATCAGCGCGGTGTTGTCGAGGCCGAGATGACGGCACAGCGTGTAGGCTTCGCCGAGCGCTTGATAGGCGACCAGCAGCGGGAGGTTGATCGCAAGTTTCATGCTGGCACCGGCGCCAACCGGGCCGACGTGTTCGACGCGGCGGCACATTTGATCGAGCAGCGGCCGTGCGCGCGCGAGGTCGGCAGCCTCGCCACCGACGAGCCCGAGCAGTTTGCCTTGCCGAGCGGGGCCCGTGGTACCACCGACTGGACATTCGACAAAGGCTGCGCCACGGCTTCGAACCTTTTCCGCAAGTGCGGTTTCGTCGTGTGGCTGTACCGTGCTCATCTCGATGACGAGCTTGCCGGTGAGGTTGGCTGCCAGAACACCCGCTGAACCGCCGTAGATCGCTTCCAGTGCTTCGGCGTTGGTCAGGATGGTGATGATGGCGTCGACGCGCTCTGCGAGTTCGCTCGGCGACGATGCAAGCGTTGCGCCTGCATCGATCAGCGGCTTGGTTTTGTCGGGCGACCGGTTCCAGACCGTGAGTTCGTGGCCGACCTCGATCAACCGGAGGCCGATCGCGGCTCCCATGCGGCCCAAACCTGCAATTCCAATGCGCATTTAATGTCTCCGTCAACCGCACCAAGGCTTTGCGGCAGCCTATCCGATATTGAGACTGCAAAAGCATCATGAAAATTGATCTATCGAAGCACGACTTGTGATTTCCTTTTGTCCAATCAGGCGGCCTAGGTTGCGGCGGTATCCGATTTCGGGGTGAGCGTGGAAGAACGTCGCGGCGTGCAAGACAATTTCGATCAGCGATCGGCGCCGACGCGCAGCGAAGTGCGCGATGGTATGCGTATCGACTGGAATGTTCCGATCACCGCCGACGATGGCTTGGTCTTGCGCGCCGATATTTTTCGCCCCGTCGCCAAAGGTCGCTACCCCGTCCTCCTGACTTATGGCCCCTATGCCAAGGGCCTCGCATTTCAGGATGGTTACCCAAGCGCATGGGACCGTATGGCGGAGCGCCACCCCGATGTCACGGCTGGCTCGACCAATCGCTATCAAAGCTGGGAGGTGGCCGACCCTGAGAAGTGGGTGCCAGATGGCTACGTCTGCGTGCGTGTCGATTCACGTGGTTGTGGAATGTCGTCTGGTTTCATCGACCCATTCTCGCCGCGGGAAACGCGAGACTTTTACGAGTGTATCGAGTGGGCCGGCATCCAACCCTGGTCGAACGGCAAAGTCGGATTGAACGGTGTCTCATATTTCGCGATGAACCAATGGCAAGTGGCATCGCTGCAGCCACCGCATTTGGCGGCGATGTGCATATGGGAAGGCGCTGCCGACTTCTATCGCGATGCGACGCATCACGGCGGCATCCTATCGACGTTCTGGGCGAACTGGTTCGACATGCAAGTCAAGACGGTGCAGCACGGGATTGGCGAACGCGGCCGTCGCAGCCGGGCAACTGGTCAGCTCATCTGTGGTGATGAACTGTTATCCGAGGAAGAACTTGCGCTGAACCGCTGCGACTTCGGCGCTGAGATCCGTCGTCACCCGCTCGATGACGACTATCATAAGGCGCGCTCGCCGCAGTGGGATCAGGTTAAGGTTCCGCTGTTCTCGGCGGCGAACTGGGGCGGACAAGGGCTGCACACGCGCGGTAACTTCGAAGGGTTTGTCCGTGCGGCTTCGCCCGAGAAATTTCTGGAAGCGCACGGCATCGAGCATTGGACGCATTTTTACACCGACTACGGCCGCATGCTGCAGCGACGCTTTTTCGATTGCTATTTGAAGGGCGACAAAGCCGCGTGGGCGGACCAGCCGCGCGTGCTTCTGCAAATTCGTCAGCCTGACGAAACGTTTGTCAAACGAGGCGAGGCGGAATGGCCGATCGCGCGAACCTTGTGGTCCAAGCTCTATCTCGATCCAGCGGATAGCTCGCTCAGATTCAACCCGCCACGAGAGAGTGGATCGAAGAGTTTTCAGGCGCAAGGCGGTGGTTTGACGTTTCTCTCGCCGCCGCTTGAACGAGAGACCGAACTTACAGGTCCGATCGCCGCAAAGCTCTTCGTGTCTTCGTCGACCACCGACGCCGATCTATTTCTCATCCTTCGGGTATTCGCGCCCGACATGAAGGAGATCGTGTTTCAAGGAGCGATCGATCCGCATACGCCTGTTGCACAAGGTTGGCTGCGCGCGTCACATCGCAAGCTCGACCCTGAACTCTCGCGGCCTTACCGCCCCTCTCACACGCACGACGAGATGCAGCCGCTCACGCCCGGTGAGCCTGTCGGACTCGACATCGAACTGCTGCCGACGTCGATTGTCATTCCAGCCGGTTGCCGCATTGCATTGACGGTGCGTGGCCGCGATTATGAATATGGCGGCGGCAGTGGCGGCAAATTATCGAACTTCAAAAATGAGCTTCGCGGCTGCGGACCATTCCTGCATGATGATCCACTCGATCGCCCTGCCGATCTATTTGCGGGCACGACGACACTGCATTTCAACGAGATTTGCCCTTCGTATATTTTACTGCCGGTCATTCCGCCAAAATCCTGAACACCGCAAAGGTCGATCGTCATGGCTAGCCCACAAACAGTAACGCTCGTCGATCGTTCGACGATGGCTGCAAACTTGAACGCTGCGCTGGTGCTGAGACCGCGCGAAACTGCGATCTTGACGATCGATATGCATCGCGGCCACCTCGATATGGAAGTCGCGACGATGCCGGCTAAACCGGACGATGCCACGCGCGTCATCCGGCATTCGGCAAGCATACTCGATCATGCACGCAGTCAGGGCATGCCGATCGTGCACATCAAGCTTGTTTATCGCGATATCCCGGGGCTGGGTAGCGAAGGCATGGTCAATCCGTTCTGGCGCACGCTGCACGACGCGACGACGGACGAAGACCGCTTGACGCCCGGCCGGCGCTCCACTGTCAACGGGCATAACCTTGCCGGCTCAAAAGGCACGGAGTTGATCCCAGAACTATATCGCGCCACCGACTACGTGATCGACAACAAGAAGCGGCTCGATTGCTTTCACGGTACCGATCTGAATAATTTGCTCAGGACGCTCGGCGTGAAAAACGTGCTGTTGATGGGCATCAATACCAACACCTGCGTGCTCAACACAGCCTTCACGGCATTCAATCACGACTATCGCGTCGTCGTACTTTCGGATTGCGTGGCCAGCATGTATGGCGACGACCTTCACATTCTCGGGCTTCAGAACGTCGCCCGCTGCCTCGGCTGGGTGCTCTCGAACGATCAGGTTCGCGACAAACTCGATCACGGCAGCCAGCTCAACGACTGAAAAATCACAGCGACAAAAGGGAGATGCCGATGACCATCCAATGGAACAAGTATGCGCCGACCGCTGCCCGCGTACACGGCAAGCCAGGTCGCGAGACCCGGCCGAAGAGCGTAACGATCGACATCCACGCGCACGTCGGTGTGCCGGCTGCTTTCGAGATCGTGAAGCCGCATCTCGATTGGGCAACCGTTCCTCTTGCGCACTTTGCAGATGCAGAAACCAAGGCACTCAACAGCAAGCAGGAAGCCGACATTTTCAGCCGGCGTTCGCTGGATCACCGCTTGGCAGCGCTCGATGATATGGGCCTCGATATGCAAGCAATCCTGCCGCCGCCGCCGCAGTGCTATTACACAGTGCCGAATGACATCGCAGTCAAGGCAACAAAAATTTTGAACGACGGTATTGCCGAGTACGTGGCGCAGCGACCGGATCGCTTCGTCGGCTTCGGCAGCTTGCCGATGATGGATGCAGCCGAAGCGGTTAGCGAACTCGAGCGCTGCATGGGCGCGTTGAAATTCAAAGGCGTGCAGATCCTGACGACGATCGCGGGCAAGGAACTGTCCGACCCGTTGTTCGCGCCGTTCTGGAAGCGCGCCGAGGAATTAGGTGCGCTCGTCATCATCCATCCGAACGGCTTTACCCACGGCGAGCGCTTTACCAAGCATTACTTCAACAATGTTGTCGGTAATCCGTTGGAGACGACGCTAGCGCTGCACTACCTGATCTTCGAAGGCGTGATGGAGCGGCATCCGAACTTGAAGGTGCTGGCGGTGCACGGCGGTGGGTACCTGCCCGCCTACTCGGGTCGCATCGATCACGCGTGGGGCGCGCGATCGGATTCCAACTGCAACCTGCCGTACGCGCCGACGACGTATCTCAAGCGCATTTATTTCGACACAGTGGTGTTCACCCCGCATCAGTTGGCCGAACTGGTGCGCTTGTTTGGTGTCGATAAGATTCTGATGGGTACCGACTATCCGTTCGACATGGCCGACTACGACCCGATCGGCCACGTCGTCGGCACCAATTTCGATGCCGAAACCACGGCGGCGATTTGCGGTGGCAACGCGAAGAAGTTGCTGGGGCTCTAACTCATTGCAGCGATGATCCGATCCCGCGTGAGCGGCAGATCGCGGATGCGAACGCCAAGCGCATCCGCCACGGCGTTGGCAATTGCGGCCGCCGTCGGTCCTTGCGATACTTCGCCGACGCCGAGGGTGGGATCGTTCGGACGATCGACTAGCTCAATATCGATTTCGGGCACCTCGGAGAATTTCAGAATCGGGTAAGTGTCCCAGGCGCGGCTCGCAATCTGACCCTCATCGAATAGCACCTGTTCCTTCAAGGTCCAGCTTGCGGCTTGAATGATGCCGCCCTCGACCTGGTTGCGCACACCGTCGGGACTAATGGCCAGACCGCAGTCGACAGCACACCAGATCTTTTCGAGGCGAACTTCATCATCGACGCGAACGTCGACGACGAGCGCCAGATAGCCTGCGCGGTTCTTGTAGCGGCTGTAGGCAAAACCTCGGCCGCGCCATTCGCCTTTGTCGGGGCGAATGAGACCGCCTGCGATCTCGACGGCGCGCTCCATTACGGCTCGGGCACGAGGGTCCGAAGTCAATTTTAGCCGGAAGTGCAGTGGATCGGCACCGGCATTTTTCGCCAACTCGTCGATAAAACTTTCAATCGCAAAAACGTTCGCAAACGCCCCTAATCCACGCATCGATGATGTGCGGGGGACCAAATCAGTTGTGATGTGATTGATGATTTTTTGATGCGGCACATCATACAGCAAGCTGGCGTTCCGCATGCCGCTGCTGCCAGCTGCCGCCGGCAATTCCATCGGCACTGGACGTGGTGGCGGGTCAGGCAAGGCATAAGCACCCAGTAGATTGATGTTACCGGCCACCCCCGGTCGCTGCACGTGACTGCCGCCCCAAATTTCGGTCGTCCAACTGATCGGATAACCACCGCCGGAGATTTCGGCGTCGATCGCCACAACCATTGCGGTGCCGAGCGGCGACGAAGACAACTCGTCCTCCCGGCTCCATTGCACGCGCACAGTTCGCCGCGGTATTTGCAATGCGATGATCGCCGCATCGCAGGCCGCGTCGTCTGCTCCGTTGTGGCCGTAGCAACCAGCACCGGCAACGTGCACAACGCCAATTTGCGCGGGGTCGACTTTCAGCGCCTTGGCCAGTGAACCACGCAGCGGCACCACGCCCTGCGAGTGCGTCCACACCGTGAGGTGGCCATCCTCAAATCGTGCCAGAGCGCATGAGGGCCCGATCGAGGCGTGCGCGAGAAAGGGCTTGGAATACGTTCGGCGAACGCGCTGGTTGTTCGGCTGACGCGTGGGCGAGGGGCCACTTTCTATCACGCTTTCGATCGACGGCTGCGCTGTGATCCAGCCGCTAGTTCCTTGCTCTGATAAATGCGGGCGCCCGCCGGTCCATTGCAAATGCCCAGCCAACCGATCTGCTGCAAGTGCGGCGGCTCGCTCTGTCTCAGCTGCGACAGCGATGAATTGCCCGATGCGAACAACGCGAGCATCGGGCCCACCGAGATTCGTCAATTCCGATGCATCGGGTCGCGCTAGCTCGGCATCGGGCCAAGGTTGACGCAAAGCACGTGCGTGTAAGAGATCGGGCGGGGACATGTCGTGAATAAATGGCCGCGCTCCGCCGAACACCTTCGCGGCCAAGTCCACGCGCGGCAAGCTGGTTCCGATCCAGTGTCGAGCCGCAGCAGCTTTCACCGGCGCATCGCCGGATGCGGATTTGGTTAAGTCGAGCGAGGAGGCCAATTGCCAATAATCAAGCCCGGTCGCGGCACCGTCGCGCCAAATATGACCATCGGCGATAACGAGGTTTGTCATCTCGCAGCCAAGACGCTCCGTAGCCGCGGTCAGCATCATGGCTCGAACTTCGGCCGCGACTAATCGGATCGAACCGCCGGAATTCTCGATCGATAGGCTGCCGGCCGTATAGCCCTCGCTCGGGCAGGCGCTGGTATTTCCGGATAAAAGCTGGATGCGCGTCGGTGCGACATCGAGTTCGTCGGCCGCGATCTGCACCAGTGCGGTCAAGATGCCCTGGCCGAGTTCGACTTTGCCGGTTGCGATCCGGACAAAGCCCGGCTCGTCAAATCCAATCCACTGATCGAGCCGCGGATTTTCGACCAACCCAAGCGGAAGCGTATTGCGGATCATGCCTCGTGCGCTCCGTCCGCCATTGCCGCTGCAGCGCGCTGCACCGCGCAAATGAACCGATTGTGCGCGCCACATCGGCACAGGTGCTTGTCGAGCGCGGTTGCGATATCGGCACGCGTTGGTCGTGAAGTGTGATTGAGCAACGCGGCCGCCGATATCAAAATGCCGGAGATACAATAGCCGCATTGGCCGGCTTGCTCATCTATGATGGCCTGTTGTAACGGGTGCGGGTGTTCGGCTGAGCCGATGCCTTCGAGTGTGGTGACGGCCCGATCCCCAATCGCGTCGAGCGGCTCGG